>NZ_CP047420.1:3600000-3900000 GCF_009866655.1 Rathayibacter sp. VKM Ac-2804
CGTCGGGCACGAAGCGGCGGGCGTCGCGGAGGGAGTGCGCGCGCTGGGAGGAGAGGTCCCAGCCGGTCGCGAGGAAGACGAGCAGCGGCGTCAGGACGTAGCCGGCGACGCTCAGCCAGACGGCGCTGCCGCGCACCAGCGGCAGCGGCAGACCGAGCACGCGGACGGGCGCCGAGGCGACGGAGGCGGCCACAACGGCCAGCGCGAGGCTCACCACGATCCCCGCGGCACCCACTGCGAGAGGCAGGGGGCTGGCGGTTCGGCGGGCCGCGAGGGCCCGGTCACGCACGGTCGACACCGCTCCACCCTCCGCTGTCGCAGCTGAACGCTCCCTGTTGGGGGCGGTCCTCCAGTATGCGGACCCCGCTGCGAGCCGCCAAACCCCGCGGTGGGGCGCCCGGGTGCCGAGCATGCTGATCGAGTAGCGCGCGGAGCGCGCGTATCGAGATCCACCACCCCCTGCACGCCAGGTCTCGATACGCCGCTCCGCGGCTACTCGACCACCATGACTCCGCCACCACTCGACCAGCGCGCGCAGCTCGTGCTGATCGAGTAGCGCGCGAGGCGCTCCGTCCCTGCTGATCGAGTAGCGCGCCCCGCGCGCGTATCGAGATCCACCCCGCCCGCACCCCCGGCCGCCCGCGCCCGCCCGGATGGTTGACTGGCCCCATGGAGATCGTTCTCGGAGTCGTCGGCCTGCTCGGCGGCCTCATCGTCGCGGCCGCCGCCGTGGTCGCCGTCGTCATCGGCCGGCGCCGCGCGAAGCCGGCCTCGCTGGTCGACATCGACGTGCGCCTGTCGCACGCGGGCGACGACTGGTGGCGGGTCACCGCGACGGTCCGCAACCTCGGCCGCACCGACCTCCCCCCGACGACCTTCGTCGCGGACCGCCCGATCTCCTTCACCCTCGCCGGCTCGTCCTCCGCCGAGTGGTACGGCGCCCCGCCGCAGACCCCGGAGTGGTCGATCGACCCGTCCGGCTCCCTTCTGCTCGCGCCCGTCCTCCTCTTCCGCGGCGTCCCCGTGAGCGCGACGGCCGTCGTCCGCGGTCGCCCGGAGGTCCGCATCGACGCGCCGCTGCGCTACATCCCGGTCCGCGAGAACGTGGTCGAGACGACGGGGGCGGCACCCGCCTGGGGCGAGCCCGCGGCCGCCTCCGCTACTGCCTCTCCCGCCTCCTCCACCCCGCCCGCTCCGCAGCGCCTCGTCGACGCCCCCCTCGAGCCGCGCCCCGAGCGCGAGAGCGTGCTCCGCGGCGGCTTCGGCATGTGGTCGGCGATGGCGGCGGGGGGGCTCGGCGCCGTCTTCGTCGGCGTCGGGATCGCACTCTCGCTGGCCGGACTGAACTCGACGCCCCTCGGCTCCTCCGGCGTCGTGCTGATCGGCGCCGGCCTGACCGGCCTCGTCGGCACCCTCGTCATCCGCCTGCTCCGCCGCTGGCTCGAGCCGCCGGCGCTCTGGCGCACCCCGCGCCAGCGCCTGCACCGCCCCGGCACGATCGTCGTGCTCGTCCTCGCCTACGTCGGCCTCGCGCTGTTCTGCCTCGAGTTCCTGGTCGAGGACGTCAGCGGCGACACCACCTGGGTCGCGGGAGTCGCCGTGCTGCTGCTCTTCGCCGCACTGCTGGGCACGGGACTGGTGGGCTTCCTCCGCCTGGTCGTGCTGCTCGGCGTGCGGCGCGCCTCGCGAGGCGCGACCGCCTGACCGCCGCCACGCCGACGCTCACCGCCGCAGCGCCTCGATCGGCTCGATCCGCGCGGCCCGGATCGCCGGTGAGAGCCCGGCAAGCACCCCGACGAGGGTGCCGAGCAGCGGTGCACTCGCCGTGACCAGCGGATCGAGGATCGCGGTCCACTGCTGCAGGGCCGCGTTCGCGACGACGACCGCGATGCCGGCGGTCGTGCCGAGCAGACCGCCGAGGGTCCCGGTGATCCCGGTCTCGAGCAGGATCTGCAGGAAGACGTGGCGCGGCCGAGCGCCGATCGCGCGCCGCAGTCCGATCTCGGGGGTCCGCTCGAGCACCGCCACCAGCGTCGTGTTCGCGATGCCGACCGCCCCGATCAGGAGGATCACCGCGGCGAGCGCCAGGAAGAGCTCCGCGAGCGAGGCGGTGACGCTCTCCGCCAGCGCGAAGCGATCCGGCGGCGCGGAGGTCTTCATCGTCGCGGGAGCATCCGGCCGCAGCGCGATCGGGAGCTGCTGCGCGACGACACCGGCGGCGCCGACCTCCGTCTCCACGAGCAGCACGGCCGGCGCACTCGTGCTCGGCGGCCCGTAGACCTGCCGGGCGACCGCGGCCGGCAGGTAGATCGTCGAGGCGGCGAGCGGGTCGCGCCCGGCCTCGCCGAGGATCCCGACCACCGTGTAGCCGACCCCGCCGAGGAAGACGCTCGCCTCGCCCGCCACCGGCGGCAGGCCCAGCTGCCGCGCCGCTCCCGCCCCGACCACGGCGACCGGGACTCCCCGCTCCTCCTCCCACTGCTGAATCGCGCGGCCGGAGCGGAACGACACCTCGGCGGCTCCGAACCAGCCCGGAGTGGCCGCCGCGACGGTCATCGGGACGGCTGAGCCGAGCCCGTCCGGACGAGCGGAGACGGGGGTGGACCCGCTCGGCAGCGTCCAGCTCACTCCGGAGGCGACGACCCCGTCCAGCCGGTCCGCCCTGCTCTCCGCGTCGGGCGGGAAGCTGTCGACGGTGTCGGAGGCGTCGCTCCCGCCCGCGTCGGTGACGGTCACCTGCGTCGCCTGCAGCAGCGAGAACTCCTGGGAGATCTGCCCGGACGCCGTCGCCGTGAGCCCGAGGACGACGACGAACGCGCCGACGCCGAGCAGCGGGCCGAGCAGGGTGAGCACCGTGCGGGTCGGGCGCTGGACCAGCCCGGCCAGCGCCTCGCGCAGGAGGTCGGCGGCTCGCAGACCGCTGGTCGGGAGCGACGGCGCCATCAGCGCAGGCGCCCGTCGCGCATCCGGACCGTCCGGCCGGCACGGGCGGCGGTCGCGGAGTCGTGGGTGACGACGACGACCGAGACCCCGTCGGCGTGCAGCTCGTCGAAGAGGTCGAGCACGCGCTCCGCGGAGCCCGAGTCGAGGTTGCCGGTCGGCTCGTCGCAGAGCAGCAGGCTCGGCCGGATCACGAGCGCGCGGGCGATCGCCACCCGCTGCCGCTCGCCGCCGGACAGGGTCCGCGGCAGCGCGTCGAGGCGATGGCCGAGCCCGACGCGCTCCAGCGCCTCCCGAGCTCGCGCCGTGCGCTCCGCCGTGCGGATCCGGGCGTAGAGGAGACCGAGCGCCACGTTCTCGGTCGCGGTGCGATGGCTGAGCAGGTGGAAGTCCTGGAAGACGAAGCCGATGCGCAGCCCGCGCAGGGAGGTGCGCTGTACCTCGGTCAGCCCGACCACCTCGATGCCGTCGAAGCGGTACTCGCCTCCGCTCGGGGTGTCGAGGAGGCCGAGGAGGTGGAGGAGGGTCGTCTTGCCCGAGCCGGACGGCCCGACGAGCGCCAGGTAGTCGCCGCGCGCGACGGTGAGGTCGATCCCGGTGAGCACGGTCGTCTCGGGCGGGCCGGGGAAGCTACGGCGGACGTCGACGAGTGAGATCACGGGGGCCTCGGCCTCAGCCCCGGACTCAGCCGACGACGACACGGTCGCCCTCATCGAGCACGGCGCCCTCGGCAGGAGTGACCTCGACCTCGCCCTCGGCGATCAGCCCCGTCGACACCGGGACGGCCACGCGCTGCCCGCCCTCCGATTGCAGCACGGTGACGAAGGTCGTGCCGTCGTCGGCCGACTGCACAGCGACGACCGGCACGACGAGGACGGGCGCCGGAGTCTCGCCGACGGTGACCGTCACCCGGACGTTCCGGCCGCGCCAGTCGGCGGGCAGTGCCGGCGACGGCGTGACCGTGAGAGGGAAGCCGGGCGCGGACTCCGTGCCCTCCGCCGCGCCCTCGGCGGCGCCTCCCCCGCTGTAGGCGCCGAGCGCGGTGACGGTCCCCTCGGCCTCCCGGTGGTCGACGTCGTCGACGACCACGACCCTCTGCCCGGTGGCGAGGGACTGCTCGCGGCCGGCCGGCACGACCGCGGAGACGACGGGATCGCCGACGTCGAGGGTGATCAGCGCTCCGGTCGCGCCCGCCAGCGGCGCTCCGACCGCGAGGTCGAGGCTGCCCACGGTGACGGGGAAGGAGGGGATGAAGACGGTCTCCGCGAGCGGCATCTCGACCCCCGTGCGTGCTCGAAGCGCCGCGAGGGCGTCCTCGGCGTCGCCCTCGGCGCGGGTGGCGAACTCGACCGCGAGCCGCGCCTGGGCCTGCGCGACGTCGTCGACGGCCTGAGCGAACTCGAGCGCGGCGCTGGCGCGCTGCTGCTGGGCGGTGACGACGGCCTGCTGGGCGCCGCTCAGCTCGGCCGCCTCGCCCTCGTTCACGTCGGCGGTCGTCAGCGCGTCGAAGCCGCGAGCGGAGTAGAGGGCGGCGACCGCGTCCTTCGTCGCGCCGCCGAAGTGCCCGTCGACGTCGTCGGCCGCCAGATGGCCGAGCGCGACCAGCGCGTTCTGCAGCTGCTCGACGTCGGCTCCCTCCGCCCCGGGCTTCAGGTCGCGGTAGGCGGGGGTCGCCCCCGGCAGCGCGAGGACCGGTCGACCCGAGACCTGCGCGAGGACGTCCCCCGCCTGGACGGCGGCACCGACCGCCTTGGGCAGCGCCGTGACGATCGCCGCTCCGCCCGCGGTGGAGACCGCCGGCAGCACCCTGATCGTGCTCGCCGCGGCGACGGTTCCCCGCACGGTGACCGTCCCGGTGAGGACGCGGCGCGCCACCGGCTCCGTGAGCGTCGTCGGCGGAGGTGCGGCCTGGTCGGCCGCCTGCTGCGCGGGCGAGCGGATCGAGAGCGAGAGCACCAGCCCGGCGGTCGAGAGGACCGCCGCCGCGATCGCCGCCCAGAGCAGCAGCCGCTGCCGCCGCTCCACCGGGGACCGTCGGGGAGCAGGCGAATCCGTCACGGTGCGCTCTCCCTCTCGCCTCTCGATAGTGCTGATTCTTCTCGCTCCGTCTCTTGCGCGACTGTCCTCTCCTCTCATGAGAAGACAGATCAGAAGAAGGCGCAGCAGAGCCTTGAGAAGACATTCCCGAACAATCGCTTCACCGAATGTCGATATCTTCACGCCTCGACCACTCCGGCGACCCCTGCGAGGTTATCGAGGCCGATCGCCGAGGGGAACGGTCGGCGCGTATCGTCGCCTCTCTTCCGGGCCGAACCCCTGCAACGGCGCGGGGCAACGCCTCGATCGGAACAGCCGACCGTCGATTACGCGCCGACCCTGGCCACTGCCGCCGACGGCCTCTACCGTTGCCCGCATCACCCGCTCGGAGAGGGAAGAACGCCGACCCTCGATCGGCTTTCTCCGCGGCGATCCGCCTCTCGCCGACGCCTTCCGCGTGCGGTCCTCGCTCGAGCCCGAAGAGAAGAAAAGGGATCACTCATCATGACCAGGCATTCACTGACCAAGGCGATCGTCGCTGCCGGCATCGGAGCCGGCCTCGCGATCAGCGCCGCAGCCCCCGCCCACGCGATCACCCGACCGGCCTGCGGCGACCGCACCGATTTTCTGAAGTTCTTCACTGGCAACCACTGCTACGCGAACAGCGGCACCGCCGCGGATCGGCTGACCTCGCAGCAGACAGTGGGTGCGGGCAACAACGGCGGATTCTTCACCCTGTCCGGCGGTGGTGACGTCCCCTTCGAGCCGGGATGGGGCACCAGCTACGCGACGCCGCAGACGGTGATCGTCGAGCACATCGACTGACCGCCGGAGGAACGCGGTGAAGACTCGAACGCTGAGGGCGACGGTGGTCCTCCTGCTGTCTGCTCTCGCTGTCGCCGGTGTTCTCAGCGGGTGCGCGCCGGGAGTGCCGTCAGGGGACGAGAGCGGGGAGCCCGCCCGTCCCGAGCCACCGCTCGGTCCCATCAGCACCCCGACGGATCCGTCGCAGATCGTCCGGCCGATCGATCAGTACATCCCCGATACGCAGCTGGTCCTCCGGCTCGTGCGCGCCGAGCGCGCGAAGCAGATCGCCTGCCTGCGCGACGGCGACGACGAGCGGATGATCGAGTGGCCCCTCGACGAGGAGGCGGTCCTCGCCTTCCTCGGCGACGGCCAGGTCGAGGACATCAGGTCGAAGCTCTGGGGGTTCTTCGATCCGGATAACGCGAGTCGCTTCGGCTATGCACGCGCGGGCGGGGACCTCGGCGCCCTGCCGAGTGGCATGCCGCCGGGGGTCACACCCGACGAATTCGCCGCGTGCTCGATGTCCGTGCACGGGTCCTTCCCCCTCGGCGACGGGGGCGGGGCGTTCTCGGCCCGGTACCCGTCCGCCCTCCCCGACGGCGGACCGCCGGTCCCCTCCGGAGACAGCCGCGTCGAGGCGGTGGTCGGGGCCTGGAGCGCCTGCATGACGAAGCGGGGCTTCGACTACCCGGATCCCGTGAGCGCGGAGTTCGATCCGCGGTGGGGCGTCGGCGCCTCGAACGTCGGCGCCGAGCAGATCGCGACCGCCACCGCGGACATGGACTGCAAGGCCGAGACGAATCTCGTGGGGATCGAGCTGGCCGTGCAGTCCGCGTACGACCAGGAGTACATCGAGTCCCATCGGGAAGCGCTCGAGAACATGGCGGAGGTCATCGCCGACTACATCGGCGACGTTCCGGACGACGAGAAGCGCTGAGCGGGTTCGCCGCTCACCCTCGCGGCGGGGCGGTCGACTCGCGGACGACGAGGCTGGTGGCCAGCTCGATGCGGTGCGAGAGGGGCGGGATGCCGTCGTGCATCCGGACCAGGGTCTCGAGGCCGAGGCGGCCGAGGTCGTGCATGGGGGTGTGCACCGTCGAGAGCAGCACGGCGGTCGGCAGCGCGGCGAAGGTGTCGTCGTAGCCCATCACGCTCAGGTCCTCGGGGACGCGCAGGCCGGCTGCCATCGCGGCGCGGATCGTCTGCAGGCCGTCGATGTCGTTGGTCGCGACGACGGCGGTCGGCGGATCGTCCAGAGCCAGGAGCGCAGGGACGACGTGCTCAGCCGATCCCATCCCCTGCTCGGAGACGAGGGCCGGGTCCTCCGGCAGGCCGGCCGCGGCGAGCGCCTCTCGGTAGCCGCCGTAGCGGGCGCGCAGCCCCGGGTTGCGGGCGTCGCCGCCGACGAAGGCGACCCTCCGGTGGCCGAGCGAGACGAGGTGCTCGGTGGACTGCTGCCCGCCCACCCAGTGGTTCGAGCCGACGCTGACCACGGACGGGTCGAGCGGGTTCGGCGCATCGACCGCGACGAGCGGCAGCGCAGCCTCGGCGGCGGCCGCGACGATCTCCGCGTCGATCGCGGTGGTGACGGCGAGGATCCCGAGGTGCCCCTTCGCCGCGACGGAGCGGACGAACGCGGCGTCGAAGCGCAGCGTCTCGTCGGCGGAACCGCTCGGCGCGAGGACGCCCGTGGTGACGTCGACGCGCTCGCTCTGCGCGCCTCCGACGACGCCCTCGAGCACGCGCAGGGAGTAGACGCTGAGCAGGGTGTCGAAGACGACGGTGACGCCGCCGCCGACCCGGGGCGCCCTGGTGCTCGGGCTGTAGCCGAGCTCGCGGAGGGACTGCTCGACCCGCGCGCGCGTGGCGGCGGAGGCGCCCGGCCGGCCGTTCAGCACCTTCGACGCGGTCGCCTTCGACACACCGGCGTGCGCCGCGACGACGTCCAGCGTGACGCGCGTGTCCGGCGTGCGGGCCACAGGCCCCTCCTCTCAACGGTGCCCCGACCCTACCGAAACTGTTTCCTCCCCGCCCCCCTGGCCTGGTGCGCGCCCCGTCGCGCCCCGCGAGATGCCACTTGTGCACGCGACACGCCGACAGAAGCGTGCACAAGTGGCATCTCGCGGAGGGGAGGGAGGGACTCGGGGCGTCATATCGATTCGACCGGCATGGGCCCCGCTGGTTGGATACCGAGTATGAGTAGGCATGTCGTCGTCGTCGGGGCCGGGCTCTTCGGGGCCGCCACCGCGCTGCACCTCGCGCGCGGGGGCGCCCGGGTCACGCTGGTCGAGTCGGGGGACGCGGCGCGCGGCACCACGGCGGCCGGCGCGGGCTTCGTCGGGCTGTGGGCCGCGGGCTACGCCTGGTACTGGAACGAGTCGGAGCGCGACCTCGAGCAGTACGGCCTCGACTTCTACCGCGCCCTCGCCGTCGACCCCGACCGCGGCGGCGTCGACATCCTCCTCCGCGAGACGGGCAGCGCCTGGCTCGCCGTCACCGAGGAGGGCGTCCGCGACCACCTCGGCCCGCTCGCCGAGCACCCGCTGCGCCCGGAGGGCGCGCGCGAGCTCTCGCCGCAGGAGGCCGCCGAGCTCGTCCCCGGCCTCGACGCGAACGCGGTCACCGGCGGCTTCCTCCAGCCCGACGGCATCCAGATCAGCGCTCCCGACGCCGCGCTCGCCCTGGTCGCCGCGGCCCGCGCGGCCGGAGTCGAGATCGTCGAGCACGCGCCCGTCACCGAGGTCCTCGCGACCGACGGCCGCGCGAGCGGCGTCCGCACCGCCGACGGCCGCATCTTCTCCGGCGACAGCGTCGTGCTGGCGGCGGGGTCCTGGACGAACGAGCTGCTCGCCCCGCTCGGCCGCCGCCTCCCGCTGGCCCGCGTGGTCGCGAGCCGCCTCACCACCGCGCCCTTCGGCCTCCCGCACCTGCCGACCCTGATGCTGCCCGAGCTCGGCGGCCTCTGGGTCCGCGAGCACCTCGGCGGCCTCACCTACGGCAACGGCGTCGGCTACGAGCCGCTCGGCGAGTCCGCCGCCGACCGCCGCCCGCAGCGCACCGACCTGGTCGAGGCGATGGACGCGCACCTCGCCCCGCTCATCGCGCGACTGCTCCCCGCCTCCGCCGACGCGCTGCGCGACACCGAGTGGACGCAGGGCGTCGTCTCCTACACCGCCGACCGCCGCTTCCTCGCCGGCCCCGTCCCCGAGCTGCCCGGGCTGTTCGTCGCCGCGGGCGACAACGAATCCGGAGTGACGCACGGGCCCGGTCTCGGCCGTCTCGTCGCCGAGCTGGTCCTCCAGGGCGTCTCGACCCTCGGCGACGCCGAGCTCTACGCCCCGGCCCGCTTCGCCGCTCAGCAGTTCCCCGACGAGGCCGCCGTGCGCGCGGCCATGCCTGCCCGGCGGCTGGTCGACGCCGTGGGCGCCCGGTGAGCGGCCGCGACGTGGTCGTCGTCGGCGCGGGCCTCGTCGGCGCCGCCACCGCGCGCGCCCTCGCCGAGCGCGGCGACCGGGTGCTGCTGCTCGAGCGGTTCGAGCGCGGCCACGACCGCGGCTCCTCGCACGGCGAGACCCGCATCTTCCGCCGCGGCTACGCGGAGGACGACTACCGCGCGCTGACCGGCCGGGCCGCCGCCGAGTGGGCACGGCTCGAGCAGGAGTCGGGCCGGAGCCTCTTCACCGCCACCGGCGCGATCGACCACGGCGACGCCTTCGCGCTGCTCGCGATCGAGGAGGCCTTCGCCCGCGACGGCATCCCGGTCGAGCGGCTCGACGCGACCGAGGCCGCCGCGCGCTGGCCCGGCCTGCGCTTCGAGACCGACGTGCTGCTGCACCCGGAGGGCGGACGGCTCGACGCCGCCGCGGCGATCGAGGCGCTGCTCGGCTCCGCGGAGTCGCACGGCGCGGTCGTCCGCGCGAGCACCGGCGTCCGGGCGATCGAGGAGCGCGAGGGCGGCGTCCGCGTCGTCACCGACGAGGGCCCGCTGCTCGCGGACGCGGTCGTCGTCGCCGGCGGCTCCTGGACGCCGGGACTCGTGGGCGGGCTGGTCGCCGCGGCCGGCCGCTCCCTCCCGCCGCTGCGGATCACGCAGGAGCAGCCCGCGCACTTCACGACGGACCTGCCGCTCGACGCCTGGCCGAGCTTCGTGCACCACCGCGGAGACGAGCCGACGATCTACGGCCTGGCGACCCCGGGCGTCGGCGTGAAGGTCGGCGAGCACGGCACCGGCCGCGTCGTCGATCCGGACCACCGCGACTTCCGCGCCGAGCCCGAGCGGCTCGCCCGGCTCGTCGAGTACGTCGCCGACTGGCTGCCGGGTGTCGACGCGGCGAGCGCCGACCCGATCTCCTGCCTCTACGACATCACGCCGACGGAGGACTTCGTGCTCGACCGCGTCGGCCGCGTCACCCTCGCGACCGGCTTCTCCGGCCACGGCTTCAAATTCGGGCCCGTGCTCGGCGAGCTGCTGGCCGACCTCGTCGACGGCGCCGACGCGCTCGACCGCTTCCGGCTCGCGACCCTCTAGATCTCCACCACTCCCCCGCACCACGGACGAAAGCAGCAGCATGCAGACACTCCGCGCCCTCGGCGCCCTCGCCGCCCTCGGCACCGCCGTCGCCCTCGCCGGCTGCACGGCCCCCGGCAGCTCGAGCGACTCCGCCTCGGGCGAGCGCCTCGTCATCGGCACGACCGACTCGATCGTCTCGCTCGACCCGGCCGGGGCCTGGGACCGCGGCAGCTTCACGCCGCAGAACCAGATCTACCAGCACCTCCTGAGCTACGCGGACGGCTCGACCACGCCCGTCCCCGAGGCCGCCGAGGAGTGCGGCTTCGACGACGCGACGACCTACCGCTGCTCGATCGCGCCCGGCCTGACCTTCTCCAACGGCGACGAGCTGACCGCGTCGGACGTGGTCTTCTCGTTCCAGCGCGTCGTCGACATCGCCGCGGACAACGGCCCGTCGCCGCTGCTCGCGAACATGGAGTCTGTCGCGCAGGACGGCGACGACGTCGTCTTCACCCTCGCGGTGCCGAACGACCAGACCTGGCCGTACGTGCTCTCGAGCATGGCCGGGCCGATCGTGGACGAGGAGGTCTTCCCCGCCGACGCACTGCTCGACGACGCCGACGTGATCGGCTCCGGGCCCTACTCCGTGCAGAACTACGAGGCCGGCGGACTGCTGCAGCTCGCCGCGAACGAGTCGACCTCGAGCCCCGCGCCGAAGACCGCCGACGTCGTGCTGCGGCCGTACACCTCGTCGACCAACCTGCGGCTCGACGTGGAGAACGGCGCCGTGGACGTGGCCTACCGCTCGCTCACCGCGACCGACGTCGAGGACCTGCGCGGCAACTCCGACCTGCAGGTCGTCGACGGTCCCGGCGGCTCGGTGCGCTTCCTCACCTTCAACGTCAACACCCAGCCCGGCGGCACTCCCGAGCAGAAGCTCGCGATCCGCCAGGCCGTCGCCTCGCTGGTCGACCGCGACGAGCTGTCGGAGCAGGTCTACCGCGGCACCTACACGCCCGCCTACTCCGTCGTGCTCGACGGGCAGACCGGCGCGACGCAGGCCTTCGCCGACGCCTACGGCACGACCCCCGACGCGGACGCCGCCGCCGCGATCCTCAGCGCCGCCGGCGTCTCGACCCCGGTGACCCTGCCGCTGCAGTACACCTCGGACCACTACGGCCCGGACTCCGACCAGGAGTACGCGCTGATCAAGTCGCAGCTGGAGTCGTCGGGCCTGTTCACCGTCGACCTGCAGTCGACCGAGTGGACCAGCTACGTGAAGCAGCTCTCGCCGGACGCCGGCTACCCGGCCTACCAGCTCGGCTTCTTCCCGGACTACCCGGACCCTGACAACTTCCTCCGCTCGGCCTACTCGACCACCGGCGCCTCGGTCGCGAACGGCTACTCGAACCCGGCCGTCGACGCCCTGATCGACACCGAGGCGACCGCGACCGACCCCGCCGCGCGCGCCACCGCGATCGAGCAGATCCAGGCGCAGACCGCGACGGACGCCCCGATCGTCCCGCTGCTCCAGGGCCGCGAGACCGTCGTCGCCGCCGCGGGTGTCACCGGCATCGAGGACACCCTCGACGCGACCTACCTCTTCCGCTTCGGAGCCCTCGCGAAGTAGCAGCGGAGCGGCCCCTGCATGCTGGTCGAGTAGCCGCGCAGCGGCGTATCGAGACCGCGCGCCGTCAGCGCTCGACGAGCTCGCCCTCGACCCAGCCGTCGGGGGCGTCCTCACTGTCCGCGGACGCGGGCCGCACCCGGCGGTGCTGCGCCGCCGCGACGGCGAGCACCACGAGCAGCCCGAGCGCCGCGGTCATCACCGGCCCTGCCGCCTGGGACAGCGCCGCCCGCCAGACGATCTCGATCGGGGCGGTCAGCGAGTCGCCCTGCCACTGGTTCGGCAGCACGAGGATGATCGCCGGGATCGCGAGCAGCGCGGCCCAGAGGACCAGATCGAGGACGACCGCCCCGATCCACCAGGCGCGACCCGGCGTCATGCGCGCGACCGCCGGACGGCCTGCACGACGACGGCGGCGGCGAGGGAGGCGAAGCCCACGGTCAGCAGCGGCGTGGCGCTGAACTGCAGCAGCAGCCGGACGTACTGCTCGTACTCCAGCCGCTCGTAGACCGTGCTCGTCGTGTAGATGGCGAGCGTCGACCACCACAGCGCGGCGAGCCCGAGCGGGATGAGCACGACGCCGGCGACGGCGAGGGTCAGCGGGACCCGTCGGCCCAGAGGACGCACAGCCGTCGGCGCCTCGGGCTGCGGCGTCTCCGCGACGTCCCTCTCCTCGGTGGCCTCGACATCGGCGGGATCCGGCACGAACGAGAGGCCGGCGAACGGCGACTCCGGCTCAGCCACTTCCAGGGGCGGGCCCGAATCCACCCGCGCGGCCCGCCCTCCCGCCCGCCGCGGGCGTCGGTACGCCTCCTCCTCGCGGTGGCGCACCTCCGGCGCGGGCCCCTGGTACCCGCGCTGATAGGCGGCGTGGAACCGCGGATCCGTTCTGCTGCTGTCGACCATGACCGCCCCCGCCTCGTGCACTCGGAGTCTCATCCTGTCGCACGGCCGCCCGCGGAGGGAGACCGCATCGTCAGGAGCGGCGGCGACCGCCTCCCGCGGGCAGCAGCTCGACGAGGACGCCCTCGCCGAGCTCCGCGTCCTCCCCCGGGTCGCCGACCACGTCGGTGGCGGCGGCCTCGGAGCCCGGGCCGGCGCGCACGAGTCCGATCGCGAGGGTCGCCGCGGTCATCGCGAAGGCCGCGGTGCCGAGTGCCGGCGCGACCGGCCAGAGCAGACTCGACACGATCGCCGCCAACGGCACATCGTCACCGTCGGAGTAGCTCCAGTTGTCGGGCTGCACCGCCGCCAGAACGCAGGCCCCGAGGGCCAGCGCCCACAGCAGTGCGGTGTATCCCAGGAGCAGACGCCACCAGCCTCCGCGTCCGGTCACGAGCGCGCCACCCGCACGGCGATCGCCGCGCCGACCGAGAGCAGCCCGATGGTGATGGCCGGGCCGGCCAGGTAGCTGGTCAGCGCGCTGACGAACTGATCGAACTCGGTCTGCTGGAACCCGACAGTGCCGTACATCGTCGAGGTGACGTTCCAGACCAGGCCCAGCCCGGCCACCAGGAAGAGCCCGCCGAGCACGGCGAGCGCGATCGGGACGCGCCGATCCAGCGCGGACGGCCTGCGCGGAGCGGCCGGCGCGGACTCCGTCTCGATGTCATCGACCGGCGCCGGCTCCCCGTCCGGCTCGACGCCCGCGGCGCCACTCGGCAGTGGCGAGGCGATCGGCGGAAGCGAGGAGCTCGGCAGCCGCGCCGGGCCCGGTCGCCGCACGCGGACCGGCGCCACCTCCTCGGGAGCCGTCGCCCGACGCCGACCGCCGACCGAGTCACCTCCGCGAGGGCGTCGGAACCGCTCCTCGGAGGACGACGCCCGATCAGCCGGGAGCCCCGAGGCCCCCTGCCCCCGGTACCCGCGCTGGTAGGCGGGATGGAACCGCGGATCCGTCCGGGTGCTGTCGGCCATGAAGTCCCCCACTCCGTGCGCGAGCCCCCATCCTGTCGCAGAAGCACGGCGACCGGCCAGGCCGTCAGCGCACGGAGGCGACGCTCGCGCGGCTCGGCAGGCTCACGCAGCCGGCGCCGACGAGCAGCAGGGCGATCATCACCGCGGTCAGCGCGCCCCAGCCGCCCGCCTCGACGACGAAGCCGAGCAGCCAGCCGCCGACGCCCGAGCCCACGTAGAAGGCGATCGTGTAGACGGCGCCGGCGTGGCCGCGGAGGGCGGGGGCGGCCCGCGCGCCGGTCCAGGCCGCGCCGGTGGCGTGCACGGCGAAGAAGCCGGCCGAGAAGAGGACGAGCCCGATGACGACGACGACGATCAGCCCCGAGAGCATCACGAGCAGGCCGACGATCATCGCCGCGACGCCGATCCGCATCAGCACCCGCGGGCCGAGCCGCGGCGCCCAGACGCCGGCGAGCCGGGAGGTCGCGGTGCCGGCGAGGTAGGTGAGGAAGAGCAGCGAGACGAGCGCCGGCGGCAGCGCGAACGGCGCGGCCTCGAGCCGGAAGGCCAGGTAGTTGTACACCGCGACGAACACGCCGACGACGAAGAACGTCTGCGCGGCGACCGCGAGCAGGACCGGGTCGCGGAGCACCTGCGCGATCTTGCCGCGCCAGCCGCCCTCGCCCCGCGGCGCCCGCGCAACACCGCCCCGGGGAGCCAGCAGGACGAACGCGACGGCCGCGAGCGCGCAGACGATCGTGACGGCGAGCAGCGCGCCCCGCCAGCCGACCACCGCGGCGAGCGGACCGGCGAGCAGCCGTCCGGCGGCCCCGCCCAGCGTCGTCCCGGAGACGTAGGCCGCGGCGGCGGCGGTCGCACCCGCCCCGCCGACCCGGTCGTGGATCGCCGCCACGGCGAGTGCCGGCACCGCGCCGAGCGCCGCGCCGCTGAGGAACCGCAGCACGAGCAGCACCTCGAAGGACGGCGCGACGCAGGCGAGCAGAGCGAGCACGACGGAGGAGAGCACCGCGATCCGCATGGACTCCAGCCGACCGATCCGCTCGGCGATCGACGCCCAGGGCAGCACCATCAGCGCGAGTCCGACGGTCGCCGCCGAGACCGTCAGTGCCGCGTCCGACGCGGAGATCCCCCACTCGCGGGAGAACTGCGGGAGCACGCCCTGCACCGCATAGAGCTCGGCGAAGGTGGCGACGCCGGCGGCGAGCAGCGCGATCGTCAGGCGGCGCTGCGAGACGGTGGGAGCGTCGACGGCGGGGTGGACGCTGGTGCTCATCCTCCGAGGCTAGAACCGCGTGAAGCGCATGACCAATGCCTGTCGCGTGCCGACCTATACGCTGCAGACATGGATGAGCCCGCGATCCTCCGGCTGCTGCCGACGCTCGTCGCCGTCGCGCAGACCGGGAGCGTCACCGCTGCGGCCGCCGAGCTCGGCGTGCCGCAGCCCACCGCCAGCCGCTCGCTCGCGCGCCTGTCCGAGCTGGTGGGCGCCCCGCTGGTGCGTCGCGAGGGCCGCGGCGTCGTGCTGACCGAGGCCGGGCGGCGGCTCGCGGACGTCGCGCAGGACGGCCTGGCGCTGATCCGCGCGGGACTGACCGAGGTGCAGCAGGCCCGCGACCTCGAGGACGGCCGCATCGCGATCGCCTTCCAGACCCTGCTCGGCGAGACGTTCGTGCCCGACGTGATCCGGCGCTTCCGCCGCCGCTGGCCCCGCGTCGGCTTCGGCCTCCGCCACGGCTCGCGCGCGCTGTGCCTGCGAGCCGTCGCCGACGGCGAGTCGGAGCTGGCGATCGTCGCCGACCCGCCGGAGCTGCCGGGCACCACCACGACCACCCTCTACACGGAACCGCTGCTCGCCGTCGTCGACGACCGGCACCCGCTCGCCTCCCGCCGCTCCGTGACGGTCGAGGAGCTGCGCGGCCTCGACCTGATCATGCTCTCGCCCGGCTACGGACTGCACGAGTCGGCCCGGCGACTGCTGTCCTTCGAGGGGCGCGACCCCGAGCCGGCCTTCGAGGTGGGCGACTACCGGGCCGCACGCGGACTGGCCGCGGCGGGTCTCGGCCTGACGATCCTGCCGCCGAGCCCGTCCTCGATCGAGGACGGCGTGCGCGAGATCCCGATCGACGATCCGCGGGCCGTCCGCGAGATCGGGGTGCTGGTCCACGACACCGGGAATCCGGTGGTGCCGGAGTTCGTCGAGGCCCTGCGGGCGGCGGCCGGAGCGCGGGCGAGAGTCCGCTGACGCTCGAGGACTCTTCTGTCAAGCACAGGCACGCGGGGCTCCTGTGCAGGATGCTCGGAGAGGATCCACTTCCCCCCTCACCGCTCACCACCAGCAGCCAGGACGGTCCCGGTCATGATCCTTCTCCGCACCCACTCCAACCGCTGGATCGCCCGCGCCCGCCGCACCGGCGTCGTCCACGGCCTGATCACCTTCGCCGACGACCTGCCGCAGCCCGTCTTCCGCACGCTGCGCCTGGACGCCGCGACCGGCGAGCGCGTCCTGCTCCGCGACACCGACACCCTCGAGGTCGCCTTCGCGGTGCTGATCGCGGCCGTCGAGCGGGCACGCCTGGCGGAGGTCGCGGCACCGGTGCAGGACGACGTGGACCCCGCGGCACAGACCCCTCTCGCGCCGGTCGCTGTCCTCGCCGAGCCGGACTCCTTCGAACCGGACGAGCCCACCGACCCGCTGGAGGACGCCGTCGCGGCGTGACCCGCGCGACGTACCGCGCCAGTTCTCTAAAACCTTCCGAACGATTTCGTTCGCATGGTTTTAGACTGGGGACATGAGCCGCGACGACCTCTCCGCACGCCTGAGCGAGCTGCTGCTCGACGTCGGGCTCAGCACGCGCATCACCGGCTTCCGCGAGCTGCGGATCACCACGCCCTCCGGCGCGGACCTGCACGTGCGCCTCGTCATCACCCCGCGGCCGCCCACCGCCTCGGAGATGCGCGCCCAGGCGAAGCGGTCGACCGACGGCACCGTGACCGGGTTCGTCGTGCCGCGAGCGAATGCGATCGCGCGGCGACTCGCTCTCGACGACCCGCGGCTCGCGCTGTTCGGCACGGACGACGGCACGGTGATCCTGGACAGGCAGGACCTGTCGTCCGCGACGGACGAACGGCCCGCCGTCCCCCGGCGTGTGCCGTACGCGCGCTTCGCCCTCCTGCGCGCGCTGATCAGGACCCGCGAGCCCCGCTCGCAGACGGAGCTCGCGGCGGAGTGCGGCGTCTCGCAGATGTCGATCTCGAAGCTGCTGCGCGCCGACCCGCTCCTCGCCGAGCGGACCGAGCACGGCTGGACCGCCCGCGACCCGCAGGCGCTCATCCGGCGATTCCTGGCGGAGTACCCGGGCCCGGGTGGGCTCTCCCAGTACTGGTACTCGGTCCGACCGGTCGTCGAGCAGGCGGAGCTCGCCGCCGCGGCGGGCGTGCCGGCACTGCTCTCCGGAGACACGGCCGCCGACCTGCTGGCACCGTGGAGGATTCCGAGGTCCGCCGTCCTCTACACCGATCGCGGCCTCGCGCTGGAGAGCGTCGGCTTCGCCGAGACCGACTCCCGCGAGGCCACACTGCGCGTCGTCATTCCGAGGGACCCGACGATCCGGGCGACCGCGGCCGCCTGGACACCCGGGGGCAGGACGGTCGACCCTCTCCTCACCGCATGGGACGTCCTCGCCAGTGGCGGTGCGGACGCGGACGACGCAGTGGATCGCCTTCTGCTGCCCTGGACGTCGGAGACGCGATGAGGTCCGTCACGCTCGCCTCGACCTCGCGCTCCGAGGACGCCGCGCTCCAGGCCCTTCGCGATGCGTCGCTCGCGATCTCAGGCCTCGCGGAGGCCTGCATCATCGGTGGGCAGATGACCGCTCTGCTCAGCGCCGCGTTCGGACGTGCCGCGACGATCGCCCGGCGGACCATGGACGCGGACGCTGCCGTGTCCCCGACGATCGCCGCCGCGGGGTCCCTCCACGACCTGCTGACCGACCGCGGATACCGCGCGCAGGCGAGCAACCGGTACGTGCTGGACGACCGCGTGATCGACGTGCTCGTTCCGGCGACGTCCGGCGCCTTCGAACCCGCCGAGTACGGTGGGCGCTCCTTCGACAGCGCACCGGGACTGCATCTCGCCCTCGTCGGCATGCTCGATCTCGAGGTGACGGCGATCCTGCTCGACGGCACGCCGGTGCGCTTCCGCACGAGAGTCCCCGGGGTCGAGAGAGCCCTCATCGTGAAGGCGCTCGCCTACGAGTCCGGCCGCAGGCAGAAGGATCTCGTCGATCTCTTCAACCTGCTGTCGATCCGAGACGAGTACGAGCCCGCCGAAGTCGGGGGATGGCGGATCGGCGAGAGCGCAGGGACAGGGGCGCGGCGGGACGCGGCGGCAGTCCTTCGCAGACTCGCCGGAGCAAGGGGGCTGCGCATGATCCTCCGAGGATCCGACGTGCCGGACGGACGCTTCGTCTCGCTCCTCCGCAGCTACATCTCCCAGGGATGACGGCGCGAGACCGAGCAGCGAGGGGCCGCCCCTCCCGGCACGGCCCCCTCCGCACTCAGAGCGTCAGCGTGTGCGCGCCCGAGGCGAGCTCGCGGTCCTCGGTGCCGGCCGTGCGGACGACGGCGGTCGCGCCCTCCGGGACGGTGACGGCCAGCTCGATCGCGTCGCCGCGGCGGTCCCAGCGGACCGAGGCGAGGCCGTGCGGGGTCTCCAGCGTGGACTCCGCCCAGTCGAGGTCGGTGCCGGGCTGCGGGGCGACCAGGAGGCGGGAGTAGCCGGGCTCCAGCGGCGCGAGGCCGCCGACGACGCGGTGCAGCCAGTCGGCGACGGCGCCGAGCGCGTAGTGGTTGAAGCTCGTCATCTCGCCCGGGTTGATGGTGCCGTCGGGCAGCATCGAGTCCCAGCGCTCCCAGACCGTGGTCGCGCCCATCGTCACCGGGTACAGCCACGACGGGCACTCGCGCTGCAGCAGCAGGCGGTACGCGGCGTCGATGTGACCGGTCGAGGAGAGCGCGTCGGTGATGAAGGGCGTGCCCGCGAAGCCGGTCGAGATCGTGTAGCCGCTCTCGGCCACGAGCTCGGCGAGGCGGTCGCCGGCCCAGCCGAGCTCGTCGTCGTCGAGCAGGCCGAAGACGATCGCGAGGGAGTAGACGGTCGTGCAGTCGCTGAAGACGCGCTGGTCCGCGACGTACTTCGCGCGGAAGGCCGCACGCAGCTCGGCCGCCATCTCGGTGAACTCCTGCGCGTCCTCGGTGCGGCCGAGCACGGCGGCACTCTCGGCGACGATGCGGGCCGTGCGGTAAGCGCAGGCTGTGGCGACGACGCCGGTGTCGGCCTTCGCGTCGGCCGGCTTGTCGGGCGCCGCGTCGGGGTCGAGCCAGTCACCGAACTGGAAGCCGGTGTCCCAGACCCCCGAGTCGGAGAGCTTCGAGCGCACCCGGCGGGCGTGCGAGGCCATTGAGGCGAACGACTCCTCGAGCACCGTCGGGTCGCCGTAGGCCTCCCAGACCGCCCACGGCACCCAGGCCGCGGCGTCGCTCCACAGCGCGGTCGAGTCCATGGGAGGGAAGCTGGTCTCGGCCGCGCGGCGCTTCAGCACGTCCGGCACGACGAACGGGACGGCGCCGTCGTGGTGCGCCTGCTCGAGGGCGAGGTCGCGCAGCCAGTCGCGGAGGAAGTCCTCGGCGTCGGCGAGGTAGACGGCGGTCGAGGCGAACGCGGCGATGTCGCCGGTCCAGCCGAGGCGCTCGTCGCGCTGCGGGCAGTCGGTCGGCACGTCGAGGAAGTTGCCGACCATGCCGCGGTAGACGTTGTCGTGCAGCTGGTTGACGAGGTCGTCGGAGCTGCGGAAGGTGCCGATCCGGCGCAGGTCGCTGGAGACGACGACCGCGGTGAGGGCGCCGTCGGCGATCGACTCCTCGGGCCAGCCCTCGACCTCGGCGTAGCGGAAGCCGTGGAAGGTGAGGGTCGGCTCGAAGACGTCCGCGCCGCCCGAGAGGGTGAAGCGGTCGGTGGCCTTCGCCTCGCGCAGCGGGCGCACGCCCAGCTCGTCGTCCTCGAGGACCTCGGCGTGGCGCAGCGTGACGACGCTCCCCTCCGGGCCGGTGATCTCGACGCGCAGCCAGCCGACCAGGTTCTCGCCGAAGTCGACGAGGGTGCGGCCGGACGGGCTCGTCCAGATCTTCTGCGGCGCGACCTCGCGGAGGCGGCGCACCGGCGGCGCGACGTACGGCTCGAGCTTCGCCAGGTCGACGTCGAGCTCTCGGGTCGCGGTCCAGGCGGAGTCGTCGAAGCCGGCGCTCTTCCAGCCCTGCGGCTCGAGGCGGGCGTCGATGTCCTGGCCGTCGTAGATGCTGTCGGCGGTCGTCGATCCGGTCGCGGCGCGCCAGGAGTCGTCGGTCGCGACGATCTGCTCGGCGCCGTCGGCGAAGGTGATCCGCAGCTCCGCGAAGCCGGCGATCTCGGTGCCGTAGGGCTCGGCGCCCTCGCCCCAGGTCAGCCGGCCGCGGTACCAGCCGTCGCCGAGCGCGAGGGCGAGGACGATCGAGTCGCCCGAGATCAGGCTCGTCACGTCGTGCTCGGAGTAGCGCAGGCGCCACTCGTAGCTCGTCCAACCCGGGGTGAAGAGCTCGTCCGAGACGGGCTCGCCGTCGATCCAGGCCTCGACGATCCCCAGCGCCGAGAGGCGGAGGGTCGCGGAGACGACCTCGCCGTGCCCGGTCTCGAGGGCGGTCTCGCGGCGGAGCAGCGGGGCGGCGTCCAGGGCGGCGGCGGGCGCCGTGAAGCGGGCGGTCCAGTCGGTCATCATCGTCCTTCTGTCAGGAGTGGTCGGGAGTGAGCGGGTGTCAGGAGTGATCGGGGGAATCCGCGGTGGTGGTGTCCGCGGGTGTCGGGCTGGTCTGGTGGTGGCGCGGTGCCCCCGGCACGGAGGAGGAGCGGACGCGCAGCACGGGCGTGAGCTCGAAGTGCACCGCCTCGGTCCGGCCCTCGAGCCGCTCCAGCAGGAGGCGCACGGCACGGTCGCCGAGCTCCTCGCCGGACTGGTCGACGGTCGTCAGCGAGATGCCGGGGTGGCCGGCGACCTCGATGTCGTCGTAACCGACGATCGCGACGTCGGCGGCGGTGAGCCCCAGCTCGTCGCGGGCCCAGAGCGCGTCGAGGGCGAGCGCGTCGTTGCCCGCGAAGACCGCGGTCGGCCGGTCCGGCGGGCGGAGGAGCTCGAGCGAGCGCTCGTACGCGTCGAGGCGCTCGGTGCCGAGGTGCACGACGTGCAGCTCGTCCGAGAGCCCGGCCGCCGCCATCCGCTCGCGGTAGCGGACGAGGCGCACGGAGTGCGGCGCCGCCGCGACCCGGCTGGTGATCTCGTCGCTGATGGTGAGGTGCGCGATGCGGCGGTGCCCGAGCTCGAGCAGGTGGTCGAGGACCAGGTCGGTGCCCGCGACGTCGTCGTTGGTGACCGTGTCGTAGCCGGTGGAGTCGTCGTGCCGGCCGAGCATCACGATCGGCGTCCGCGCAGCGAGGCGCTCGAGCCAGGCCGGCTCGACCATCGGCGAGACCGCGATCAGCCCGTCGACCTGGCGGTCGAAGAGCGCCTCGATCGCGCGGAAGCCCTCGCCGGAGTCGCTCTGCGCGGGGGCGACGATCAGCTGGTAGCGGCTGCCCTCGAGCGCGGCGGACGCGCCGGTGACGATGCGGTTGAAGAAGGAGTTGCCGAGCGAGGGGACCTCGACGCCGATGGTGAAGCTGGCGCCGCGCATGGCCCGGGCCGCGACGCTCGGCCGGTAGTCGAGCTCGTCGATCGCTGCGGTGACCCGCTCGCGCATCGACGCACTGACGCCGTAGGCGTTGCGGATCACCTTCGAGACGGCGGCTCGCGAGACACCGGCGTGCAGGGCGACGTCCTGGATGGTCGCGGGGCCGCGGCGACCGGTGTCGGTCGAGCTCATCGTCGCCCCCTCGCGTCGTCGGTCGTGCGTGCCTGTGGTGATCGGACGGCGCCCCGATCGGGGCCTCCGCGAACGCCACTGTAACGGTTCACCTGCCATTGTGTAGATCGATCCACGAATTTTCGCAATTTCGTTGACACGTTTCACGACGCGGACGTAGGTTCTCCCTGCGTCGCCCCGCCGCCCGGCCTTCTCACCGGCCCGGCAGGCAGGTCGGCCGCCCCCGGGCACCCCCCGCAACGAAGAAGTTGTCCCTACATGGAGGTAGTGATGTCGACCCGACAGAACCGGCGAGCAGTGCTCGCCCTCGGCGCAGGAGGAGCGGCTCTCGCTCTCGCGCTCACCGGCTGCAGCACCGGAGGCGGCGGCGGCGATTCCGCCGACGGATCCACGCTGAGCGTGCTCATCGACAACCAGACGGCGACCGTCGAGCTCTGGGACGCGCTGAAGACGAAGTTCGAGGAGGAGAACGACGGCATCACCCTCGACATCGAGACCCGGCCGCAGGGCAGCGAGGGCGACAACCTGATCAAGACGCGCCTCGCCACCGGCGAGATGAACGACGTCTTCGCCTACAACTCGGGCTCGCTCTTCCAGGCGCTGAACCCCGACCAGAACCTCGCACCGCTCTCGGACGAGCCCTGGGTCGATTCGCTCGACGAGGGCTTCCGCACCGTGGTCTCGACCGACGCGGACCTCTACGGCATCCCGCTCGGCCAGGCGATGGGCGGCGCGGTCCTCTACAACAAGGACGTCTACAGCTCGCTCGGCCTGACCGTGCCGAAGACCTGGGACGAGTTCATCGCGAACAGCGAGAAGATCAAGGCCGCCGGCGACGTCGCGCCGATCATCCAGACCTACGGCGACACCTGGACCTCGCAGCTCTTCGTGCTCGGCGACTTCGCCAACGTGCTGGAGCAGGACCCGGAGTGGGCGACGCAGTACACGGCGAACGAGGCCAAGTACGTCGACGAGCCGGCGCTGGCCGGCTTCGAGCACCTGCAGCAGGTCGCCGAGTCGGGCCTGGTGAACGAGGACTACGCCTCGGCCACCTACGACGACGGCGTCCGCATGGTCGCGACCGGCGAGGGTGCGCAGTACCCGATGCTGACCTTCGCGGCCGGCCCGCTGATCCAGAACTACCCGGACTCGCTCGACAAGGTCGGCCTGTTCCCGCTGCCCGGCGAGTCGGCCGACTCCAACCCGCTGACCGTCTGGCAGCCCAACGCGGTCTACGTGCCGAAGTCGACCGAGGGCGCGAAGCTCGAGAGCGCCAAGAAGCTGATGGCCTTCCTGGTCACCCCCGAGAGCTGCGACATCCAGAGCGAGATCGCGGCACCCCAGGGTCCGTTCGTGATCGACGGCTGCACGCTGCCCGACGACGTGCCCGCCCTCGTGTCGGACATGCAGCCCTACTTCGACAGCGGTGACACCGGCCTCGCGCTCGAGTTCCTCTCGCCGATCAAGGGACCGGCGCTCGAGCAGATCACCGTCGCCGTCGGCTCGGGCATCACGCCCGCTGCGGAGGGTGCTCAGCAGTACGACGACGACGTCACGAAGCAGGCCAAGCAGCTCGGCCTCGACGGCTGGTGAGCCTCGGGGGCCGGGAGCGGAGGCAGCCCCTCCGCTCCCGGCCCCTTCCCCCGGGCGCACCGCCCTCCTACCCCTCCCCCGGCCGATCGACGGAGATCTGATGACCGCAACGATGGAGAAGCGCCCGGCCCGGCGCTCCGAACCCTCCCGCTCCCCCGAGCCGCCGAAACGGCGCAAGGCCATGAAGAGCCCGTACCCGACGTGGTTCTACCTCCCGGCCGGCGTCTTCTACGTGGTCCTGTTCCTCGTCCCGACGGTCGCCTCCCTCTACTTCTCCCTCACGCGCTGGACGCTCTTCGACTCGACCTTCATCGGCTTCGAGAACTTCGTCGAGTTCTTCCAGGACCCGGCGCTGACGACCGGCTTCGTGAACACCTTCATCTACGCGGCGATCACCTCGGGCCTGAAGATCGTGCTCGGCATGGCCCTCGGGGTGCTGCTGAGCTCGCAGATCATCGGCCGCGGCTTCCTCCGCAGCGTGGTGTTCTTCCCGGTGCTGGTGTCGACGATCGGCATCGGCATCACCTTCAAGGTGCTGCTCGACCCGTTCGACGGCCTGATCAACCAGGGCCTCGCGACGATCGGCCTCGCCGGCCCGGGCTGGCTGACCGACCCGCAGTGGGCGCTCTTCTCGGTCGCGCTCGTGGACGTCTGGAAGGGCGTCGGACTCGCGACGCTCATCTACATCGCCGGCATCGTCGCGATCCCGCAGGACTACTTCGAGGCCGCCCGCGTCGACGGCGCCGGCGCCTGGCACAACTTCCGGCACATCACGCTGCCGCTGCTGCGCCCCGCCACCGTCACGGTGATCCTGCTCTCGCTGATCGGCGGACTGCGCTCGTTCGATCTGATCTGGGCGATGACCAAGGGCGGTCCGGGCTTCACCAGCGACGTGGTCGCCTCGGTCATCTACAAGCAGTACCAGGCCGGGTTCTACGGCCTCTCGACCGCCGGCAACGTCATCCTCTTCCTCGTCGTCGCAGCGCTGATCTTCCCGCTGTCGGCCTGGCTCAACCGGAAGGACAAGGAGCTGTGACCACCACGCCGCTCACGCCCGCCCCGCTCTCGCCGACCCCGCTCCAGGACGACCCGCTGCGCGCGAAGGTGCGCCAGCGCGGTGTCGGCCGCGGCTCCCGGACCTGGCGCTACGGCGGCGGCATCCTCGCCATCGTCCTCGCCGTCCTCGTCTTCATCGTCCCGTTCCTCTTCATCGTGCTCACCGCCGCGAAGACGCAGCAGGAGTCGTCGCTGCTCGGCTTCACCCTGCCGACCCAGTGGGTGTTCCTCGAGAACCTGCAGGAGGTGGTCTCGGCGCGGAACTTCGTGCTGCTGCGGGCCTTCGCGAACAGCGCGATCCTGACGATCGTCTCCGTCACGGTGATGGTGGTCCTGGCCGCGATGGTCGGCTACGTCCTCCAGCGCCGCCGCTCGAAGTGGAACCCGCTCGTCAACGGCTTCGTCCTGGCCGGCCTGATCATCCCGCCCGCCGTCGTCCCGACGATCTGGGTGCTGCAGGGCCTCGAGCTCTTCAAGACGCTGCCCGGCCTGATCGCGGTGCACGTCGCCTTCGGCCTCTCCTTCTGCATCCTGCTCTTCCGCGCCTTCGTCTCGACGATCCCCCGCGAGCTGGACGAGGCGGCGACCATCGACGGCGCCGGCCCCTTCCGTCTGTTCTTCACCGTGGTGCTGCCGCTGCTGAAGCCGGTGATCGTGACGGTCATCGTCGTCCAAGCCGTGACGGTCTTCAACGACTTCACCTACGCGCTGTACTTCCTGCCCGGCGACGACAACGCGACCGTGCAGCTGACGCTGTACAACTTCTCCTCGCAGTCCGTGTCCTCCTGGAACCTGCTCTTCATGGACGTGCTGCTCATCACCATCCCGCCGCTGGTGATGTACATCTTCTTCAACCGCCAGATCGTCGCCGGCATGACGTCCGGAGCGGTCAAGGGCTGAGCCGGGCCGTCGGACCGCACCTCCGTCTCGCCGCCGCCGGACGCCCTTCGAAACCCCGAGGAGGCGTCGGGCGGCGATTCTGCGCGCGTTCCGCGCCGCGACGACGAAGCGCCCTGCTCCAGCGACACTCGCCGCCTCCGAGTCCGCTGGACAGTGACGACCGCCGTCGGCCTCCCTCCCAACGACCTCCCTGCCGCATCCTGCGCCGCCACCTTCCGTGGCGCGAAGTATCGGGCCCGTCTCGACGCGCCGCAGCAACGCCTTCACGCGAGGGGGCCTCGCCACGCTCGAGACCCGCCGATGCCCGCGGTCCTGCGGATTCCGCCGGCACTGCGTCAACGGCGACGGCTGCGTGGCGTAGAGATCGACCACTGTACGGGAGGCCTCGGTCGCCTCGCAGACGCACGAAGAACTCGCAAAGCATGACCACGGCTGCACAAGCCGAAACATCCTCGTATTCTTCCTGATCAACCGCGAAGGGCGGGATCGAAGTGTCTTCGCACGCTCGAAGACCTCGGTCATTCAGTCACGAAGGAGTGCAGCTAATGGTCATGCAGAAGAATCACAGAACGGTCTTCACCGTCATGTCGAGTATGGTCGCGGCAGCGGTCGTCCTCGCCGCAGCGAGTCCAGCGCAGGCGATCCCTAGAGTCGAGAGCACCGAACCATCTCCGGCGGCCGACTTCTCGACCGAGGTCGTTCCCGCGACCACCACTGTGGTGACCGACGCCGGAGCGGTATCCGTGGGCATCACCCTCCCCGGCGCGGTGTCGTCCTCCGCGGTGGTCGACCCGGGCACTCTCCCGGACGGTCTCTTCGACGGAGCAGGCGAGCCGGTGCTGACGACGACCTTCGGTGACGCAGCGATCAGCAGCTATGCGACGGAGAAGGGCACGCAGACGCTGATCCAGGTGGACTCCGCCGATGCGGCCCACGATTACCGCTTCCCCCTCTCGCTTCCCGCCGGCGCCAGCGCGACCGTAGAGCCCGACGGGTCGGTCGCCGTCCTATCGGCCGCGGGTGATCTGCTCGGTGGCTACGAGATCCCCTGGGCCTACGACGCCCTGGGCAGTCCCGTCGGCACGAGCTTCACCCTGGACGGGAACACCCTCGTCCAGACGGTGGAGTTCGACGAGGCGACTGCCTTCCCCGTGATCGCCGACCCGAGCGACGCTTGGGGGTGGGCCGCGTGTGTGGCCGCAGTGGCCGGTGCCGTGGCAGTGAACGCGAACATCGCGAACAAGGTCGCCTCCCTGGTGTCCCGGTTCGGAAACATTCAGAAAGCCTTCGAGGTGATTTATCGCGCATGGAAGACCACCTCCAACGCGGAGAAGCGGCGGCAGGCGATCATCAACGCCGCCGGCGATCTGGTCCTGGAACTGGCCGGGGTGATCTCGATAAAGCAGGCCTGCTTTGACTCCTGAGAAGAGGAACAGTGCGCCGTTCGCACTCACCATGTTCGCGATCGGCAGCCTGTTCGTCTTCCTCGCCGCCGCCGAGAACCGACCCGCGTGGTGGATCGTTCTCTTCGGGATCATGCTGCTCACGACCGGGTACAGCGCTTTCGTCGAATTCCGTCGGCGTAGGCAGTAGAACCGGGAGAGGGTTCATGTTCTCCGCCGCCGCGGAGTGCAAGCCGAGCTGGTGGATCTTCCTCACCGCGATAGTCCTCCTCGGGACCGGCATCGGCGCTTTCGGTCACTTCAGGCGGCGGGGGCGTTGAAGACACTGTCCCCTCCTTGCTCGAGTAAGCCACCGTTCGAGTGAGACATTCCACCCAGGCCCCACGAGAGCGGGCAGAGCGAGCCGATCTTGACGGCCGCTCTGCCCGCTCTTCGCGTCGGGCCACTCCGCCTGTCGGCTCCACGCGGTCGGCGAAGCGGGCAGGACGAAGCGTACGAACTCCGGAGCGGTCAAGGGCTGAGCGGGGCCGCCTCTCCGTCGGCCGGATGCTCCCCCGCCGGGCACCGCTCGGTCCAGCGGGCGACGTCGGACGGGGGCTCGGTCGTGGGGAGGTCACGGGGGCCGACGAGCCGGCGCAGCCGGGCCGGCCGGCGCGAGCGGGTCAGCGCCGTCCGCCAGCGGATGTCGACCACCGCGCGCTGGAGCGGGTCGATCGGCTGGAGGACGCCGTCGATCCGCTCCTCGATGCGCACGAGCGGCGGGCGGACGAGATGCAGGCGTCGGCCGGGCTCGCGTTCCGGGTCGGTCCGGCCTGCCCGGGTGCGCAGCTGCTGCTCGAGCTGCTCCGGGTCGCTCGCCGACCAGGCGCTGACGCCGACGCGGCCGTCGGGCAGGGCGAAGCGCTCGGTGATCCGCAGCGGAAGCTCGTCGTGGGGGTGCGTCATCGTTCTGACCTTCCGGTGGGGAGAGAAGAGGGGAGTCCGCGCTCGGCGGGAGTCGTGGCCCGTCGTCTCCGCAAGCGCCGCGCCGCGAGGAGACCGCCGCCCGAGAGCAGGAGCAGTCCGGCCACCAGCCCGACCGGACCCGCCGCCGCGCCGGAGACGGCGAGCGCCGTCGGCACGGGACCGACCGGAGGCACGGTCACCCCGGCGCAGCTGGCTGTCGGCTCGTCGTCGCAGGGGTGCTGGACCGAGGTCGGCGGGAAGCCCGGCGGCAGCCGCTCGATCCGCGCGCGGTTCGCGATCGTCCAGCCGTCGACTCCGTCGGCGACCCGCCCCGTCACGGTGAAGACCGTCGAGGCGCCGGGCGCCAGGGCCAGGCCCTCGACCTCGAGATCGGCGGAGGCGGGCCCGCCGTCCCGCGAGATCGTCACGTCGGACAGGTGCTCGAGGGTCGGGACATCGGTGAGGGTGAAGCCCTCCGCAGGTCGTGGGCCGATGTTGGCGACGACGATCCGGAAGCCGGCCCGGCCGCCGTGCGCGACGGTCGGCTCCGACGCGGTCTTCGCGATCGCGAGGCCCCGGTCGTCGCCGGGCACGGGGATCTCAGGCGCGGGTGACCCGGGCACGGGAGTCTCCGGCACCGGGGTCTCGGGTACCGGTCTCTCAGGCACGGGGATCTCGGCGCAGGAGAACGCGGCGTCGTCCGGGCACGGGTGCCGAACCGTGGGAGGCTCGAAGCCGCCCGGCTGCTGCGAGATCGTCGCCCGGTTCGGCACGGTGAGCGCGTCCCGGCCCTCGGCCACCCGGCCGCTGACATGCAGGGTGATCTGCCCGCCCGCAGGGATCGCGAGCCCGGTCACGGGCTCCGTCGCGGGCTGGACGCCTCCGGCGCCGTTCTCGATCACGGCGTCGAGGAGATGCTCGAGCACCGGGACGTCGGTGACGGTCACGTCGGCGGCGTCGAGAGAGCCCGAGTTGCCCACGACCACGTCGAAGCCGGCCTGCCCGCCGTGCTCCGCCGACGACTGAGCGGCCGTCTTGTCGATCCACAGCGCCCCTCGGCCGATCGTGTGCGGGACGGTCGCGCAGGGGTTCTGCTCGGTCGCGACTCCCGAGGCAGAGGGTGCGAAGGCGGCCCCCGCGAGGCAGGCCGTGTTCGCGAGGGTGCGGTCCCCCGGCCGGTCCGTGCGCACGACGACCTCGAAGGAGAGCTCGGCGACGGTCCCGACCGGCAGGGTCCCTGCCGCCCAGACCAGCCGGCCCGTCGCCGGATCGACCGTGGCCGTGCCGTGCGAGGTCCGGATCGAGGCGGCGTCGAGGTCGGCGTCGTCGAGGACTCCCTGGTCGAGGTGGTCGACGACGGCCGCGTCGCGGGCGTCCCCCGAGCCGTCGGAGGTGAGCGTCAGCCGGTACGGCACCCGCGCGCCCGGCCGCAGCGGGACGTCGGACGGCACCGACGAGCTCTTCGTCAGGGTGACATGAGGGGTGAGAGCGCCGAGCCCGGCGACCGCCGTCGCGCCGTCGGAGCCGGCGGCCCAGTCGTCGATCGCGCGCAGATCGCCGTAGGAGCCATGCACGGCGTCGTTCACGTTCGGCACGCGACCCCGGCCCGAGTCGTCCGCCTCCCAGCGGTGGACCCCGGCGCTCGAGTCCGCACCGTCCGTCGGCGAGGTGACGGCGGACGTCGCCGAGTAGCGCTCGCCGTTCGAGCCTGCGAGCAGATGGTCGTCCCAGTGCAGGGCGGCCGGGGACGCCTCGCCACCGGTCGAGCGCACGACGGACAGACCGCCGGCCGACGTCTCCGCATCGACCCGGGTGACGTGGAACTCGTTCGTCCGCCCGACCGAGGCGCGGAAGCGGACGCCGGGATCGGCGGTGTCGACCGCGTCGCCGCGCGCGTCGAGGCCGTTCCAGGCGATGTCGAACGGGCCCGGCTCCGCGACGATGCGGGAGAGGTGGACATCGCGCGGGCCGTCGTAGGCCCCGTCCCCGTCGGCGTCGATGTCGGCCGCGACCGTGCCCGGCTGGGTGCCGAGAGTGCCGACGAGGGTGCCCGCGTTCGAGCCGGAGCCGGAGCGTCGATAGGCGAGCCCCTCGATCGTCGGGGCGGCGTAGGCGGGCGCGATCGCGGCCGGGAGATCGGCCGCGGGCGGGTCCAGGAAGAGCTTGTACGTCTGCAGGCCGTCGATGCCGGAGCGTCCGGACGCCTGGACGTACTGCGCGCCGACGCCCTGCGCCTCGGTCGACTCCGGCATCGGCACGGACAGGTACGACGGATCGGAGGACCCGACCCGGACGTTGCCCTTGTTCGTCGCCTGGAGCGTCGAGGCGAGGCCGTCGTAGTCGCGGAGCGTCAGGTCGTAGCGCGCCCCGGTCTCGGTGACGGCGTGCAGCGTGAAGGTCGCGCGGCGGTCCGCGGGTGTCGCGTAGCTGGTCCTCGCCCCGGACTGGATCCCGTAGGAGGTGGACCAGACCCGGCCGGCCAGCGGTGCGCCCGATGCCGCCGCGACCGCGATGCTCCAGACCAGGTTCACCGGCGCAGTGACGTCGTCGTCGGTCACGATGACGCGGAAGACCCCGGTCTCCTCGGCGACGAACTCGCCTCCGGCCGCGACGGACGGCGGAGCGCCCCGCGGGAAGACCTGCGTGTCGAGCACGCCGCCGTCCGGCGCGAGGATCGAGGCGGTGCCGCCTCCGCTCTCGCCCTCCCCCGTGCCCGACCCGCCCTTCAGCGGGTGCAGATCGGCGCTCAGCCGCTCGCCCTTCTGCAGCCAGGCCGAGACCGTGGTCGCCCCCGCGTTGGTGGATCCGCCGTGCAGCAGGGTGTTCTCGATCGTCCGATGCGGCGACGCCTGGGCCGCGCCGGCGGGCGGAGTGGTCGCTCCTGAGCCGAGCAGCCCGCCGACGAGAGCGGCGCACACCCCCGCTCCCAGCACCGGCCGGACGACCCTCTCTCTGCGGCGACCGGCACACCCCTGCCGTTCCGTTCGACTCATCCGTTCGTCCCTCTCCTCGGCCGCCCGCGCTCACCGCGCCGGCGACGGTCGTTCAGCCCCGTGGAAAGGAGAGTAATGCTCAGGTCGAAGCGGTCGGGGGCGATGGCGGCGATCTGTGGACGACTCGGTGGATCGGGTCGTAGGGAGGAGTGGCGTCTCCCGCGCCGGACCGGGACGGGGCGCGCTGTCCGTGCCACGCTCGTGGGGATCGGAAGGCCGTGGTGACCACCGCACCCCCTCCGCGCCGAACCGCTCGAAGGCCCGCCAGGGCGCCCGCTCGAGGGCCGAGGCGTTCCCGTGGGTGTCGCGGACGAGACGGCCTGAGCGGAGTGCTGCGCGGGCTACCCGATCAACATGAGTGGACCCGCCCCGCGGGTACCTCGGTCAGCATGTGCCGGCCCGCTGGGCGGCCTCTCGACCGGTAGAGCGGCCGCTCAGGCCGGAACGCGCTCGCGGGCGGCGCGGGGCTTCGCGGCCGAAGTGAGCAGCGAGGCGAGGGCGACCAGCACCAGGACGACGGCCATCGCGCCGCGGAGGCCGAAGTGCTCGCCGAGGAAGCCGAGCAGCGGCGGGCCGACGAGGAAGGCGATGTAGCCGGCGGTCGCGACGGCGGCGACGGCGGAGGTCGGGTCCTCGCTCTCGCCCGCGGCGGAGAGGGTGACCGGGAAGCCGAGGGCCGCGCCGAGACCCCAGAGGACCACGGCCGCACCCGCCACGACGGCGTTGTCGGCGAAGACGACGATGCCGATGCCGACCGCCGAGACGAGGGTGCTGGCCAGCAGGACGGTCGCCTTGCCGAACCGGGCCAGCAGCGGGGTGCCGAGGAAGCGGCCGACGGTCATCGCCGCGGCGAAGGCCGTGAACACCACGGTGCCGACGGTGGCGGACACGCCGTGGCCGTCGACCATGAGCAGCGGCAGCCAGTCGGTCGCCGAGCCCTCGGCCAGCGCCAGGGCGAGCACGATCAGCCCGAGCATCAGCACGCGCGGCTGCTGCCAGACGGGCGTCGAGCGGACCTTCTCCCGGGGAGCGCCCTCGACGGCGCGCTCCACCCGGCCGGTCTCGACGGGGATGGAGCGGATGACGGTGACCAGGAGCGCGAGCGCGACCACCGCGACCCCGACGAGCTGCCAGACGACGGGGAAGTCGATCGCCGTCAGGCCGATGCCCGCCACCGCGCCGGTGACGGTGCCGAGACTGTAGAAGCCGTGCAGCGCCGGCAGGACCGAGCGGCCCGTCAGCGTCTCGAGCGCGGCTCCCTCCACGTTGAGCGCGATCTCGGAGATGCCGATCCCGAAGCCGACGAGGGCGAGGCCGGCCGCGACGCCGAACGGCGTCGAGAGCTCGGCGAACACGCCGGTCAGGGCGATGCCGGTGACGAAGGACGCGCCGCCGATGACGACGGTGAAGCGCACTCCCTGCCGGCGCACGACGGTGGCCGAGGAGAGCACTCCGCTCATCGAGCCGACCGAGAGGCCGAGCAGGACGAGGCCCATCTCGGCGGTCGAGGCGGCGAGCAGGTCGCGGACCGCCGGGGTCCGCACGACCCAGGAGGCCATCCCGATGCCGAAGACGAGCATGAAGGCCGAGATGGCCAGGCGGCGCTTCGCGGCGGAGACGGGGCGGGACGGCATGAGGACGACCGTATCGTCCGGGAGTGGACGGCAGGCGCCGCAGGACGATCACGGCGGCCGTCAAGCGCCTCCGCCGGGGAGTGACTCGCGGCTACCGTGCGAGGAGGCCCGCGGCACCACGACGCCCGCCCGCTCGACCACGTCCGGAGGACCCCATGCCCGACCAGTACACCTTCACGAACCCCGCCACGCAGTACCCGAACGTCACGCCGCCGGTGCAGCAGCAGCCCGAGCCCGGCCTCCAGTCGCGGATGACCCCGGTCCCGGACCTCGGCGAGGACAGCTATCGCGGCACCGGCCGCCTGACCGGGCGCCTCGCGCTGATCACGGGAGCCGACTCCGGCATCGGCGCGGCGGTCGCCATCGCCTTCGCCCGCGAGGGTGCGGACATCGCCCTCGCCTACCTCCCCGACGAGGAGGAGGACGCGCAGCACGTCGTCGAGGTGATCCGCGCGGCCGGCCGCACCGCCGTGACGATCCCCGGCGACTTGACCGATGCGCAGTACTGCCGCGACCTGGTCGAGAAGGCAGTCGAGGGGCTCGGCGGGCTCGACACGGTCGTCAACGTCGCCGGCAAGCAGGTCTGGCAGGACGACGTGCTCGAGCTCAGCGACGAGCAGTTCGAGACGACCTTCGCGATCAACGTCTTCGCGCCGTTCCGGATCATCAAGGCCGCGCTCCCGCACCTCCCCGCGGGCTCGACGATCATCAACACCGCCTCGGCCGAGGCGCACACGCCCGCGCCCGACCGCCTCGACTACGCGATGACCAAGGGCGCGATCAACAACCTCTCGAAGGGGCTCGCCCAGCAGCTCGCGGCGAAGGGCATCCGCGTCAACGTCGTCGCGCCGGGACCGACCTGGTCGGTGCTGCAGGTGACGGCGGGCGTCGACCCGGAGAGCCTGCCCGAGTTCGGCTCCAGCGAGTCCCCGATGGGCCGCGCCGCGCAGCCGGCCGAGCAGGCGCCCGCGTACGTCTTCCTCGCGTCGGCGGAGTCGAGCTACGTGGTCGGCGAGACCCTGAACGTCAACGGCGGGATGGTCTCGCCGTAGCTGGTCGCGCCAGGTCGGCGCCCGCCCTCTACCGTGGAGGCATGAGGACGAGGCGATGGCTCCTACCGGCGGCGGGCGTGCTGCTCGTCGTGATCGGGATCGTCGTCGCTGCGACCACTCCGAGCGAGGTGTCGTTCGGCTGGTTCGCGTACGCGCCGCTCTCGGAGACGATGTTCTCGCCCGTCGGCACGAGGGTCGTCACTCCCGGCCTGGCGACCGCCGCCGCGCTGATCGTGCTCGGCCTGCTCGTGCTCGCGTTCTGCGCGGGCTGGCTGCTCGCCCGCCGGCGACCGCGGATCGCGAGTGGGGCATCGGGACAGGGCTCCTGACGCCTCGGTCCGCGCGCCTGCGCTGAGGTGCGGTGACGATGCGGCGCAAGGCGGCGACGGACCTCCGGCTCGCGGAACGCGGTCCGGCTCGCAGAATCGAGCAGATCCCACGAGCCGGAGCTGAGCAGGGAACCCTCCCGCGAACGGACCCGAATCGGGCCCTGCGCGCGAAGCAGAGCCCGATCCCCGTCCACTCGCGCGCCGCTCCGACTGCGAGTGGACGGGGAACGGGGCCCGCGCGGGGGCCGGGGCCCGTTCCGGGTCCGGTCGCGGAGCCGCCCCCGGGAGCCGGCGCGGCACTAGGGTGAGCGCACCCGCCGCCGCTCCGATCCCGGTGCGCCCGGACGGGGCAGCGAGAGGCGGCGCCGTGGTCCCCGACATCAACCCGTGGGCGGTGGCCCTGGCCACCCTGTCGACCATGCTCGTCGGCTCGATCTGGTACACCCCGAAGGTCTTCGGCACGCTCTGGATGCGCCTGACCGGCATCAGCCGAGAGCAGATGAGCAGCCGCAGCGCGGTCGTCCCGATCCTGGTCACCGTCGTGGTCAGCCTGGTGACCGCGCTCGTCCTGGCCGGCTGCGTCGACATCGCGCACGCCTTCTACGGCGGCAGCTGGTTCGCGAACTCGGTGATCACCGGGCTGTTCCTCTTCGCCGGCTTCACCGCCGCGCGGATGATCACCCACGACGCGTTCGAGGGCCGGCCGGCGAAGCTGACGATCCTGAACATCACGCACGAGCTCGTCACGATCCTCGTGATGGCGGTGATCATCGGGCTGCTGCCCGTCTGACGTCGGGCCGGCTCAGTGCCGGTCAGCTCTCGGGCAGCTCGGCGAACGTGCGCTTGGCGCCGTTGTACCGATCCGGAGAGGACCGCGCGGTGAGGGACGCCCCCAGTGTCGCGTCCGGTCACCGCCGCGACAAGAGCGACGGCGGCCGGCCCCCGCGTCAGCGGTCCGCGCGCGCGTCCTCCGGAGCCTCCGACCGCCCCCCGGCGGCCGGCGCCGCCAGGCTCTCGCGGTGCAGGCGCTCCGCCTCCTCTCCGCCGACGGCCTCGCCGCGCGCGACCATGCCGGACTGGTCCGACAGCGGGATCTGCTTGAGCAGCAGCGCGAGCACGAAGGCGATCGCGATGAAGGGCAGGAGGTACCAGAACACCGGCGCCAGCGACTCGGCGTAGGCGCGGACGACGCCGTCGCGGACCTCGTCCGGCAGGGCGTTCAGTGCCTGCGGGTCGAGCGTCGCGGTGGCCGCACCGACGTCGGCGACGCCCGCGTCGGTGAAGACGCCGGTCAGCTTCTCGGCGAGCGAGTTGGTGAAGATCGTGCCGAACACAGCGACGCCGAGCGAGGCGCCCACCTCGCGGAAGTAGTTGTTCGTGCTGGTCGCCGTGCCGATCATCTCGGGGGCGACGGCGTTCTGCACGACCAGGACGATGACCTGCATGATCAGGCCGAGCCCCGCGCCGAAGAAGAAGAGGTAGACGCAGATCAGCGGGATCGGCGTCTCGGCGGTCAGCGTGGTCATCGCCGCCATCGCGAGGCCGGTCAGCAGCGCGCCGACGATCGGGAACGCCTTGTAGCGGCCGGTGCGCGAGATCGCGATGCCCGAGTAGATCGACGTGCCCATCAGGCCCGCCATCATCGGCAGCATCAGCAGGCCCGACGCGGCGGCGGACGTGCCGGACGCCATCTGCAGGAAGGTCGGCACGAACGCGATGGCCGAGAACATGCCGAGGCCGAGCGTGAGGCCGATCGCCGTCGCGTTCACGAAGATCGGGTTGCGGAAGAGGCTCAGCGGGATGATCGGGTCCTCGGCCCGCGACTCCACCCAGATGAAGCCGGCGACCGCGGCGACCAGCCCGGCGCCGAAGGCCCAGGTCTCGAGGGCGCCCCAGCCGTGCGCGGCGTCGCCGCCGAAGTCGGTGAAGAAGATCAGGCAGGTGGTGGCGATCGAGAGCAGCAGGACGCCGGGGACGTCGATCCGCTTGGTCGCGCGCTTGCTCGGGAGCGTCAGCGCGAACCAGGCGATCGCGAAGGCCGCAATGCCGACCGGGATGTTGATGTAGAACGCCCACTGCCAGGTGAGGTGGTCGACGAAGAGGCCGCCGAGCAGCGGACCGGCGACGGCCGAGAGGCCGAAGACCGCGCCGAGCGGACCCATGTACTTGCCGCGCTCGTTGGCGGGCACGATGTCGGCGATGATCGCCTGCGACAGGATCATCAGCCCGCCGCCACCGAGGCCCTGCAGCGCGCGGAAGACGACGAAGGACCAGAAGTCGCCCGCCAGCGCGCAGCCGACCGAGGCCAGGGTGAACAGCGCGATGGCGATCAGGAAGAGCGTGCGGCGGCCGAGGACGTCGCCGAACTTGCCGTAGATCGGCATCACGATCGTGGTCGCGAGCAGGTAGGCGGTGGTGATCCAGGCCTGGTGCTCGACGCCGCCGAGCTGGCCGACGATGGTCGGCATCGCGGTCGAGACGATGGTCTGGTCGAGGCTGGAGAGGAGCATGCCGGCGATGAGCGCGGAGAAGATGATCCAGATCCGGCGCTGCGTAAGCAGGAGCGGAGAGGCGGTGGCGGGGGCGGTCATGGTGTCCTCGGGGTCGGGTGGGGCGTGAGGGAGCGGGAGGCCGGTCGGCGTCGGAGGGGCCGGTCAGCCCAGGAGCAGGCGCGTCACGGCTGCGATGCGCTCCTGCGCGAGGCGCTCGAGCGGAACGGAGCCGTCGGAGTCGAGGTAGGCGCCGGCCGCGCTGCGCACGACGGTGCCGGCGGTCTGCACGGCGAGCAGCACGGACGGGTCGGCGGGGTCGAGCCCTTCGCGCCGCGCGACGAGGTCCGCGACGAGGAGGTCGCGCTGGGTGCCGACGTCGAGCAGGGCCTGCAGGAGCTTCGGCTCGCGATCGGCGACGGCGACGAACTCGCGGACGCTGTCGGCGTTCAGCCCGATCGCGGCGAAGTGCACCGCGCCGAGGGCGACGAGGGCCTCGAGCAGCGAGACGCCGGGGCGGCGGGTCAGGAACTCCGTGACGCTGTCGTCGTCGAGGCCCTCCTCGGGCCGGCCGACGATCGCGTACTCCTTGCTCGGGAAGTAGTTGAAGAAGGTGCGGCGCGAGATGCCGACCTCCTCGCAGAGCTCCTCGACGGTGAAGCCCGAGAAGCCGTGCCGGATCGTCAGCTCGCGGGCGGTGCGCGCCAACTCACTGCGCCGCTCGGCGGCGCGCTGGTCGCGCCGGGTCGCGGTCGCATTTTCTTGCATGCTGTGCATCCTTGCACTCTGCGCCCCGTAGTGCAAGACATGAGCTGCTGCGGTGGTCCGACCCCCGTCCGGGGGACTATCGGGCCCTGGAGCCGAGCTGGAGCGTGCCGGGCGATACCGTCGTCGCTGAGACGGGACGCCGCTTCGGCACGCAGACAGCGGCACGCAGACGACGGCACACAGACAACGGGGGAACGATGTCGCAGCAGACCAGCCGGGACCCGGCGATCGAGGCGGAGGCGCCGAGCGACCGCGACCGGCGCACCGCGGTCATCGAGGCCATGGGCCTGATGGGCTCCGGCCCCGAGGAGCGCTTCGACCGGATCACGCGGATGGCGCAGGAGCTCTTCCGCGTGCCGGTGGCCGAGATCCACATCCTCGACGAGACCACGCTCTTCACGAAGTCGCCGCAGCCCGAGGGGCCGGTCTCCTACCCGCGCGCAGGGACCTTCTGCGACGCGACGCTCGCCAAGCGGAGCACGCTGGTCGTCCCGGATCTGGGCGCCGACGGCGCGTGGGCGCAGCACGTGCACGTGTCCGGCCCGCCGCACGTCCAGTTCTACGCCGGCCGCCCGCTCACGGTGGACGACGGCCTGCAGCTCGGCACGCTCTGCCTGCTCGACTTCGTCCCGCGCGCCCTCACCGCGGAGGAGGAGCTGCTCTTCGAGGAGTTCGGCCAGTGGGTGGAGCGCGAGCTGCGCGACACCGCGGAGTGGGACCGCGCCGCCGACGTGCAGGCCCGCCTCGCTCCCGCCGCCTTCCGCCACCCCGCCGGCTACGACCTCGCGGGGGCGTCGCTGCCCAAGTGGCAGATCTGCGGCGACTTCTACAGCTGGACCGCCACCGAGGCGATCGTCGACCTGACCCTCGTCGACGTGATGGGCAAGGGCACGGGGGCCGCGATCCTCGCCGCGGGCATCCGCGCCGCGTTCCGCGCCCGGGCCGGCGGTGCACCGGACGAGGTGGTCGCGGCGGTCAGCGAGCAGCTGCAGCCGGACTTCTCGGCCACCGAGACCTTCGCCACGCTCTTCCACGGCCGGCTCGACACAGGGACCGGGCGGGTCGACTTCGTCGACGCGGGCCACGGGCTCACCGTCCTGCTCCGCGCCGACGGCACGTTCCACCGTCTCGCCGCCCTCGGGCTCCCCCTCGGCATCACGGAGGACGGCGGCTGGGTCACCCAGACCGTCGATCTGGCGGTCGGCGACTCCCTGGTCTCCTTCACCGACGGGGTGCTCGACCTCTTCGACGGGACGCTGCAGTCGCTCGTCCTCGCAGCCGACCTCGTCCGCACCTCCGAGGGCGCCATCGGCTTCCTCACCGCCCTGACCGCGCTCGCCGGCTCCGGGCGCGCGATCGACGACATCACCGCGCTCCTCGTGACGCGGACGCACGACTCCGCACGCGCCGCCGCGGAGACCGATCAGGAGCAGGCATGACCTTCAGCACCGAGACGATCGCTCCGGGCGTCGCCGTGATCACGGCGGCGGGCCGGCTCAATCTCACCGCGGCACGGGAGCTGCGCACCGAGGTGCGGAGCGCTCTCGACGAGGGCAGCAGCCGCATCGTCGTGGAGCTGAGCGAGGTCTCCTTCATGGACTCGTCCGGGCTCGGCGCGCTCGTCGCCTGCCTCAAGAGCGCCCGCCAGGCCGGCGGCGATCTCCGGATCGCCGCACCGAGCGCCCAGGTCACCATGGTGCTCGAGCTCTCCAACCTCGACCGCGTGCTCGTCGGCTACGACTCGGCCGGCGACGCGTACCGTGACTGAGCGCACCCTCGCCTTCCGGACCCCGCCGGACGACATCGAGCTCGTGCACGACCTGCTCGACTCGCTCTTCACCGAGCGCGTCGACGTCGGCGCCCGCGACCGGATGGAGTTCGAGACGGCGCTCGTCGAGCTCGTGTCGAACGTCATCCAGCACGCCGTCTCGACGACCGCGGTGCTCTGCCGCCTCGTCGTGACCGTCGACGACGACGCGCTCCGGGCCGAGCTGATCGACACCGCCGATCCGCCCGGCGTCGACACCGGCCCGCGGGAGATGCCCGACGCCTTCGCCGAGTCCGGTCGCGGTCTCGCGCTGATCACCGCGCTCGTGACCGTCTTCGACTACGAGCGCACCTCGAGCCGCAATCTGTGGTCGATCAGCAAGGACCGCTCGCCGCAGGCCTGACGCGCACAGTCGCGCGGGCTCAGCGGATCGTGTGCGCCGTGATGACCGCCGCGGCCCGCGCGAGATCCTCGACGACCTCGTCCTCGCCCAGACGCGGCGACGCCCGCAGCACCTCGACGCTGACCGCGTCGTAGCGCTCGTCCACTGCCGCGAGCAGCGCGGTGCCGGAGTCGGTCAGCCGGAGCAGGACGCTGCGCCGGTCCTGCGGGTTCGACACCCGATCGAGGTGGCCGGCCTTGGCCAGGCGGTCCAGCAGCGCGGTGACCGCGCCGGTCGTCAGGGACAGCTCGAGGCCCAGCCACTTCGGCGTCAGGCCGGGCGAGTCGGCGAGCGCCTCCAGCGCGCCCAGCTCCGAGATGCCGATCCCGAGGTCGAGGGCGACCGCGGTGCGCAGGTCGCGCTGCGCGGTCTCGAGCGCCCGCAGCGCCTGCCGGAGGGCGGCGCCGGCGGACTGCGCGCCGCCGTCGGCGGGGGGCGTGTTCTCGGGATCCATGCGGGCCTTCTCGCGGGTCGGAGCAGGCTCCTCGCCGACGGAGCGGCTGTGCCTACAACAGGGGGTATTGGAACGATTGCAAAGTATCTTTGCCATCAAGTAACTTACTCGACAAGCCAGAAAACATCCCCACAGCGAACTGCACGGCAGTTCACCTTCTACCCGATCAGGAGTCCTGTCATGTCGAACCACACCGCAAAGCGCAAGCGCGTCCGTTTCGCCCCCCTCGTCCTCGCCACCAGCGTCGCCGCCGCCGCGCTGCTGTCGGTCTCGATGTCCGGAACCCTCTCCGGCTTCGTCGCCAGCATCACCAACACCAACAACACCGCGGCCTCCGGCTCGCTCGTGATGGAGGAGAAGTCGACCGGCGCCAACCCCGTCACCTGCCTCAGCACCGACGGCGGCTCGGTCAGCACCAACACCGCGACCTGCTCGACCATCAACAAGTTCGGCGGATCGACCACCATGATCCCCGGCCAGACCGTCACCACCGCGATCACGATCAAGAACGCCGGCACCGTCTCGGCCAACACCTTCACCCTCACCCCCGGTGCCAAGTGCGAGCAGACCGCCAACACCGCCGCCGGCACCCTCTCGGGCACCGCGACCGACTTCTGCTCCAAGCTGAACGTCGTCATCACCTCCGGCAGCACCACCGTCTACAGCGGCACCGCCGCCGCGCTCGCCGGCTCGGCCGCCAAGTCGCTCGCCACCGCCCCCGTCACCGCCGGCACCAGCACCCCCTTCACCATCGCCGTCACGCTCGACTCCTCCGCCGGCAACACCTACCAGGGCCTGTCCGGCTCGCTCCCCCTCACCTGGACCTTCGCCAGCTGATCGAGCCTCCCCGGCTCACGCCGACCGAGGCACGCGCCCGATCCATGCCGATCGGGATACGCGCCCGGTCCATGCTGATCGAGTAGCCCGCAGAGCGGGCGTATCGAGATCCACCACCGAAGACCGCTTCCCCCGAAGCACCCGCCCCACCCCGGAAACACCCCGAGAAACACCCCCCGCAACACCCGACACCCGCACCCCGGGGGCCGCCGCCCAGGCGGCCCCCTCCCCGCCGAGGAGGTGGACCGATGACCACGCTGCAGACCCGCCCCGCACCCGCCCTCCCCGGATCCACCGCCTTCCCCACCGGCAGCACCACCCCCACCACCCCCACCACCTCCGGCACCACCCCCGAGCCCCGCTCCCCCCGCACCCGCCTGCGCACCGTCGCGACCTGGACCGTCACGGCCCTCGTCGCCGCCCTGGTCGTCGCCGCCTTCCTCTTCCATGCCTCGGGCGGACGCTGGTTCATCGTCCAGACACCCTCGATGGGCACCGCCGCCCCCGTCGGCACCCTCGTCCTCACCGCCCCGACGCCCCTCGAGGACATCCGGGTCGGCGACGTCGTCAGCTTCCACCCCACCACCACCCCCGACGAGACCTACACCCACCGCGTGGTCGAGCTCGCCGACGACGGCACCCTGGTCACCCGCGGCGACATCAACGGCGCGACCGACCCGTGGGCGACCGGCGCCGAGCAGCTGATCGGGAAGGTCGTCGTCGCGCTCCCCGGCGCCGGCTGGCTCGCGAAGGGCCTCCCGATGCTCCTCGCCGGCACTGTCCTCGTCCTGCTGCTCACCCGCCTGCTCTCCTCCGCCACCCACCGCGCCGCGATGCGGGTGCTCGGGATCTCGCTCGTCGCCTCCTTCACCGTCTTCGTGCTCCGCCCGTTCGTCGGCATCGTCGTCCTCGAGGCGACCGTCGAGGACGGACGGACGGACGCCTCGCTCGTCTCGGTCGGCATGCTGCCGATCCGCGTCACGGCGGTCGGCGGCACGCACGTCGATCTGGTCTCCGGCCAGGTCGGCGGCATCCAGGTGCCGGCCAACGGCGAGGACTTCTACAACGTGTCCTCGGCGCTGCATCTGCCGCTCTGGGGCTGGATCCTCTTCGGCGCCCTCTGCGCCGCCCCCGTGCTCTGGACCGTGCTGGTCGGGCTCCCCGCCGGAGCCGAGCCGGTCGGCGAGCACGGCCGCCGCGCCCGCACCACCGGGACCGAGCCCACCGAGACCGAGCCCACCGGGACCGAGCCCACCGAGACCGCATCCTCCCGGCCCGAGCCCGTCGAGAGCGACCCCGCGCGATGAGCCGCCACCGCCGCACGCGCGCCGCCTCGCCCCGCACCACCCTCGCGGCCCTGCTCGTCGCCGCCCTCTCGGCCGTGCTCTTCCTCGCCCCCGCCACCTCGGGCGCCTACGTCGCCTCCATCCGCAACTCGAACAACACCGTCGGCAGCGCGGCCGCCTTCTTCACCTGCGACTCGGCGCTCGCCGCCGACAAGGGCGACGCGCTGTTCTCCTACACGCTCGCTCAGGCGACCGGAGCGACGACCGCCGTCGACACCGACTCCGGCGCCTACCCCGGCACCTACCGTCCGGCGATGACCAGCTCCGCGACCACCCCGAAGGCCTGCCCGCGCGACGCCGGCGGCTCCTGGCTGCTGAACGGCACGAACGGCTTCCTCAGCACGCCCCTGCTGCTGAACAACCCGACCACCTTCAGCACGGAGATCTGGTTCAAGACCACCGTCGCGGGCGGCAAGCTCTTCAGCTTCAACACCAGCCGCGACACCGCGGGCAGCCAGTACGACCGGCACACCTACATCGGCGCGGACGGCCGCCTCGTCTTCGGCATCTACAACAACGGCGTCCAGTCGATCACCAGCCCGAACGCCGTGAACGACGGAGCCTGGCACCACGTCGTCTCGACGATCTCGCCGACCGCCGGGATGAGCCTCTGGCTCGACGGAGCGAAGGTCGCCGGCAACACCGCTTTCCGCAGCCCGGAGAACAGCAACGGCTACTGGAAGATCGGCTACGACACCCTCGGCGGCTCCTGGACGAACGTCGGCCCGGCCTCCTTCTCCGGCAGCCTGCGCTACGCCTCCGTCTACTCGACCGTGCTCACCGCGACCCAGATCCAGAACCACTACAACGCCGGCCGCTGAGTCCCTGCTCCGCCCCGCTGCGCCCCGCACCGCGCCTGCACCGCCTCGCCCCGCCCCGCCCTGCCTCGCCCTGCCCTGCCCTGCCCCGTCCCCTCCGCACCCGAACGGATCCCGCCATGACCAGCACCCCCGCGCCCGGCCTCTCGCGCCGCTCGCTCACCTCGACCGCCCTCTGGACCGTCCCCGTGATCGCCGTCGCGGCGGGCGCTCCCCTCGCCGCCGCGTCGACCGCGCCCTGCACGAGCGTCACGCAGTTCGCCGCGACGAACGCGAGCGGCAACCCCGCCGTCCTCGGCGCGACCTCCGCCTCCGGGCGCACCTCGACCATCCGCATCACCTCGACCCTCGCCGCCGGCACGGTCGACCTCTCCGGCGGCACGCGCTACAACATGAGTCAGAACGGGTCGGGCTGGGCCGGAAACGCCCCCGGCGGCGTCCCCTCCGAGTACTCCTTCTCCGGCTTCGGCCCGGCGGGCGCCCTCGTGCTCAACCAGCGCCGCGCGGGCGATCTCACCGTCCTCCCGAGCCCCGGATCCGACGCGCAGACGCTGACCTTCGAGTTCCGGGACGCCGACGGCGCGCTCTTCGACCCCGTCGACTTCCAGCTGACGATCTTCGACATCACCTCGAACACCGACGCGAACTCCTGGGTGCCGACCTACTGGGACGCCGTCGGCTTCAGCACCGCTCCGACCTCGATCGCCACCTCGGGCTCCCTCGCCGGCGCCGGCGCCGGCACCCTCGCCGACCCCTTCCGCCGCGCGACCGGGAACGAGTACACGACGGCGGGCGTCACCCGCTCCGACACCTTCCACTTCGGCGTCTTCCCCTCGGGCAGCACCCTGACCTACACCCAGCACGACGGCCGTCAGGGCTGGCACTTCGTCTCGCTCACCGACCTCCGCTTCGGCGCCGACGACTGCTGAAGCGGTCCCGGACGCGTCGCCTGCGACGCTCCACTTCCGAGGCCCACGCGAGAGCGTGGGTCTTCGTCGTCTCCCCGAGCGCTGTCAGGATGAGGGCATGCGCGCTCTCGTCCTCGACTCCGTCCGCGGCGAGCCGGAGGTCCGCGAGGTCCCGGCACCGGTGGCACCGGCCGACGGCGTCGTCGTGCGGGTGCTGGCCACCGGTCTCTGCCGGAGCGACTGGCACGCCTGGGCCGGGCACGACGACATCGCCTTCCCGCACGTCCCGGGGCACGAGCTCGCCGGCGTGATCGCCGAGGTCGGGCCCGAGGTCCGGAACTGGGCGGTCGGCGACCGGGTGACCGTGCCGTTCGTCTGCGGCTGCGGCCGCTGCGAGTGGTGCCTGCAGGGCGACGCGCAGGTCTGCCCGGACCAGGAGCAGCCCGGCTTCACGCACTGGGGCTCGTTCGCCGAGCTCGTCGCGCTGCACGCGGCCGACACCAACCTCGTCGCGATTCCCGAGGGTGTCGACGTCGCCACCGCCGCGAGCCTCGGCTGCCGCTTCGCGACGGCCTACCGCGCGCTGGTCGGCCGGGCGCGGGTGCAGCCCGGCGAGTGGGTGACCGTGATCGGAGCCGGCGGCGTCGGCCTCAGCGCCGTCATGGTCGCGCACGCGCTCGGCGCCCGCGTCATCGCCGTGGACCGGAACGCCGCCGCCCTCGAGGTCGCGGCGAGCGTCGGAGCGGAACACGTCCTCCTCGCCGACGGCAGTGATCTGCCGGCCGCCGTGCACGCGCTCACCGGCGGCGGGAGTCACGTCGCGGTCGACGCCGTCGGCAGCGAGCAGACCTGCGCCGACGCCCTGCTCAGCCTGCGCCGCCGCGGCCGGCACGTGCAGATCGGCCTGCTGCCGCCCGTCGAGGGCCACCCGCGCGTGCCGATGGCGCGCGTGATCGCCTGGGAGCTCGACGTCCTCGGCAGCCATGGGATGGCGGCGCGCGACTACCCCGGCATGCTCCGGCTGATCGAGCAGGGCGTCCTCGCCCCGCAGCGCCTGATCGAGCGGACCATCGGGCTCGAGGAGGCGGCCGTGCTCCTCCCCGTCTTCGACCGCGCGAGCCCGGCGGGCATGACGATCATCGACCCCACTGGTCGCCGGTAACCGCTTTCCGATACGCTGGCCGGATCATGCAGCCCACACGAGACGACCGCCGCCCGCTCTCCGGAGTCCGACCGTGATCCCGCGGATCGGGCTCGTCGGCATCGGCGGCTACGGCGCCTCGCACCTCGGTGCCGTCCTCGCGGCGCACCGCGACGGCCGCGTCCGCCTCATCGGCGTCGCCGATCCGCGGCCGCCGGTCGAGGGGCTGCTCCCCGACGGCGTCGCGCACCACCCCGACGCGACCGGCCTCTTCGCCGCCGGCGGCACCGACATCGTCATCATCAGCACCCCGATCCACACCCACGCCGCGATCGCGCTCGCGGCGATGGACCACGGCAACGACGTCCTGCTGGAGAAGCCGCCCGCCGCCTCGCTCGCCGAGTTCACGGCGATCAGCGAGCGCGCCACGGCCACCGGCGCCCTCGTGCAGGTCGGCTTCCAGAGCCTCGGCTCCTCGGCGATCCCGGCGATCCGCGCGGCCGTCGCCGACGGCGAGATCGGCGACGTCCAGCGCTACGGCGCCTCCGGAGTCTGGGTCCGCGACGACCGCTACTGGTCGCGCTCCCCCTGGGCCGGCCGGCGCACGCTCGACGGCGCGGTCGTCGCCGACGGCGTCCTGACCAACCCCTTCTCGCACGCGACCGCCACCGCCCTCGCGATCGCCGGCGCCGACCGGCTCGAGGACGTCGTCGACGTGCGCCTCGACCTGCGGCGTGCGAACGACATCGAGGCGGACGACACCTCCGTCGCCGTGCTCACCCTGGCCGACGGGCTCCAGGTGACGACCGCGGTCACCCTCTGCGCCGAGCGGCCGGAGGAGCCCTCCGTCGAGATCGTCGGCACCCGCGGGACGATCCGCTTCTACTACACGCTCGACGTCGTGCAGCTGGAGCGGGACGACCTGCCGCCGCGCACCGTCCAGTACGACCGGATCACGCCGTTCGAGGGACTGCTCGCCGCCCGCGAGCTGGGCACGCCCCTGCACGCCGGGATCGAGCGCACCGGCGGCTTCCTCCGCCTGCTAGAGGCGGTGATGGCGGCTCCGTCGCCGCGCTCGCTGCCCGCGGACGCCTGGCGCGAGGTGCAGGACATCGAGGGGCGCCATCGCGTCATCGACGGCGTCGAGCACGCGCTGCAGGAGGCGCTGCGCCGCGAGACGACGTTCGACGCGCTGGGTCTTCCCTGGAGCTGAGACTGTCACTCCTCTGAGAAGAAGAAGCCCGGTCCGCCGCTCACCCTCCAGCGTCGGCGGACCGGGAGTTCAGAGGTGCGCCGACTTCAGGTGCGGCGAGACGGTCCCGCCGAACGACGCGACCACGCGCTCCGCCACCTCGGGGTACGACGTGTCCCAGACCTCCTGGTGGAAGATCTCGACCTCGACGTCGCCGGTGTACCCCGCCTCGACGACCGCGCGGGTCAGCGAGGCGAAGTCGATGACACCCTCTCCCGGGTAGCGGCGGGCGAGCAGCACGTCGGCCGGCAGCGGGGTCGCCCAGTCGCAGACCTGATAGCTCGCGATCCGGCCCTCGGCTCCGGCCCGGGCGATCTGCGCGAGGACCTGCGGGTCCCACCAGAGGTGGAAGGTGTCCACGACGACGCCGACCGCGGCCGCGTCGAACGGCGCGGCGAGATCGAGCGCCTGGCCGAGCGTCGAGACGACGGCGCGGTCGGACGCGTACATCGGGTGCAGCGGCTCGATGGCGAGCTGCACGCCCGCCGCCGCGGCGTCGTCCGTGAGCTCGGCCAGCGCCTCCTGCACGCGGGCGCGAGCGCCGATCACATCGCGCGAGCCGGTCGGCAGCCCGCCGGCGACGAGCACGAGCGCGGGTGCGCCGAGCGCGGCGGTCTCCTCGATCGCGCGGCGGTTCTCGTCGATCGCCGCCCGCCGCTCCGGCCCTTCGGGCGCCGTGAAGAAGCCGCCGCGGCAGAGGGAGGAGACGCGCAGCCCCGAGTCGGCGACGAGGCGCACGGCCTCCGCCAGCCCGACCTCGGCGACCGGCTCGCGCCAGAGGCCGATCGCGGACATGCCCGCGCCGGCCGTGGTGTCGAGCGCCTCGGCGAGCGAGGCGCGCTTGATGGTGGCCTGGTTGAGCGAGAGGCGCGGGTCGGCGCTCACGCGTGCACCGCCTCGACCAGGTGCAGCGCCTCGACGCCGCGGGTCACCTCGACGCCGTTCAGCGCGAGCAGCCCGGTCCAGCGGTCGGCCGCGAGCTCCGGCCGCTCCAGCGCGCCGGACGCGTTCGCGAGCCGGACGATCTCGGACAGGTGCGGCAGCGAGCGCGCGGAGTGCAGACCGCCCACCATCGAGAAGGCCGGCTGGTGGCCGTTCAGCCAGGAGAGGAAGGCGACGCCGGTCTTGTAGTACTGCGTCGGCGCGGCGAAGACCTGGCGCGAGAGCGCCTCGGTCGGGGCCAGCACGCGGCGGTACTCGGCGACGTCGCCGGCGTCCAGCGCCTGGATCGCGGCGGAGGCGCTCGGCGCCAGCGCGGCGAAGGCGCCGAGCAGGGCGTCCGACCAGCGCGGCGTGCCGTCGGCGTCCGGAGCGCCCTCGATGAGGCCGACGTAGTTGAAGTCGTCGCCCGTGAAGAGGGTCGCGCCCTCGGGCAGCCGCGAGCGCAGCGCGATCTCGGCATCCGCGTCCAGGAGCGACATCTTGATGCCGCGCACCGAGTCGAGGTTGTCCTCGATGATCCGCCGCACGACCGGGAACGCGTCCACCGGGTCGGCCGCGCCGAAGTAGCCCTCGAGCACGCTGTCGAACGCAGTGCCGAGCCAGTGCAGGACGACCGGCTTCGTGGCGCGCGCGAGCACGGCGGCGTAGACGCTCTCGTAGTCGGCGGCCGACTCCGCGGCGCGGGCGAGGTGGCGGCTGGCCATCAGCACGACCTCCGCCCCCGCGTCCTCGGCGAAGGCGAGCTGCTCGACGTAGGCGTCGATGACGGTGGCGAGCGGAACCACGTCGTCGGTGAGCTGGTCGGTGTTGATCCCGACCACGAGCGCCCCGCCGACCGAGGCGGCCTCGGCCGCGCTGCGGCGGATCAGCTCCTGCGTCGCCGTCCAGTCCAGGCCCATGTTGCGCTGCGCGGTGTCCATCGCGTCGGCGACGCCGAGGCCCCAGGACCAGACGTGGTGGCGGAAGCCGAGCGTGGCGTCCCAGTCGATCTGGGCCGGGTGGCCGGGACGGTTCTCGCCGTGCACGAGCGGCACGACGTGCGCGGCGGCGTAGGCGGTGCGCGAGCGCAGCGGCGCGGTCGGCCTCGTGTGCGCGGGCGCGGGCAGCAGCTCGATCGAGCGGGTCACGCCGTCGGCGCCGAGGAGGGTCAGCCCGGTCACTGGACGGCGCCCGCCTGCGCGAGCGCCTCGGCGTCCGCAGCGGCGTCGAGGGCGGCGACGTCGATCCGGCGCCCGTCGCGCGAGGACTCCAGGCCGAGCTCGGCCAGGCGCACGCCGCGGGCTCCGGCGAAGAAGTCGTACTCGTGCGGAGCGTCCTCGACCACGTGGCGGATGAACTGCTCCCACTGGGTCTTGAAGCCGTTCTCGAACACGTCGTTGACGGGCAGCTCCTGCCAGTCCTCGGCGTAGTCGTGGGTCTCGGGCAGGTCCGGGTTCCACGTGGGCTTGGGCGTGGCGACGCGCGGCTGGATCTTGGCGCCGAACAGGCCGACGACGGCCGAGCCGAGGGTGCCGTCGACCTGGAACTCGACGAGCTCCTTGCGGTCGACGCGCACCGCCCAGGAGGAGTTGAGCTGGGCGGTGATGCCGCCGGCGAGGTCGAAGATCGCGTAGGCGGCGTCGTCGGCCGTCGCCGTGTATGGCGCGCCGTTCTCGTCGACGCGGGTCTCGATGTGGGTGGTCGCCTTGGCGTAGACGCCCTCGATCGGTCCGAAGAGGTTCTCGAGCACGTAGTTCCAGTGCGGGAACATGTCGACGATGATGCCGCCGCCGTCCTCGCTGCGGTAGTTCCAGCTCGGGCGCTGGGCGGCCTGCCAGTCGCCCTCGAAGACCCAGTAGCCGAACTCGCCGCGCACGCTGAGGATGCGGCCGAAGAAGCCGGAGTCGATCAGGCGCTTGAGCTTCTGGAGGCCCGGCAGGTAGAGCTTGTCGTGCACGACGCCGTTCTTGATGCCGGCCTCCTTGGCCAGCTCGGCGATCTCGAGCGCCTCGGCGTAGGACTCCGCGGTGGGCTTCTCGGTGTAGATGTGCTTGCCCGCGGCGATCGCCTTCTTGATCGCGGGGACGCGCGCCTTCGTCACGAGGAAGTCGGCGTACACCTGCCACTTCGGGTCGGCGAGCGCGGCGTCGAGGTCCGTCGTCCAGTTCGTCAGGCCGTGCTTGCCGGCCAGCTCGGCGAGCTTCGCCTCGGAGCGGCCGACCAGCAGCGGCTCGACCTGCACGCGGGTGCCGTCGGAGAGCAGCACGCCGCCCTGCTCGCGGATCGCCAGGATCGAGCGGACGAGGTGCTGGCGGTAGCCCATCCGGCCGGAGGCGCCGTTCAGGATGATCCCGAGGGTGGGGGTGGTCGGCTCTGACACGGTGCGCCTTTCGGAGGAGGGGAAGCGTTTTCCTGATGCTAGCCGCGGAGCGGGCCTGTGGGCAAGCGCTTTCCCATCCAGGGGAGGAACGGTGGTGGGCGGGTCTCGATACGCGCTGCGCGCTACTCGACCAGCATGTGCGCGCGTCCACGCCGAAGCGCCTCGCGCGCACTGCATGCTGATCGAGTAGCCCGCGGAGCGGGCGTATCGAGATCCCCCCACCGTCAGAACGGTGCGGGCACGTTGTCGAAGCGCGGCCCCGGCGGCCGTTCCGGCGGCCGCCCGGGCAGTGGGGGTGGTCGGTCGCTGATCCGCCGTCCGGTCGGGCTCGTCCACTCGAGCGTCCCGTGGTCGTCGACCCGGTCGTAGCTCCACTGCTCCCCGTGCCGGACGTGGTGGTGGCTCGTGCAGAGCATGACGAGGTTCTCGAGAGACGTTTCACCGCCGTTGCGCCACTCGAGGGTGTGGTCGGCCTCGCTGGTCGAGGCAGTCCGGGTGCAACCGGGGAAGCGGCAGGTCTGATCCCGCAGCTGGAGGTGCAGGCGCATCTGCGCGGGCGGGACGCGCCAGGTGCGGCCGACCGAGACGACTGCCCCGGTGTCGGAGTCGGTGAGCACCCGGGTGAAGGACGCAGCCGTGCGGATCAGCTCGCGCGCGATCGCCGCGGGCACCGGGCCGTAGCCGTCGAGGTCCGCAGGGGCGTCATCGAGACCGACGGCGGTGGACGCCGCGAGGGTGAGCCGCACCTCCGCGCGGACGCCGGGGACGAACGTCGGGTCGGGCCGGTGCTCGCCGTTCGGCGTGGTGCCGGCGATGTCCCCGTCGCAGAGCAGATCCATCGCCGCGTCGGCACTCAGCTGCTGGAGCGTCCGGGGATCGCCCTCGTCGCGGAGAGTGCGGGCGATGCGGCGCAGGCGGTCGTGGGCGCCGGAGACGGCAGGCGCCGACCCGTACACACAGAGCGTCGCCATCCCGTCGACGTCCGGGGTCACCCACACGGCGCGGTCCTCGCGGGCGCGGGCGTGCCGCGCGGCGAGAGGATCCTCGTGCAGCTCCTCCCGCCAGCGGCTGAGGGCTCGGCGCAGCTGCGTCGTCGTCATCGTGAGAGCCCCGTCCGCTGCGCGCTCGTCGAGTGCGGAGCGGGAGGCTTCCGGGAGGCTGCTCGCGGTCCTGCAGATCGCTTCGCAGGCATCCCAGAGGATCCGGCCGTCGCGCAGCAGTGCGCGGGTGAGCGGCAGGTGCTCCATCAGCAGCTGGGCGGTCTCGAGGCGGCGGGAGACCTCCTGCTCGGACAGGCCGATCGCGGCCGCCATCTCGGCTCGGACCGAGCGCTCGACGAGGTCGCGGGTCTCGCTCCGGGTCGCGCCGCGGGCGAACGCCTGCGGGACGGTGAGCGCGACGCGGTAGCCGCGGTGCAGTCGCTCCGCCGCCCTCAGGCGCGTCGGCGAGGCGGCGCGCTCGGCTGCGGCGGAATCGTCGAAGCAGTCGCGCACCTCCGCGAGTGCCGCTGCCGTCTCATCCTCTGTCATACGCGTATTCAAGCAGGGACCACCGACACCGGAGCGGGGATGCGGGCCGATCGGGGACAGCGTGCTCAGAGTGCGGGCTGGGGAGGAGACTCGCTCCCGGATGTCCGGCGGTGGTGGGTCTCGATACGCCGCCGAAGGCGGCTACTCGACCAGCATGCAGGGCCGCCGGAGGCGGCTGCTCCACCAGCATGCGGAGCCCTGAGGACCACTCGATCGGCATCCTGCAGCGGAGTGCCTTCTCATGCTGGTCGAGTAGCCCGCGCAGCGGGCGTATCGAGACCCACCACCGTCAGAACCCCTACCGCGGGCTACTCGACCGGCGAAGAAGCCGCGGTCCGCCGCGGGGTGCTCGCCCGCAGCACGACGCGGGTCGGCAGCTCGACGGACGCGCCGTCGGCCTCGTCGCCGAGGGCCGCGGCGACCGCCCGCTCGCCGAGCGCGGCCAGCGGCACGGCGACCGTGGTCAGCCCGGGGTGCACGTCCTCCGCGATGGGCGCGTCGTCGAAGCCCGCGACGCCCATGCCCGCGCCGGGCTCGACCCCGGCCGCGCGCATCGCGGAGGCGACGCCGACGGCCATCAGGTCGGTGACGGCGAAGACGAGGTCGATGTCAGCGGAGAGCCCGGCCAGCAGCGCGGCGGCCGCGTCGAACGCGCCGTCCCGGGTGAGCGGCGCCTCGACGATGAGACTCGGATCGACGCTCACACCGGCCGCAGCCAGCCCCTCGAGGAATCCCGCGACCCGGTCCGACGACGTGAGCACCGCCTCCGGACCGCGCACGATCGCGCAGCGCCGGTAGCCGGCCTCGGCGAGCGCCGCGGCGAGCGCCCGGGCTCCCGCGCGGTTGTCCACCTGCACCGAGGGGAACGGCAGCCCGCCCTGGCTGATCATGGCGACCCGCCCGCCGGACGCCTCGTAGGCCTGCAGCTCGGCGATCAGCGCGTCGCGGTGGCGGTCGGCGGCGAAGCGGCTGCCGGCGAGCACGATGGCCCGCGGCCGCCCGCCGCGGAGCGAGCGCACCAGGCCGAGCTCCTTGTCCGGGTCGCGGTCGGTGACGGCGATGCGCACGTCCAGCCGCGCCGCGTCGGCGGCGCCGATGACGCCGGACGCGATGCCCGAGAAGTAGGGGTCGGTGATGTCGCTGACGAGCAGCGCGATCGTCGAGGTGGTCCCCCGCGCGACGGCCTGCGCCGCCGGGTTCGCGGAGTAGCCCAGCTCGGCCGCGGCCGCCTCGACCCGCTCGCGGTACTCCCCCTGCACCTTGCGGGCACTGCCGTTGAGCACGCGCGACGCGGTGGCCAGGGACACCCCCGCCGCACGGGCGACGTCGTGCAGCGTCGCGGCGGCGGTCGTTCGTCGTGCTGCCACGGTGCTCCTCGGGGTCCGGCGGCGGCTTCCCGCGCGCTCGCCAGTGTACGGAGGAGCGGGCGCGCTCAGCTCGCGTCGAGCGGCGACACCCCCGTCAGCTCGACGGCGCGGTCCCAGAGCCGGCGCGCGCGGTCGCGGTCGCGGGCCGCGCGGTTCGGATTCACCTGGCGCGGCGCCCCACGGACCTCGCCGAGGCCGCCCGGTCCGTAGTAGGCGCCGGAGCGGGCGTCGGGCGAGGTCGCCGCGAGCAGCGTCGGCAGCGCGCCGTCGTCACCGCTCTGCCCGACCGTGCGCATCAGGGTGCCCATCAGCGCGCCCTGTCCCGCCGTCGCGTGGGTGTGCAGCTCGGTCACCGACATGCCGGGGTGCGCGGCCATCGAGCCGACGCTCGAGCCCGCCCGGCGCAGGCGCCGGTGCAGCTCGAACGCGAAGACCAGGTCGGCCAGCTTCGACTGCCCGTAGGCCGGCCACGGGCTGTAGCGGCGGCGCTCCCAGTTCAGGTCGTCGAAGTCGAGGGTGCCGAAGCGGTGCGCGAGGCTCGAGAGCGACACCACCCGGTCGGCGATCCGCGGCAGCAGCAGCCCGGTCAGCGCGAACGGCCCGAGGAAGTTGGTGCCGAACTGCAGCTCGAAGCCGTCCGCCGTGCGCCCCTCCGGCACCGCCATGATGCCGGCGTTGTTGACGAGCACGTCGATCGGCCCGGTCGCCTCGGCGAACTCGCGCACCGAGGAGAGGTCGGCGAGGTCGAGTCGCCGGACGACGACATCGCCGCCCATCCGCTCGGCCGCCCGCTCGCCCTTCTCGACGGTCCGGCAGGCGAGGACGACGTGGGCGCCGTGCTCGGCGAGCGCCCGCGCGGTCGCCTCCCCCAGTCCGCTGTTCGCACCGGTGACGACGAACGTCCTGCCGGTCTGGTCGGGGATGTCTGCGGCGCTCCAGGAGGTCATCCTCCCACCCTAGATTCCGGGCGTGCACGCCACCTGGACGCCGGTCAGTCCTCGGTCCAGCGGTACCAGTGCGCCACCGTGACCGGGCCGAGCTCGAGGAGAGGAGACGCGTCGCGGCGCCGGCGCTCCTCCGCGCTCCCGGTCAGGCCGATCCGCGCCTCGGGCGACATCGGCAGGATCTCCAGCAGGATCTCTCCCGCTCCGACCGCCCCGGCGCCCAGCTCGTCGAGGTCGAGGACCCACGGCCCGCCGTCCCAGAACTGATCGGCCACGACCTCGCCCCCGACGAGGATCCGCGCGACGTCGCCTGCCCAGTGGATCTCGAGCTCCCGGCGCCGAGCACGGGAATCGAGTGCGGGGACGTCGAGCCGGTGGACCGCCGCGGCGGCGAAGTCGGCGTCCCGCGGCGCGGAGGCGCGCCCCGCGGACTCGCCGTAGGAGGCGGGCACGCCGGCACCCTCGCGGACCAGCGCGACGCCGACCTCGACCGCGCCCCGCGGTGATGCGGCGGATCCGGGAACGGGGACGAAGCGCTGCCGCTCGACGTCCCAGGCGCGCGGCGGACGGCTGCCGTGCCGCAGGTCGCCGGCGATCCGGCCCGAGCCGTCCGTCCAGACCGGATCCTCGGAGAGGACGAGGCGGCGGCGCCCGGCCTCGACGAGCACCGACGCCTCATCGCCCGCCTCCGCGGACAGGATCAGCACCGAGCACGCTCCGCCCGCGCCGCGCGCCCGCACCAGCACCGGCTCGTCGACGTCGAGCCGGAGGATCCGCCCGTCCTGCCGCACGCCGTCGACCTCGAGCTCCGCGCCCTCGGCGAAGGCCAGCTCCGCGGTGACGCCGCGCGCCGCGACCAGCACCAGCGTCGGCTCCGCCCCGTCGAGGAGCGTCAGCGGCGTCGCGGTCGCCCAGTCCAGCCGCACCCCGCCGACCGTCAGGCCGACCGGCCAGACCGCCAGCGTCCCCGCCGGCACCGCAGTGCTCACGGAGGGGAACCGCACGGTCTCGTCGTCCAGGCCGACCTCGAGCAGCACACCCGGGTGCTCCGGCAGCGGCTCGTGCGGCTGGTGCCAGGTGACGAACACGAAGCCGCTCGTCCCGTCGCTGCGCAGCGCCCAGCGCAGGGTGTCCGTGTCCTGCTGGCTCGAGGGCAGCTCGTCCGGCAGCGTCGACGGCATCTCCGCGAGCCGCTCGCCGAACGCCTCGAGGAAGGCGTGCTGGCGCCGCAGCAGCGCGAGCGTCGGCGACGGCCGCCCGCTCGCGCCGATCGGCGCGCGGAAGTCGTAGTCGAACCGCGGCAGGTCGTTCGGGTAGCCGGTGGCCTGCGACTCCTGCAGCCCGTCGACCGTCACTCCACGCGGGTTCGTCCCGCCGGCGTACATGTAGTACCCCTGCCAGGCCGAGCCGTTGCCGATCTTGGTGTGCGCGACCGCCGCGATGTCGAGCGGCTGCACGGCCGGGCGCCGGTGGTAGGCGGTGGCCATGCCGCCGCCGAGCTCGCAGGTCGCCGGCGGGTAGTCGAGCGAGGGGGCGCGGGGCGTCACCGCGTCGGTCGCACCGCGGACGTCCGCGCCGATCCCCGGGTCGTCCCACTGGTGGCTGAAGAAGAAGTGGTCGCGGAAGGTGGTGTCCCACGGCGAGTCCGACTCGACCCAGAAGCCGTCGGCGTAGCCGCCGAAGAGCGGCAGGACCTCGTCCAGCGGGAGGTCCGCGCCGCCCCAGCCGGTCGACGTCCAGATCGGCGCGGTCAGTCCCGCCTCGCGGGCCAGGCCCTTCAGCGTCCGGATGTGCTCGGGCTGGTCGTAGATCTCGTTCTCGAGCTGGATCGCGACGACGTTGCTGCCGGGCCCGCAGCGCGAGGCCAGCTCGCCGCCGAGGGCGCCGAACCAGTCCCGGACGAGCGCCAGGTAGCGGGGATCGTCGGTCCGGTGCCGCACGTCGGCGTCCTGCACCCAGTCGGGGAACCCGCCGTTGCGGACCTCGCCGTGGCACCACGGCCCCACGCGCAGCACGACGTCCAGCCCGACCTCGGCGCACAGGTCGACGAACGCGCCGACGTCGAGGTCCCCGTCGAAGCGACGGGCGCCGCGGACCTCCTCGTGGTGGATCCAGATCGTGTAGAACGCCACGACGGTGACGCCGCTCGCGCGCATCAGCCGCAGCCGCTCCTCCCACCGCGCCCGCGGCACGCGGCTGCAGTGCAGCTCGCCCGACACCGGGACGAACGGCCGGCCGTCGCGCAGCACGGAGCGGCTGGTCAGCCGCCAGCGGTCGTGGCGGTCGACCGTGTTGCTCATCGCGGGCTCCCGGCGCTCGGCGGCCCACGGGAGGTGCCGCACCGACGCGGCGGTGACGGTGTCCTGGCGTGCTTCGGTCATGGAGATGCTCCTTCGGATCCGGCCGATCGATCCCGTCCACGCTAGCGGGGGCGGATCCGGGGCCTCCCCCTCAGCGCCGCGCCCGCGTCGACGCCCGCACCACCAGCTCCGGCAGGAACACCGTCTGCCGCGGGATCAGCTCCGGGTCCGCCGCCTCCTCCAGCAGCACGCGCAGCGCCGTCCGCCCGATCACCGAGCTCGGCTGCCGCATCGAGGACAGCGGCACGGCGGCGGCCGCGGCGAACGAGATGTCGTCGAAGCCGATCAGCGCGATCTCCTCCGGCACCAGCATCCGCCCGTCCACGGCGAGCGCCTGCAGCAGCCCCAGGGCGACCAGATCGTTGGCCGCGAAGAGCGCGTCGGGGCGGTCGCGGCGCGGCCGGGCCAGGATGCGCGCCCCGGCGGCGACCCCCTGCGCGACGGTCAGCGCCGTCGTCGCGACCACCTCGAGGTCCACCGCGGCGTCGCTGTTCTCGACCGCGACCCGCGCGCCGGCGAGCCGGTCGGTGACCTGGCGGATCTCGAACGGCCCGCCCACGAAGGCGAGCCGGCGCCGCCCGGTGGCGATGAGGTGCTCGGCCGCCATCCGCCCGCCGGCCACACTGTCCACCGAGACCGAGCTGTAGCGGCCGTCGCCGCTGAAGCGGTCGACCAGCACGACGGGCACGCCCCGCCCGCGCAGCTTCTCCAGCCGCTGCGAGATGTCGCCGTAGGGAGCGATCAGCACACCGCGCACCTGCTGCTCCTCGAAGAGGTCGAGGTACTGCCGCTCGCGCGACGGGTCCTCATCGGTGTTGCCGTAGAGCACGGCGATCTGGTGGCGGGACGCCTCGTCCTCGGCCCCGCGGACCACGTCGTTGAAGAACGGGTTCTGCCCGTCGAGCACCACGAAGCCGACGGTCGAGCTCACGCCGTTGCGGAGCTTGCGCGCGGCATCGTTGCGCACGTAGCCGAGCGACTCGACGGCGGCGTTCACCCGGGCGAGCGAGTCGTCGGAGACCTCGTCCGGCCGGTTGAGCACGTTGGAGACCGTGCCGACCGAGACGCCGGCGCGCAGGGCGACGTCGCGGATGCTCACTCGCGCCACTTCGCCTCCCCTGGGACGCCGAGCCGCCTTCCGCGTTGACCGCTCCGGCTCAGCGTCCCTATAGTAGCGATGAAGCTGGATGAATCGATTCAGGTCCTCTTCATCCGAAGCCGGGACCTGATCGCGATTCCCCTCGATGAGGAGGTACCACCCGTGGCATCAGATCCGCCACCCGCACTCGAACTCGCCCGCGTGGTCAAGGCGTTCGGCGCCGTCGTCGCGCTGCGCTCGGGCACCATCGCCGTGCACCGCGGGTCGATCCACGCCCTCGTCGGCGAGAACGGCGCCGGCAAGTCGACGCTCGTGAAGATCATCGCCGGAGTGCACCAGCGCGACGCGGGCGAGTTCCTCCTCGACGGCGAGCCGGTCGACTTCTCCTCGACCGCGCAGTCGAAGGCCGCGGGCATCGCCGTGATCTACCAGGAGCCGACGCTCTTCCCCGATCTCAGCGTCACCGAGAACATCTTCATGGGCCGCCAGCCGCGCGGTCGCCTCGGCCGCATCGACCGCAAGGCCATGCGCACCGAGGTCGTCGGCCTCTTCGAGCGCCTCGGCGTCCGGATCGACCCCGACCGCCCCGCCGAGGGCCTCTCCATCGCCGACCAGCAGATCATCGAGATCGCCAAGGCTATCTCGCTCGACGCGAAGGTCCTCGTGATGGACGAGCCGACCGCCGCGCTCTCCGGCGTCGAGGTCGAGCGCCTCTTCACCGTCGCCCGGTCGCTCCGCGACGAGGGCCGCGCGCTGATCTTCATCTCGCACCGCTTCGACGAGGTCTTCTCGCTCTGCGACACCATCACCGTGATGCGCGACGGCGCCTACATCTCCACGACCGCCACCACCGACGCCACCGTCGACGGCATCGTCCGCGAGATGGTCGGCCGCGACATCACCGAGCTCTTCCCCAAGCAGACGACCGAGATCACCGACGTCCTGCTCGAGGTCGCCGGCCTCACCTCGGCCGGCGTCTTCCACGACATCTCCTTCACCGTCCGCGCCGGCGAGATCGTCGGCCTGGCCGGCCTCGTCGGCGCCGGCCGCAGCGAGGTCGCCCGCGCCGTCTTCGGCGTCGACCCGTACGACTCCGGCTCGGTCACTCTCGCCGGTGGCCGGATCCCGGCCGGCAGCCCCTCCGCCGCGATGCGCGCCGGGCTCGCGCTCGTCCCCGAGGACCGCCGCAAGCAGGGCCTCGTGCTCGACTCCTCCGTCTCGCGCAACATCACGATGGCGATCCAGAAGTCGCTGTCCAAGGGCGGCCTGATCACCGGCCGCCGCGAGAACACGGCCGCCCGCGACTGGGCCGCGCGCCTCGAGGTGAAGACCGACGCGCTCGACACCGTCGCCGGCACCCTCTCGGGCGGCAACCAGCAGAAGGTCGTGCTGGGCAAGTGGCTCGCCACGGATCCGAGGGTCCTGATCATCGACGAGCCGACCCGCGGCATCGACGTCGGCACCAAGTCCGAAGTGCACCGGCTGCTCTCGCAGCTCGCCGGGGAGGGAATGGGGATCCTGATGATCTCGTCCGAGCTGCCCGAGGTGCTCGGCATGGCCGACCGCGTCCTGGTGATGCGCGAGGGGCGGATCACCGCCGAGCTCGACCGCTCCGACGCCACCAGCGAGACCGTGATGCTCGCCGCCACCAGAGGGGCAGCCGCATGAGCACCGCCCAGGCGCCGGCGCAGAAGCGCGTGCCGGCCGCGAAGCCCAACGCCTTCTCCTCCGGCTTCGGCTCCTTCGTCCGGGCCCGCGAGACGGGAATCCTGCTCGCGCTGGTCCTCGTCGTCATCGCGACGACCGCGAAGAACCCGACCTTCCTCTTCTCCCCCGACGGCTGGCGCGACCTGCTGCTGACCCCGTCGATCCTGATCCTGATCGCGGTCGGCCAGGCCATCGTGATCATCACCCGCTCGGTCGACCTCTCGGTCGGCTCGATCCTGGGGCTGACCGCCTACCTCACCGGTCGCCTCTTCCTGGACATGCCGGGCATCCCGATCCTCGCCGTCTTCGCCGCCGGCATCGTCTTCGGCGGACTGCTCGGGCTGATCAACGGCGCGCTCGTCGCGTTCGCGAAGGTCCCGGCGCTGGTGATCACCCTCGGCACGCTCTACGCCTACCGCGGCATCAACGTCGCCTGGACGGGCAGCGACCGGATCAACGCGTCCGATATGCCCAAGGACTTCCTCGCCCTGGGCACCGGCCAGTTCCTCACCATCCCGTACCTCACGATCATCGCCCTCGTCGTGCTGGTCGCCGCGGGCTGGTACCTGCGCAACCAGCGCGCGGGCCGCGAGTTCTACGCGATCGGCTCCGACCCGGACGCGGCGCGGCTCTACGGCCTGCCCGTCACCCGGCGCATCCTCGTCGCCTTCGTCGTCTCCGGCGCGCTGACCGGCCTGGCCGGCGTGCTCTACGCCGCGCGCTACGGCACCGTCAACTCGCAGGCCGGCTCCGGCTACGAGCTCGACGCGGTCGGCGCCGCGGTGATCGGCGGCGTCGCGATCTTCGGCGGCTCCGGCACGGTCTGGGGCGCGGCGATCGGCGCCGTGCTGCTGCTCACCATCAACCGGGCCCTGCCGATCCTGGGCGTGCCCGACTTCTGGCAGCGGGCGGTGGTCGGCGTGCTGATCATCGGCGCGATCGTGCTCGACCGCGTGCTCTCCCTCCGACAGTCCCGCAAGCTCCTCGAAGAGAGGGACGACTCCTGATGAGCCTCGTCACCGACACCACCGCCGTGCGCACCGCGCGCGAGTACCGCGACTACGCCCGCCCGGCCTGGCAGCGGATCCTCTTCAGCCGCGAGACGGCCATCGTCGTGCTGCTGATCCTCGTGATCGTCGTCGCCTCCGCCTCGGTGAAGAGCTTCGACAAGCCGATCACCATCACCTACCTGTTCCTCGACATCGCGCCGACACTGCTGATCGCGCTGCCGATGACGCTGATCATCATCACCGGCGAGATCGACCTGTCGGTCGCCTCCACGGTGGGCCTGGCGAGCGTGCTCACCGGCACGCTGCACCAGGCCGGAGTGCCGTTCGAGGTCGCCGCGCTGATCGCGATCGTGGCCGGCGCCGCCGGCGGAGCGCTGAACGGCTTCCTGGTCACCGTCGTCGGGCTGCCCTCGCTCGCCGTCACCATCGGCACGCTCGCCCTCTACCGCGGGCTCGCCGTCGGACTGCTCGGCACCACCGCCGTCACCGACTTCCCCGAGTTCTGGACCGACCTCGCGAAGGCCAAGCTCGTCGGCCCGGTGCCGCTCGTGGTGCTGCCGTTCGCGATCCTGGCGATCGTCTTCGCGGTGGTGCTGCACTCCACCCGCTTCGGCCGCGGCGTCTTCGCCATCGGCCTGAACGACGAGGCGGCGATCTTCTCCGGCGTGAACGTGAACCGCACCAAGTTCATCCTGTTCGTGGTCTCCGGCGCCGTCTCCGCGCTGGCCGGCATCTACTACACGCTGCGCTACGGCTCCGCCCGCGGCGACAACGCGACCGGGCTCGAGCTGCAGGTGATCGCGGCGGTCCTGCTGGGCGGCGTCTCGATCTTCGGCGGCCGCGGCGCCCTGCACGGCGTGATCGCCGGCGTGATCCTGATCGGCGTGATCGCCTCGGCCCTGCGCCTCGCGAACGTCACCTCCGACGTCATCAACATCATCACCGGAGTGCTGCTCGTGCTCTCGGTGGTGTCCACCAGCTTCCTGGCCTGGCTGTCGCGACTGCGGCGCTCGGGCAGGAGACGCCCCTGATCCCGCATCACCGGCACAGCACCCGCACCACCCCGCACCACCCCGCACCACCCCCACAGCACCTCGACGAAAGGCAGACGATGATGTTCTCCTCCCGTGGGCGCCGCTTCGGCACCCTCACCGCACTGGCCGTCTCGGTCGCGCTCGTCGCGACCGGCTGCTCCGCCTCCGACGGCGACTCCGGCGGCGACTCCGGCTCCGGCGAAGGCTCCGGCGACTACTCGATCACCTTCCTGCCGAAGAACCTCGGCAACGCGTACTTCGACACCTCCGACGCCGGCGGCGAGAAGGCGATCGAGGAGTTCGGCGGCACCTACGCCGAGGTCGGACCCGCCGAGGCCTCGCCCGACGCGCAGGTCTCCTACATCAACACCCTCACCCAGCAGGGCGCCGGAGCGATCGTCGTCTCGGCGAACGACCCGAAGGCGATCTGCGACGCGCTGAACGAGGCGCGCGACAACGGCACCAAGGTCGTCACCTTCGATTCCGACACCAACGCCGACTGCCGCGACCTCTACATCAACCAGGCCACCGCCGAGGGCATCGCCAAGGCGCAGGTCGACCTGATCACCGAGCAGATCGGCGACAGCGGCGAGGTCGCGATCCTCTCCGCCTCCGCGAACGCCACGAACCAGAACGCCTGGATCGAGCTGATGGAGCAGGAGCTCACCGCGAACCACCCCGACGTGACCCTCGTCGACACCGTCTACGGCGACGACGACGACCAGACCTCGTTCGACAAGACCGCGGCCCTGCTGCAGACCCACCCCGACCTCAAGGGCATCATCTCGCCCACCACGGTCGGCATCGCCGCCGCCGCCCGCTACCTCTCCACCTCGGACTTCAAGGGCGAGGTCGCGCTGACCGGTCTCGGCACGCCGAACCAGATGCGCGAGTTCGTCGAGGACGGCACCGTCACCGCGTTCGCGCTGTGGAACCCGGGAGACCTCGGCTACCTCGCCGCCTACGCCTCGAAGGCCCTGATCGACGGCGACATCACCGGCGCCGAGGGCGACACCTTCGAGGCCGGCGACCTGGGCTCCTTCACGGTCGACGCCGACGGCACCGTCCTCCTGGGCGACCCGTTCACCTTCACCGCGGACAACATCGGCGACTTCGACTTCTGATCCGTCGCAGTCGTGCTGATCGCGGCATGCTGATCGAGTAGCGCCCGCAGGGCGCGTATCGAGATCCACCGCCCCTGACACGGTGGGTCTCGATACGCCGCTCCGCGGCTGCTCGACCAGCATGGCTGCATGCCGCTCGAACAGCTTCCGCAGGGCGACGCTGTTCATGCTGATCGAGCAGCGCCCGCAGGGCGCGTATCGAGATCCACCGAATCCGAGCGAAAGGCCCCACCCCATGCAGCGCGTCTGCTTCCAGCTCCAGGTGCGACCGGAGCTCATCCCCGAGTACACCCGCCGCCACGCCGCGATCTGGCCCGACATGGCCGCCGCCCTGAAGGCCACCGGCTGGAACAACTACTCCCTCTTCCTCCGCCCCGACGGCCTGCTGATCGGCTACTTCGAGACGCCGTCCCTCGAGGCCGCCCGCGCCGGGATGGCCGCCACCGAGGTCAACGCCCGCTGGCAGGCCGAGATGGCCGAGTTCTTCGTCGAGCTCGACGGCGCCCCCGACACGGACTTCCTGCAGCTGACCGAGGTCTTCCACCTCGAGGACCAGCTCTCCTGACTCCTCTCCTCCTCCCCGACACCCATCGGACAGAGCCGCGGCTCCGAATGATGCACGGGGTCGATCGAGGAGGTCGCAAGGATGTCGTTCAACAGTCGCCGCTGGCAGGTGCGCACCATCGTCGCGCGGGTCCGGGCTACCGCCGCCGTCGGCACGGCGGGCCTGGACACCGCCGCCCGCGCTGACCGCAAGCTCGAGATCCTCCGGGTCGCGGACGGCGTCGACGCCGGCCGGGTGAGCAACGACCAGGCCGTCGCCGCCTTCGAGCGGCTGGCGGAGGAGCTCCGTCCGCACCCCGAGGCCCGGCTCGGTTGACGCACCGTCGTCAGGGCGCGCGGTGACCGCCGACGCCCCGTCCGCGCAGGACGACGTCGTCCCGCCCCTCGCCGACGGCGACCACGCCGCGTTCCGCCGGCTCTACGAGCGCACTGTGCGCCGCGTCCGCTCGATCACCGTCGGCATCCTGCAGGACCACGCGCAGGCCGAGGAGGTCGCGCAGGAGACCTACTTCGAGCTCTGGCGCTCGGCGGCCCGGCACGCGGTCCTCGAGGAGCAGCAGCACCTCGTCGCCGTGATCGCCCGCCGACGCGCCATCGACCGCGTCCGCGCCGCGCAGTCGTCCCGCGAGCGCGACCACCGCTACGCGATCCACAGCTACCTCCGCGAGATCGACGAGGCGGAGACCCGTGGCGAGATCGTCGGCGAGTTCGGCCGCGCCGCCGTCGAGATCCGCCGCCTCGCCCCGAAGCACCGCGACCTGCTCTTCCTCGCCTACGTCCGCGGCCTGTCCCACTCCGAGATCGCCGCCGAGCTCGACCTCCCCATCGGCACCGTCAAGACCCGCCTCCGCGACACCCTCGCCCGCCTCCGCCGCGAGCTGACGACCCCGTCCCCCTGACGCCCCTGCACGCCGGTCGAGCAGCCACGCCCTGCATGCTGGTCGAGCAGCCGCGCAGCGGCGTATCGAGACCAATCCCCGTCAGAGGGCCGGGTCTGCAGACTCCCCCCTCCGCCCACGACGTGGCCCCCGCCCTCCGCGCGCGGAGAGCGGGGGCCACGGCGACGCCGTCAGCGCGTCAGAGCGTCTGCGCGAACGGGTCGAAGTCCACCGGCACCGCGGGCACCGGTGCGGACAGCGAGCTGTCGATCGCGACGAACTCGCCGCTCTCGGCCGACTCCTGCGCCGACAGCATGACGTCGAGCACGTGGAAGCCGAGCTCGCCGGTGGCGACGTGCGGACGGTCCTCGGCGATCGCGCGGACCATGTCGAGCAGTCCGAGGCCGCGGCCGACGACCGTGCCCTTCTGCTCGATCTCGGTCCACTCCTGCTCGCCCCACTGGCCGTCGGCGATCGAGGTGCGGGCCTTCACATACGCGGTGCGCCCCTCGAACTGGTTCGGGTCCGGGATCACGATCGACCCCTCCGTGCCGTGGATCTCGAAGACGCCGTGGCGCTCGAGCGCGGAGTCGAAGCTGAGCAGGCTCGACGCCTGCGGCCCGGCCGCGAACGAGGTCAGCACCTGCAGCGAGGTCGGCACCTCGACCGGGAACGTCGTCCCCGCGTCGGGTCCGGAGCGGATGACCCGCTCCTCGAGCTTCTTGCGCCCGAGCGCGGCGACCCGCGCGACGGGTCCGAACAGGCTGACGAGCCCGGTGAAGTAGTACGGACCCATGTCCAGCAGCGGGCCCGCGCCCTCCGCGAAGAGGAACGCCGGGCTCGGGTGCCAGAGGTCCGGTCCGACCGTCTGGAAGACCGTGGACGCGAACATCGGCTCGCCGATCACGCCGTCCGCGATCGCGCGCTTCGCGGTCTGGAAGCCCGGGCCGAGCAGCGTGTCCGGCGCCGAGCCGACGCGCAGCCCCTTGGCGGCGGCGTCCTGCAGCAGCTGCGCGGTGCCGGCGCGATCGAGGCCCAGCGGCTTCTCGCTCCAGACGTGCTTGCCCGCGGCGATCGCCGCGGCCGAGACCTCGACGTGCGCGGCGGGGATCGTCAGGTTGACGACGACCTGCACACCGGCGTGCGCGAGCACGTCCTCGGCCGAGCCCCAGGCGGGGACGCCGTGCTTCTCGGCCTGGCTCTTCGCCCGGTCGAGCAGCAGGTCGCCGACGATCAGGACCTCGACGTCCGGGAAGGACGCGAGGTTCTCGAGGTAGGTGTCGCTGATGACGCCGACGCCGATGACGCCGATCCCGACGGGGCCGCTCATGCCGCGTACCCGCCCTTCACGAGGAAGTCGTAGCTGGCCTGGATGTCCGCGAAGACGTCGCCGGGGGCGTTGTCGTACTCGATGACGGCGTACTTGATGGCACCCTCGCCGGCCTCGAGCGCCTCGACGAGCGGCACGTCGCCCTCGCCCGGGCGGCGCTGGTCGAGGGTGTCCGAGCCGAAGGCCGCGGCGCCGGGGGCGAACGGGTTCTCGGCGGGCGCGATGCCGTCCTTGACGTGCACCGCGACCAGGCGCGAGCCCAGCTTCGACACCAGCGCGGGGCCGTCCTGGCCGCCGGTCAGCGCCCAGAACAGGTCGAGCTCGATCTCGACGCGCTCGTCGGTGGTCGCCACGAAGCGCTCGTAGGCGGTCCGGCCGTCGAAGGAGGCGATGAACTCCTGCGCGTGGTTGTGGTAGCCGACCTTGAGGCCGAAGGTCGCGGCGACCTCCGCGGCCTTGTTCAGGCGGTCGGCGATGTCCGCGACGCCGTCCTCGGTCAGCCAGCGCTCGGCCGAGACGAACGGGTCGATGACGGTCTGGATGCCGATCTGCGCGGCCGCCTCGAAGACGACCTCGGGGGCGGGCGTGGGGATGGAGCCGTCCGGCGTCCACAGCTCGTCGGAGAGCAGCGGAGCGTGGCCGGTCGGCGAGGCGAGACCGCTCGCGTCGAGCGCGGCGCGGATCTCGGCGGGGCGGCGGACGAAGTCGAACGCCTCGACGTTCTTCAGGCCGATCGCCGCGAGCTTCTCGAGCGAGCCGTTCGGGTCCTCGGAGAACTCCTTGGCCAGCGTGTAGAGCTGGATGGAGGCCAGGGGCAGAGTCATGATCGATGTCGCTTTCACTGGTGATGGTGGTGCGGGCAGGACTGTCGTCTCCGACCAGCCTGTCCTATGGACGTCCGAGAAAGGCCTATCGGACTTTCTTGATGGGGAGGATGACGAGTGCGCCGACCACCGCGGCCAGTGCGCAGACCGTGAACCACAGGCCGTAGTTGTTGCCGGTCGGGTCGCTCACGTAGACGAGGATGCCGCCGACCAGCGGGGCGAGCGTCTGCGGCAGCGCGTTGGCGATGTTGAAGACGCCGAGGTCCTTGCCCGAGTCGTCGGGGTTCGGCAGCACGTCGACGACGAGCGCGAGGTCGACGCCGACGTAGATGCCGTAGGCGAGGCCGAGGACCGCCTCGAGGACGTAGAAGGCGCCGATGTCCTGCACGAAGATCAGCGCGAAGGTGCCGACCGCGAAGAGCGCGGTGGAGCTCCAGACGAACACCTTGCGGCGGCCGATCCGGTCCGACAGCCAACCGGCGAAGTAGCTCGCGCCGACCAGCGTCACCGTGTAGATCAGCACGCTGGTGGTGATGACGGCCGGGATGCTGCCCTCCTCGACGCCGATGTGGTTGAGGAGGTAGAAGAAGCGGAAGGTGGTGAAGCCGAAGCTCGCGAAGATGATCAGGAAGCGCGACCACCAGGCCAGCGCGTAATCGGGGTTCTTCACCGGGCTGACCCAGAAGGTCTCGGCCCAGTCGCGCAGCGTCGCGCGCGGCGGCGCCTGGGGCAGGCGCTTGTCGGGCAGGACGACCGCGAAGACGACCATCGCGACGATCGCCAGGATCGACGGGGCGACGAACATCACGACCAGCTGACCGGCGAACGCCTGGGCGACGTACGTGCCGCCGAGGATGCCGACGTTCTGCGCGATCCCGAGCGCCGCGGTGATCTTGCCGCGCTGGAACTTGGGCACCTGGTCGGCGAGCGTCGCGGTGAAGGGCGCGAGCGTCATGTTCGCGCCGAGCTGGGCGAGCGACCAGCCGACGGTGGCGACGAGCAGGGTGGGGGCGAGCGCCATGATCGCGAAGGCGACCGTCATCAGCACCGTGCCGGTGACGATCCAGATCCGGCGGCGGCCGAAGCGGCTCGTGGTGCGGTCGGAGAGCCGGCCGACGACGACGTTCGCGATCGTGGCGAAGAGGGCACCGAAGCCGCCGAGCACCGCCGCGGCACCGGTCGCGCCGTCCTGCGCGATCTCGCCCGACTCCACGAGCGCCTGGATCTTCAGGCCGATGCCGACGACGGCCGGACCCAGCAGCGCGATGAAGAAGATCAGCTGCGCCGCGAGCAGCCAGAAGACGTAGCCCCTCGTCGCCGGCTCGGTCGGCTCGGAGAACGCGTGATGCCCCCGCACCGTCGCCGTCGCGGTGGTCATGCCCGAGGGCATCCCCGCCGCGGATCCGCTGGACGTCGTCATGATCGTTCCCTCTCGTCATCGAGTGTGCAGAGCCGAGCAGCGCCCAAAACCTTGCGTCGTGTGGTTTTGAGTATGCAGGGCCGCTCGCCCCGCCGCAACCGTCGGCCGCTCGAGACCGGTCCACGAGTTGCGCAAGATCCTGCCCCGACGACGCTAGCCCTCCCCCTCGCGCCGCCGCCGCCCCTCCCCCGCGCTGGCGCGCGATGTCCCGCGAGCAGACCCCGGACGTCGGACTGCACGCCCCTCGGCGCCGAACCGCGGACGCCCCGACGGACGAACGTACGCTCGAAGCATGTCGACCATCAGCGTCACCGACGCGTGCGCGAACTTCTCCGAACCGATCATCCGCTCACGCACCGAGACTGTCGTCCTCGTGCGCCGAGGACGTCCGGAAGCCGTGCCCATCAGCCCCGAGCAGTACGAGTGAATGAGGGACGCTCTCGAGGACGCAGAAGATGTGAAAGCCTTCGACGCGGCGCTGGCGGAGGACGGCGACGACATCCCCTGGTCAGAGGCGGAGGCGGAACTCGGCCGTCTGCGAGCGGACGAACGACCTCAGTCCGAAGATGCGGAGGCTGCACTTTGAACCAGGCGTTAAACCAAGAACGGCCCGCCGAAGCGGGCCGTCCTGTTCTGTCTCAACCAGAGTGCGCCCGGAGGGATTCGAACCCCCAACCTTCTGATCCGTAGTCAGATGCTCTATCCGTTGAGCTACGGGCGCAGTCCATCGCGTGGCCTTGGGGGGCGCACGCAACGAGGTACGACTATACACATCGGGGAGCCCCTCCGCGAATCGAGCGGGCGCCCGCCCGGGCCCGCGTACCGTGGCAGTCATGGAGGCCGCCGCGATCGAGCTCGTGCGCTTCGTCGTCTCGCCGCTGCACCGGTTCGAGGGGCGGCCGGCGGACGGCCCGATCCCCTCCGAGGGCAACGAGCAGCCCGAGCGGATCGAGATCCGCGCGGGACTCGGCATCGTCGGTGACCGCTACTTCGCCCAGCGCGCGCACCGCACCGCCGCGGTCACCCTCTTCGCGATCGAGTCGCTCGAGCACGTCGCGGCGGAGCTCGGCCGTGCCGCGTTCGACCCCGCCGACACCCGCCGCAACATCATCGTGCGCGGCGCCGACATCGACGCGCTCGCCGGCCGCACCTTCGCGGTGGAGCAGGGCGGCGAGCGGATCGAGTTCCAGGGTGGCCGCCCGGCCAACCCCTGCGCCTGGATGGACGTCTCGCTCGCGCCCGGAGCGTTCAAGGCGATGCGGCGCCGCGGCGGCGTCCGCTGCGCTCCGCTCACCAACGGCCTCCTCCACATCGGGCCCGCTCGGCTGATCCTCCACCGCTCCGAGGACATGCTGATCTGAGCGGATCGGCCAGCGCCTAGGCTCTCCCCCGACCCGTTCCCGCCAGGCCGCTGCGCCGCGACACCCGAGGAGGCGCCCGTGCCCTACCCCGGCCGCCCCCTGCGCGCCCTCGCCTCGAGCGTCCGCCACGGCCTGCGCGACGTCTTCTCCACCACGCGCTCCCGCCGGCGCGACCCGCGCCGCCGCTACAAGAACACCGACGTCTCCGTCCTTCGCGTGCCCCGCCGCGACGTCTACGCCCGCGTCAACACCGTCGGCCACACTGGCGAGCGCACGTTCGTCCTCGTCCCGGGCATCGGCGTCGCCGCCACCTACTTCGAGCGGCTCGCCCCGGCGCTCAACGAGTTCGGCCCCGTGCACGCCCTCGACCTGCCCGGCTTCGGCGGCGTCCCGCACCCGCCGAACGCCCGGCACATGACGATCGGCGACTACGCCGAGCTGGTCGGCGCCGTCATCGACGACCTCGGCCTCGACGACCCGGTCGTCCTCGGCCACTCGATGGGCACGCAGGTCGTCGCCGAGCTGGCCGCGCGCCGCCCCGAGCTCACCACGATCGTGCTCCTCGGTCCGGTGATGAACCCGCACGAGCGCCGCATCCCCGTCGCCGCCTGGCGCTTCGCCCAGTCGAGCGTCCGCGAGCCGGTGCAGGTCGCCGTCCTCGCCGCCGCGGCCTACCTGCTCTGCGGCCCGCGCTGGTTCTCGCGGGTGCTGCCCGAGATGATGCAGTACCGGATCGAGGACGTGCTGCCGAGGATCCGCGCCTCCACGCTGGTCATCCGCGGCGAGTTCGACCGCCTCGTGCCGAGGGAGTGGGCCGAGGAGGTCGCCGAGTCGATCCCGCATGCCCGCGCGTGGGAGATCCCGGACGCCTCGCACTCCGTGATGCACGCCCACGCGGAGGAGGTCGCCCGGCTCTGCGTCGAGCACGCCCGCGCCCCGCAGCCCGACCGCGACGAGGCCGAGCTGCGCCGCTTCCCGGACGACGAGGTCGACCGCTCGCAGGAGGACGCCCCGATCGAGGACCCGCTCGGCGCGATCCGGGGAAGGGTGACCGAGCTCGCCGGCATCCTCGTCGACGACGACTCCCTCATCGCCGAGGGCAAGACCCAGCACGCCGAGGCGACCGACCCGGCCGCCCTGCAGGAGTCCGACACCGACGCGGGCGACGGCGATTCCGGCCCCGACCTCTTCGACGCCCCCGCCGCCGCGCGCTGACAGCGCGGCCCGCTCAGGACTCCTCGCCCACGATCTCCTCGCGGATGCGCCGCAGGTCCTCGGCGAGCGCCCCCAGCAGGATCCAGTGCTCCGGGTGCGGCGTCACGATCACCAGCGGGGCGGTGAGCGCCGGCAGCTCGTCGGTGATCGGCTCCGGCTCGGGCACCGCGACCGAGGACTGCACGAGCAGCCGCAGGTCGTGCGCCGCCCGGTGCAGCTGCACCGCGATGTCGCCGATCGTCGGCTCCCCCACCAGCTCCTGGTCGTAGAGGTCGTGCACCGTGCGGGTCATCCCGCGCACCCGCGTGACGATGCGGGCCAACCGTGGTGTGACGGAGTCCAGCGCCAGCAGCCGGTCGCGGTGCGCGGAGCGGCGCGGATTCAGCCGCAGCGACTCCTCCCCCGTGGCAATAGCCTCCTCCGCCTTGGTCTGCATGGTCTGCAGCAGCCGCGCGTTGATCAGCAGCTCGCTGAGCCGCTCCCGGCCGACCTTCGTCTCGAGCACGTCCCCCAGGTCGTCCAGAGCCGCGGCGAGCTGCGCGGTGAGGTCGCCGACGGCCCGCTCCGCCGGCGCGAGCGTGATCGGCGGGACGATCAGCGCGTTGACGACGATCCCGACGGCCGCGCCGATCAGCGTCTCCAGGATGCGGTCGACGGCGTAGTTCGGCGTGACCGAGCCGACCGAGAGCACGAGCATCGCGCTGATCGGGATCTGCACGGCGGAGGCGGGCGTCAGCCGCACCGCCCAGCCCACCGCGATCGCGGCGACGATCGCGCCGAGGACGATCACGCTCTCGTCACCGAAGAGCGTGCCGATCAGCGAGCCGACGACGACGCCGATGATCACGCCGACGCTGCGCTCGAGCGCCTTCGAGAACGACTGGTTGACGCTGGGGGCGACCACGAGCAGCGCCGCGATGGCGCCGAAGACCGGCAGCGTCCCCGGGAAGATCAGGGCCGCGATGATCCAGGTGACGACGGTCGCCGCCGCCGTCTTGACCAGCTGCAGCACCGGCGGCCGCGTGTCCACGGTGAAGCTGGACGTGAGGCGCATGGCTCCACGGTAGCCGCGGCCCGATGGCGCGGTCACTGCTTCGGCGCCGCCTCGATGCTCGCGAGCACCGCACGCAGCCCCTGGGCGGCGTCCTCCCGGAGCGACTCGGGCACCGCGGCCAGCAGCTCCCGCTCCACGTCGAGCACCTCGGGGAAGGCCGCGTCGACCAGGGCGGTCCCCTCGTCGGTCAGCGCGATCAGGGCGCCGCGCCCGTCCGCCGGGTTCGCGGTCCGCAGCACCAGCCTGCGGCGCTCGAGCGCGTGCAGCCGCTTCGTGACGGCGGGAGCGGAGGCGAGGCCGATCGTCCGCAGCGTCGTCGGCGACTGCGGCGCGGCCAGCCGGCGCAGCGTCGTCAGCACGTCGAATTCACCGCGGGTCAGCTCGAAGGCCGCGAGCCGTTCCTCCGTCGCCCGCACGAGCAGAGCGGAGGCCCGGATCAGTCGCCCGGCGATGTCGACGGCCGTCGTGTCCAGCTCGGGCCGCAGCCGGTGCCAGCCCGCCCGGATCTCGTCGACGGCGTCCGGGGCGTCATCCGCGGCGTCATCGGGAGACCTGCTCGACACAAGATGATTCACGAGTAAAGTATAACTGGTTCACCCGTGAACGACCTCTCCGGCCGGTGCCGCTCGGATCCACCCGCCGACCCGAGGACTCCGATGCCCGCCACCCCCTCCCTCCGCAGCGCGCTGCCGCACCCGCGCGAACTGGTCGCCTTCGGCCCGCACGACGGCGCCCACCGCGTCGCCCTGCGCGCCGGCGTCTCGATGGCCGTGCCACTGCTGGTGCTCTGGGTGTTCGGCCGGACCGACCTCGCGCTCTACGCGACCTTCGGCGCCTTCACCGCGCTCTACGGCCGCCGGCACACGCACCGCCCGCGCCTGCTGATGCAGGCCTCGGCCGCCGCCTACCTCGTCGCGATGGTGACGATCGGCACCGCCGTCGCCCTCTCGCCGCAGCGCGACTGGCTGATCATCCCGGTGGTGACCCTCGCCGCCGTCGGCGCCGCCTACCTCAGCGACGCCCTGCACTGGCACCCGCCCGGTCCTCTCTTCCCGGTGTTCGCCGTCACCGCCTGCGCCTCGGTGCCCGTCGAGGCGACGCGGATCCCGGAGGCGTTCGCCCTCGCCGCCGCCTCCGCCGCCTTCTCGCTGCTCGTCGGAGTGAGCGGGATCGCCGCACCGCGCGCCCGCCTGCTGCCCGCGACGCCGTGGCGCCCCTCCTTCCGCGCCGCCGCCGCCCGCCCCGCTACCCGCGCCGGGATGGTCCGCTTCGGCGCCGTCGTGCTGATCGCCGGCGCGATCCCCACCGCGACCGGCCTCGGCCACCCCTACTGGGCGATGGTCTCGGCCGTCGCCGCCGTCTCGGGCGCCGACGCGACCGCCCGCCTCGTCCGCGCGGGCCACCGGATGCTCGGCACCGTCGTCGGCGTCGCGATCGCCGCGGCGCTGCTCGCGCTGCCGCTGTCCCCGCTCGCCACGATCGGCGTCGTCGTGCTGCTGCAGATGCTCGCCGAGCTGGTCGTCGGCCGCAACTACGGCCTGACCCTCGCCCTGATCACCCCGCTCGCGATCCTGATGGTCGAGCTCGCCCACCACACCGACGAGTTCGTCCTGCTGCGCGACCGCGCCCTCGAGACCGCGATCGGCGTCGCCGTCGGCGTGGGCGCCACCCTCCTGTCCCACGCGATCGCCACCCGCACGCACAGCGGAACCGCCGCCACCCGCTGACCGCCGCGCGCCTGCGGAGCACATCGCCCAACTCCAGATCTGCTCCAGATTCAGACACGATCTGGAGCAACGGGGCGCTCGGGTGGGGACCACAAGCGGACTGTCGTGCGGCTCCCCCAGCAGAGCGATCGCGCGTCCGGGCACGACGGAACCCCCGGTCGGCTCGCGCTGACCGGGGGTTCCACGGCGGGGGTCGGCGGGCGCCGGACCCGATGGGCCCGCCCGCCCCCGCACGAGGCGTGGAGTCGCGCGGCGGTTTCCCCCCACCGCGCGGCCCTCACGCCTCAGCTAGGCGACGAAGCTCCACTTCTGGTGGTTGCCTCCGTTGCAGGACCAGGTGCCGAGCTGCCGGCCCGCGGTCGTGCTCTCGTCGGGCACGTCGAGGCAGGCGCCGCTCGCGCGGTTGACGATCGTCTGACCGCTCACCTGCCACTGCGTCGTCTGCCCGGACGTGCAGGGCGCCTGCACCAGCGCACCGCCGGAGCCCGAGGTGCCGGACTGTGCGAGGCAGAGCCCGCTGTGCTGCGTCTGGAACTGCACGTAGCCGCCGGCCGAGGCGCGGGCGAACACGGCGTTCGACCCGTTGCCGCAGGTCCACTGGACGACCTTCGAGCCGGTCGTGGTCGAGTCGTCGGCGACGTTCACGCAGAGACCGCTCGACGCGGACTTGATCGTCGACCGCGGCAGCGCCGGAGCGGCGTTCACCGTTCCCGCCGCGGTGTCGATGACGACCCCGTCCACCTCGGGCATGGCGACCGAGGTGTTCGTCGGGAACCGCAGCGGCTGCCAGACGTAGCTGGAGTCGTTCACCGCGCCGTTGTTCGCGCCTGCCCAGCGGTCGCCCATGTAGAGGTAGGACGTGCCGGCCGTGCCGCTGATCGTCGCCACATAGGTCGGCTGCGAGCGGTTGCCGGTCGGCCCGCCGAAGTCGGTCGGCGTCGACCAGGGTCCGGTGATCTTCGTGGCCGTGGAGTACTTGTTCTGGTTCGGGCTCCAGCCGGTGGTCCCGGACGAGAGCGCGAAGTAGACGCCGTTGCGCTTGAAGATCGTCGGCGCTTCGCGGGACTGGTTCTCCCAGTGCAGGCCCTGGAACGACTCGACGTTCGTGTAGGACGCGTTGAGCTTGAAGATCGCCGTCGACGCGTTCGTCGTGGGGATGGCCGTCGACGAGAAGAGGTACGCCGACCCGTCGTCGTCCTGGTAGACCGTCATGTCGCGCGACTCGTAGCCGAGCGGCCGGAAGCTGCCCTGGTAGGCGTAGGAGCCGTCGATCGTGCTCGACGTGGCGACCGCGGTCCGGCCCTCCCAGTAGTTCTGCCCGTTCTCCCAGTGCATCCAGAGCACGTACTTCTGGGTGGCGGCATTGTAGACGAGCTTCGGCCGCTCGATCGTGGAGACGTTCAGCTCCGGCGCCGAGTTCTTGGTGAGGATGTCGCCGCGGAACTCCCAGTTCTTGAAGTCCGTCGAGCGGTAAAGCGGGACCGAGATGAACCGGTTGTCCGCGTCGGTGCTCTGACCGACCCAGTAGTAGTACTGCCCCACCTTGAGCAGCCCGGCGCCGTGGCCGTGGATCGGCTGGCCCTGGGTGGTGAGGAACTGCGTGCCGTTGGTGACGGTCTGCGGGGCCGCGGTCGCGGGCGCCAGGCCCGAGACCGCGACCAGCGCGGCGGTGGCGAGCGCCATGAGCGCCAGCCTGATCCGTTCTCGTCGTTTCGTCATTGAAACTCTCCTTCTAGTTGAGGGTCATCGAAGGGACGACCCACGTGGTGGTCGACATCGCGGGAGCGGATGCCGTGAACCGGTTGCCGGCGAGCGCGGCCGAGGGCAGCGCCGCGAGGTCCTGGGAGCCGCTCGTGCGCACCCCCGAGGCGGTCGCGGTGGCGGGAGCGAAGCGGGTGAGGTCGTAGGTGACCGTCGCCGGCGTCGAGGTGGTGTTGACCGTGACGAGCACGACGCGCCGGCCGGCCTCGTCGTGGAAGGCGACGGTGTCGTTGTCGCTCACCCCGATGACCCGGTAGCCGCGGCGGACGTACCGGCTCCACTGCGCCATCGCCCAGAACTTCTTGTTGCGCGTGTACTTCGACAGGTCGACGGACGCGTTGTTGAGGTCGGTGTCGAGCATCCCCCAGCCGCCGGAGTCGACCGCCTGCCAGTAGGCGAACGCACTCGCGCCCAGCCACTTCACGTCCCAGAGGATGTTCTGCGAGAGCGCCATGCCGCTCGCGTCGCCGTTGCCGTGCTCGGAGTCCCAGATCCGCACGCCGCGCGCCGCAGTCTTGAAGCCGGTCCGGTCGGAGCCCTCGTAGCTGTGCACGTTGTACTGGCCGACGAGGCCCCGGGTCTGCGAGGACCAGCTGTTCACCGTGTCGCGGCCGACGTCGATGCTCGTCTCGTCCGATGCCGCGATCCGCGTCGGCGACCCCTGCCGGGCGAGCTCGTCCGCCAGGGCCGTGAGCATGATCGCCTGATTCGCCGGGTACATCCGGTTGCCCTCCTGGCGGTTGCCGAAGGTCCAGTAGGGCGCACTCGGCTCGTTCACCGGCGACAGCGTGCGGAACGGGACGCCCCACGTGGTGCGGAAGCGCTCGTTGACGGTGACGAGGTACCGGGCGAAGGCCCCGTAGCTGTCGGTGCGCAGGTTCTCGGCGGCGTTCCTGCCCCCGGTGACGCTGCCCGAGATCGTCATCCACCAGGGCGGCGAGTTCGCGAACGACTCGGCGAGGAACTCGCTCGCCGGGATCCGCGACTTCGCCGCCTGCAGGAACCAGCGCTGATTCGCGTCCGCCGACCAGTCGTACGCCGCCGAGGCGGAGGCGAGGTAGCCGGGGATGCGGGCGCGCAGGTCCATGTGCCCGGGGTAGGCCGGGTTCTCGCCGCCGCCGATGTTGTAGCGGACGATGTTCAACCCGAGACCCTTGTCGCGGTCGAAGAGCAGATCGGCGTACGTGTCGCGCACGGTCGCGGTGCCGCCGATCCGGTGCGCGAACCAGCAGAGCGCCGTGCCGAAGCCCTCCCACACGGGTCCGCGCTGCGCCGGGTCGACGACCGCGGTGCCGGTCGCGGCGTGTGCGGGCGCGGCGCCCGATCCGGCGACCGCTGCCACCGCGCTCGACAGCGCCGCCGTGCCCGCGAGGGCGAAGAGCCCTCTCCTGTCCGTCTCCATGGGTACCTCCTCGTACCGTCGTGCGACTCCGGTGCCGCCCGGATGTCCACGTCAACATCATTCCGAGGAACGTAGCATGACAACGCAACCACGACCCGCACACAGTGATGGTCGTTCGATGCACGGTGTGCAGCGAGGGCGGTCGTCGCGAGAAGCAGCGCACCAGGCTCCCCGCGGCGCAGGTGGGATCAGCTCACAGAACTAGTCGACCCTGTTGCCCCTGACTGCTGAGACGACGAGCGCACCGGAACTGATCACCGCCGGCACGAAGCCGAGCAACGACTCCGCCGGGAAGCCCTGAACGATGAGCACGACGCCGGCTGCGAGGCCCCCGATGGCGAGAAGCTGCGCCCCGATGGTTCCGACGATCACACCGAAGGATTCCGCCCTGGTGAGCCGAGTCAGCGCTCCCGCGCGAGCGTGTTCGTTCGCGACATGCGCATCGACGATCTTCTCGGCACTGCCCGGAACGACGCGCTCGTATCCCTCGATCCTCGCGACCGGAGGGAGAGGACCTCGAAACGATCGGCTTCGTGCGATCGCCTCTACCGTGCCGGAGCGCTCGGACTCTTCTTCGATTTCTGCGTCGAGCGTTCGATCGACGAGACCACGGTCGGCGTCGGGTGACCAAGCGCCTTCTTCCTCTCACTCAGACGACGTCTGTCGCCCGTCGCTCCCACGAACGCGCCGTGCGTCAGGCCCCTGATCGCTGCTCGCGCTGTCGGTGTCATCTGCCAGACCTGCGTCCTTCACCATGCGAGAGGCAGCTCTCGCCATGTTGACGACCGAGAGCCCAGGCAAGGACGTCATCCGCTCGACCGCCGACACGGCCGGCTGCGCCCCAGGGAGGAATCGCCCTTCGTCTTTGTGCGACTCATCAGCGAAAGGCACGGGAACGACAGAACCCCCGGTCGGCTCTCGCTGACTCGGGGGTTCTGACTGGCGGTACCGGTGGGATTTGAACCCACGGTGGACGCAAGCCCACACATGTTTTCGAGACATGCTCCTTCGGCCGCTCGGACACGGTACCGAGGACGAGTGTACGCGAGGCTCAGGAATCCCGCCAATCGGCGCGGGAACCGCGACCGGGCGCGGGTCGGACCGCAGAGCCGCGGCTCAGGCGGGCCCGGGCAGGAGGAAGGCGAGCACGCGTTCCCACTCGGAGACGGCGAGCAGGTGGCCGCGACCGGGCACGACCTCGAGGCGCGAGTCCGGCAGGCGGGCGGCGTACCACTCGCCGTGCAGGCGGCCGACGGCGGCGTCGTCCGCGCCGTAGAGGAGGAGCGCCGGAGCGTCGACCGTCTCGACCGCGAAGCCCCACTCCTGCAGGGTGTAGCCGACGATGTCCGCGGCCTGGCCGAGGTTGCCCTGGGCGACAGCGCGCTCGAGCATCGCCAGGATCCGCTCGCGGACGCCGGGCGCCTCGAGCACGTCCGCGTCGGCGGCGTCCCCGCCGAGCACGCCGAGCAGCGACTCGGGGCTGGGCGACGGACCGAACGCCGTGTCGAGCGCGGCCGCGAGGGAGCGGACGGCCTCGTCCAGCGGCAGCTCGCGCAGCTGCTCGAGCATGGCCCGGTTCTGCTCGCCGACCCATGGCACGGCGTCGTCGGGCGCGGGCGTGCCGAGCACGGCGACGCGCTCGACGAGGCCCGGGTAGTTGGCCGAGAGGGCGAGGGCGACGAGGCCGCCCGCCGACCAGCCGGCCGCGCTGACGGAGGCGATGCCCACGGTGGCGAGGTACTCGGCGATGTCAGCGGCGGCCTGCTCCGGACTCGCGCCGGCGCCGGCACCGGCGGGATCGAGATCCGTGAGCAGCGCCGAGGCGCCGTAGCCGGGGCGGTCGAACGAGAGGAGTCGCACGCCGTGCCGGGCGGTCGTCGCGGGGTCCGGGTCGAGGCCGGCGGCCCCGGGCGCCGGGTGCGCGAGCACGACGACGTGCTCGGCGTCCTCCGGGCCGGACCAGGTGACTCCGAGCGCGCGGCCGGACTTGAGGGTGTGCACCGTCGAGGACATGTGCTCAGTCTTCCGCAGACGACCGACACCGCCCGCGCGCCGCTCGGGCACCCGCAGGACTCCTCCCCCGCGAGCCGGGTGGACGCACTCTCCACCGTCCGGGCGCGGCGCGTCGCGGTGTCGGCGGCACCCGCTATCGTCGAAGACACGTTCGAAGGAACGCTCCGATGTCGGAGGCCGGCCGTAGTGTCGCCGGTGCTCCACTCCCCCCGCACTCCCCCCCGGCCCGGAAGGACCCCATGGCCTCCTCGAAGACGCGCACCGCCGCCTACCGCTGCTCCGAGTGCGGCTGGACGACCGCGAAGTGGGTCGGCCGCTGCGGCGAGTGCCAGCAGTGGGGCTCCGTGATCGAGAGCACCGAGCGCACCGGCCTGGTCCGCGCGGTGGCCGCCGTCGCGCCCACCGCGGCGCGGCTCGCGAAGCCGATCACGCAGATCGAGACCACCTCCGCCGCGCACCGGCCCACGGGCGTCGGCGAGCTCGACCGCGTGCTCGGCGGCGGCATCGTCAACGGCGCCGTCGTCCTCCTCTCCGGCGAGCCGGGCGTCGGCAAGTCGACCCTGCTGCTCGAGGTCGCCTCCCGCGCCGCAGCCGAGGGTCAGCGCGTGCTCTACGTCAGCGCGGAGGAGTCCGCCGCCCAGGTGCGGATGCGCGCCGAGCGCACCGGCGCCATGCACGACAGCCTCTTCCTCGCCGCCGAGACCGACCTCGCCACGGTCCTCGGCCAGATCGACGAGGTCCGGCCGGACCTCCTCATCGTCGACTCCGTGCAGACCGTGGCGAGCGACACGGTGGACGGCCTGCCCGGCGGTCCGAGCCAGGTCCGCGAGGTCGCGGCGACGCTCATCCGGGTCTGCAAGGAGCGCGCGCTCCCCCTCGTCCTCGTCGGCCACGTCACCAAGGACGGCTCGATCGCCGGCCCGCGCCTGCTCGAGCACCTCGTCGACGTCGTCTGCCACTTCGAGGGCGACCGCCAGACGGCGCTCCGCTTCGTCCGCTCGCTCAAGAACCGGTTCGGCCCGACCGACGAGGTCGGCTGCTTCGAGATGACCGCCGAGGGCATCGCCGAGATCCCCGACCCCAGCGGCCTCTTCCTCAGCCGCACCCGCTTCCCCACCCCGGGCATCTGCGTCACCGTCGCGATGGAGGGGCGCCGCGCCCTGCCCGTCGAGATCCAGGCCCTCGTCATCGCGAACGACGGCGACCACCCGCGCCGCGTCACCAACGGTGTCGACGCGTCGCGGGTCGCGATGATCCTGGCGGTGCTCGAGCGCCAGGCGGGCATCCCGCTGCGCCGCTGCGACGTCTACGTCTCGACCGTCGGCGGAGTGAAGCTGATGGAGCCGGCCGCCGACCTCGCCATCGCCGTCGCCATCGCCTCGGCGCACGCCTACACCCCGCTGCGCCCCGGGATCGCGGCCTTCGGCGAGATCAGCCTCTCCGGAGACATCCGCCCGGCCTCCGGCGCCAAGCAGCGGGCCAACGAGGCCACCCGGCTCGGCCACCCCTCCCACCTCGACTCCAGCGCCTTCACGCTGTCGAGCGCGATCACACACGCCCTCGTGCCCGTGCCCGCCCGCATCCCGGTCGGCTGAGGGCGGCACGCCGAGCCGCACGCCGCGCAGGCCCCGCGAGAGGCGGCACCGAGCGGGCTAGACCCCGCCTCCGCCGCCGCCTCCGCCGCCGCCACCGGAGCTGCCGCCGCCGCCCGCGCCGCCGCTCGACGAGCTCGACGACGACCCGACGTAGCTCGACGCGGACGAGGAGAACGACGCGACGCTCCCGGCGAACGCCGCCGCCTGGAAGCCGGCCCGCCCCGAGTACCAGCCCGGGCTCTCCCCCGTCTGCTCGTACGCGCTAGCCAGCGCCGCCGACCACTCCTTCTCGAGACCGAGGAGGACGGCCCACGGCAACAGCCGCTCGGTGACCTCGACCACCTCGATCGGCCCGACGCTGCGACGGTCGGCGCCCCGGGGCGACTGCAGCATGGCGAAGCGGTCGGCCTCGGCCAGCCGCAGATACAGCGTCAGCCCCTTCAGGTGATCGCGCAGCTCCGCGCCCGCCGCCGTCAGCGGCACCTTCGCGAGGAGGACGCAGATCGCGGCGCCCAGCGCGACCGCCACGAGCACCAGGACGAACGGGAGCGGCCCGCCGAGCTTCGCGACCAGCAGCAGTGCACCGCCTAGGACGGCGCCGATCGACGCGACCACCGCCAGCAGGGCCAGGAGCACCGAGCCGCGCACCGTTCCCGGTCGCCGCAGCCCCTCCTGCGTCACCCGCTTCGACATCCCCGTCTGGAACGCCGACACGGCCTTCCCGAGCTCCTTGTCCTTCTCGCTCAGATCGCGGACCTCGCCCGGCCGGGGCGCCGCACCGAAGGCGATGTCGAAGAACTCGCGGTCCACGGGAGGGATCGCCCGCGGCCGGCCGGCGCGTCGCGGCGAGGCCGTCGCGGGGTCGAGCACCCGGAGCAGGAACGCCGGCTTCTTCGCCGACCCGCCCTTCGCCGACTCCTTCTCCTCGACCCGGACCAGCCCGCGGACCGCCGCGTCCAGGAGCGCCGTGGCCGGCGCGTTCCACGACCTGCCGCGCAGCGCCGCCGAGAGGAAGAGCCCCTGGGCGGGCGGCTCGTACTCGGCGATCACCGTCGGACGCCCGGGGGCGTCGCGCAGCACCGTCGCCCGCCGGTGGACCGCCGCGACGAGCACCCCGAGCAGCACCAGCAGCGACCCCAGCTGCACCCACGCCCAGGCGGAGGCGAAGTAGCCGTCGTCGCGCGGCGTGAAGGTCCCGGGAGCGAAGCCGACCGCGACCGTCACGTTCTCGTACGCCGCCAGATCGGTCCCGCTCGCGGTCACCACGGCGCCGTCGCGGCCGATCGAGCAGCCGTCGGTGGACCCGGCCGCGCCGCGGTAGCAGGCGGAGGTGCCGGTCGCTGCGTCGACGAGTCCGCCGGTGAGCCGGATCGTGATGTCGTACCGGTCGAAGGGCTGGCGCCAGGCTGTGCCGTTGGCGTCCCAGTAGAACTCGTCCTCGCCGCTGCTCGTGCCGGAGCCGGGCAGCGTCACGTCGTGCTGGGTGTAGGTGAAGACGTAGGTCTGACTGCCGCTGACGAAGCCGTCCGCGGCACTCGTCACGAGCAGGATCCCGTCCTCGGTCTCGGTGTCGACGGGCCGCGTCCGCCCCTCTCCGTCCGTCACCGACACCAGGTCGACGCCGGTCGGGTAGCCCTGGTATTCGAGCGGGATCGCCCGCTGCATCCCGCGGTTCTGGTCCTCGGGGAACTCCGCGACGAAGGTCTCGACCGTCGTCAGCGTCGAACGCCCCTCGGCGTCGCGGCCGAGGTCGTAGTCGACGGCGTAGCGGGAGAAGCGGAAGTCGTCCACGCCGCGTGCCGGCCCGCCGACGGGAGCGGCGCCGACGAAAGCCGCGGCGACCGGCTCGGCCTCGTGAACCGCCGCCAGCGGTCCCGCCGTCGCCGCGGGTGCCCCCGCCAGTGCGGCCAGGAGCATCACCACGGCCGCTCCCCCCGGGAGCCCCGCTCCGCGCACTCCGGAGCCCCGGCCCCTCGACGTCGTCGCGGACAGGAGCCGGCCGAGCATCCACATCATGTCCGCGAGCGTACGCGCGCGTGTCCCGCGCCACCTCCCCCTCAAGGGCGACAGCCGGGGCGCGATGACCGGCCTACTGCAGCAGGAACTGCGTCGTCGAGCCCGAGGGGATCCCCGCGACCGACACCGACAGGTTGTACGCCGCGCCGCCCGCCTCGACCGCCTCGCGCCCGCCGGAGCAGGTGTCGGCCGAGGAGCGGGTGCGGTCCCAGGTGATCGAGCTGCCCGTGACCGAGGTGCCCGCCTGCAGCAGGATCTCGAGGTCCGCCGCGCCCGTCTGGCAGTCGGTCGAGGTCCAGACCGGGTCCGAGCCGCTGGTGATCGTGAAGACCTGCCCGCTCGTCCCGGCGTTGATCACGCAGTCGGCGCTGGAGATGTTGGCGAGCGACAGCGAGAGCTGCGGCGCCTCGTCCGGCCCGTAGCTCGTCGCGTCGGTCACGGCCGTGACCGCGACGGTGTCCGCGGTGCAGGCGGCAGCGTCCGCGGGCGGTGAGCCCTCCGGCGCCGTCGACGGGTAGAGCGTCGGCAGCGCGGACGCCGTCGGACTCGCGCTCTCGGCGGCTCCGCGTCCGCCCGCCCAGGGCTGGAGCGAGACCAGCGCGGCGATCCCGGCGACGATCACCAGCAGCGCGAGGATCAGGCCGGCCCTGCGCCGCCGGTAGACCCGGGAGGGCAGGCGGCGGGGAGGCGGAGTCACCGACACAGGCTACGACGTGCGCGCGCTCAGAGCGTCTTGAGCATGCGGGTGTTGCCGAGCGTGTTCGGCTTCACCCGGGCGAGGTCGAGGAACTCGGCCACGCCCTCGTCGGGCGAGCGCAGCAGTTCGGCGTACACCTCGGGGTCGACGACCTTCTCGCCGATCGGCGCGTAGCCGTGGCGCTCGAAGAAGCCGACCTCGAAGGTCAGGCAGAACAGGCGCTTCAGACCGAGCTCCCGCGCGTCGTTCTCGAGGCGCTCCAGGATGTGGTGGCCGACCCCGCGGCCGAGCCAGTCCTGCGAGACGGCGAGAGTGCGCACCTCCGCGATGTCGTCCCACATCACGTGCAGCGCGCCGCAGCCGATGGCCGTGCCCTCGCCGTCCTCCGCGATGCGGAACTCCTGGACCGCGCCGTAGAGCACCACGCGGTCCTTGCCCAGGAGGATGCGCTCGTTCACGAGCGGCTCGCTGAGCTCCTGGATGAAGGGGACGTCGCTCGTGCGCGCGCGGCGCACCGGGTACTTCCAATCGGCCATCCGTCCAGCGTAGGGCCGAACGACGACGAGCCCGCCCCTCCGGAGGGAGGGACGGGCTCGCTGTCGTGCTGCGGTGCTCCTGTGCTACGCCATCAGGTCGGGCGTCGCCGGGCCGGCGGTCGCCGCTCCCGCCGTCGCACCGGCGCTGATCGAGATCAGGCGCGGCGTCGTCGTGAACACGAACTTGTTCTCGAGGAAGTCCACGTGCACGTGGTCTCCGGAGCCGAGCTGGCCGTGCAGGATCTGCTCGGACAGCTGGTCCTCGATCTCGCGCTGGATCGCGCGGCGCAGGGGGCGGGCGCCGAGGGCCGGGTCGAAGCCGACCTCGATCAGCCGCTCCTTGGCCGACTGCGTCAGCTCCACCGTCATGTCGCGGTCGAGCAGGCGGTCGCCGAGGCGGCCGATGAACAGGTCGACGATCTGGAGCAGCTCCGGCTTCGACAGCTGCGGGAAGACGATGACGTCGTCCACGCGGTTGAGGAACTCGGGCTTGAAGTGCTTCTTCAGCTCCTCGTTGACCTTGCCGCGCATGCGGTCGTAGCCGGTGGCGTTGTCGCCCTCGATCTGGAACCCGACGGGACCACCGGCGATGTCACGCGCACCGAGGTTGGTGGTCATGATGATGACGGTGTTCTTGAAGTCGACGACGCGCCCCTGGCCGTCGGTCAGACGACCCTCCTCGAGGATCTGGAGGAGCGAGTTGAAGATGTCGGGGTGGGCCTTCTCGATCTCGTCGAAGAGGACCACGCTGAACGGCTTGCGGCGGACCTTCTCGGTGAGCTGGCCGCCCTCCTCGAAGCCGACGAACCCGGGAGGGGCGCCGAACAGACGCGAGACGGTGTGCTTCTCGCCGTACTCCGACATGTCGAGCGAGATCATCGCGTTCTCGTCGTCGAAGAGGAACTCCGCGAGCGCCTTGGCGAGCTCGGTCTTTCCGACGCCCGTGGGGCCGGCGAAGATGAACGATCCCGAGGGGCGCTTGGGGTCCTTGAGGCCGGCGCGCGTGCGGCGGATCGTGCGCGAGAGGGCCGCGATGGCCTCCTCCTGCCCGATGACGCGCTGGTGCAGCGCCTTCTCCATGAAGACGAGCCGCGAGGACTCCTCCTCGGTCAGCTTGAAGACCGGGATGCCCGTCGCCTGGGCGAGGACCTCGGCGATCAGGCCCTCGTCGACGACACCGGTCGCCTTGACGTCGCCCGACTTCCACTTCTTCTCGAGGCGCAGGCGCTCACCGAGCAGCTGCTTCTCCTCGTCGCGGAGCGACGCGGCCTTCTCGAAGTCCTGGTCCTCGATCGCGGCCTCCTTCGCGGTGCGGACGACGGCGATCTTGTCGTCGAACTCGCGCAGCTCCGGCGGGGCCGAGAGGATCGAGAGGCGCAGGCGCGCGCCGGCCTCGTCGATCAGATCGATGGCCTTGTCGGGGAGGAAGCGGTCGCTGATGTAGCGGTCCGCGAGGTTGGCGGCGGAGACGATCGCGCCGTCGGTGATGGACACCTTGTGGTGCGCCTCGTAGCGGTCGCGCAGGCCCTTGAGGATGTTGATCGTGTGGGGCAGCGACGGCTCCGCGACCTGGATCGGCTGGAAGCGGCGCTCGAGCGCGGCGTCCTTCTCGAAGTGCTTGCGGTACTCGTCGAGCGTGGTCGCGCCGATGGTCTGCAGCTCGCCGCGGGCGAGCAGCGGCTTGAGGATCGAGGCGGCGTCGATCGCGCCCTCCGCGGCCCCTGCGCCGACGAGGGTGTGGATCTCGTCGATGAAGGTGATGATGTCGCCGCGGGTGCGGATCTCCTTCGTGACCTTCTTCAGGCGCTCCTCGAAGTCTCCGCGGTAGCGGGAGCCGGCGATGAGCGAGCCGAGGTCGAGCGTGTAGAGCTGCTTGTCCTTCAGCGTCTCGGGCACGTCGCCGCGCACGATCGCCTGGGCGAGGCCCTCGACGACGGCGGTCTTGCCGACGCCGGGCTCGCCGATCAGGACGGGGTTGTTCTTGGAGCGGCGGGAGAGGATCTGCATGACCCGCTCGATCTCCTTCTCGCGCCCGATGACCGGGTCGAGCTTGTTGTCGCGCGCCGCCTGCGTGAGGTTGCGTCCGAACTGGTCGAGGATCTGCGAGCCGCCCTGAGGCTGCTGCTGCTCACCGCCCACGGCGACCTGCTCCTTGCCCTGGTAGCCCGAGAGGAGCTGGATGACCTGCTGGCGCACCCGGTTGAGGTCGGCGCCCAGCTTGACGAGCACCTGTGCGGCGACGCCCTCGCCCTCGCGGATGAGGCCGAGCAGGATGTGCTCGGTCCCGATGTAGTTGTGGCCGAGCTGCAGCGCTTCGCGCAGGGACAGCTCGAGGACCTTCTTCGCACGCGGCGTGAAGGGGATGTGGCCGGTGGGCTGCTGCTGCCCCTGGCCGATGATGTCCTGGACCTGCTCGCGCACCGCGTCGAGCGAGATGCCGAGGGACTCGAGCGCCTTGGCGGCCACTCCCTCGCCCTCGTGGATCAGGCCGAGCAGGATGTGCTCGGTCCCGATGTAGTTGTGATTGAGCATCTTGGCCTCTTCTTGGGCCAGGACGACGACGCGCCGTGCGCGATCGGTGAATCTCTCGAACATGCTGTCACTCCCTACAGAACCCGCAGGGGTGGGCTCCGATAGCTCGACTGTAGCCAGCGCTCCCCCCGGTCGGACCCCCTGTTCGCCCTGGGCGTGAGGGGCTATTTCCATGCACAGGCATAGAGTTCAGGCATGAGCAATCTGGAGGAGCATCCGGACGAGCACGCGGTCGCCTCCGAGCCCGCCGCGACGTCGCCCGTGGAGATCCTCGAGGCGCGCCTCGTGCCGCTCGGCGGACCCCGCGCGATCGAGGTGCGGCGCACGCTCCCCCAGCGCTCGCGCTCCACGATCGGAGCCTGGTGCTTCGCCGACCACTACGGCCCCGTGCGCCTCGGCGAGGAGGCGGGCATGGACGTCCCGCCGCACCCGCACACCGGGCTGCAGACCGTCAGCTGGCTCTTCGAGGGCGAGATCGACCACCGCGACAGCGTCGGGAGCCACCAGCTGGTGCGGCCCGGCGAGCTGAACCTGATGACCGCCGGGCGCGGCATCTCGCACTCCGAGGTCTCCACCGGCGCCCAGCCCGTCCTGCACGGCGTGCAGCTCTGGGTGGCGCTGCCCGAGGAGGCCCGCCTCGGCGATCCGTTCTTCGAGCACCACCGCGGAGTGCGGGTCGCGCTGCCCGGCGCGGTGGCGCAGGTCTTCGTCGGCGAGCTGCTCGGCGCCTCCGTGCCCGCGAGCGTCTTCACCCCGCTCGTCGCGGCGCAGCTCGACCTGGAGCCGGGCGCGCGGGTCGAGATCCCGCTCGACATCGCCTGGGAGCACGGCGTGCTCGTGGACGCCGGCCCGGTCGGCGTCGACGGCGTGGACGTGCGGCGCTCCGACCTCGCCTACCTCGCGCCGGGTCGCGGCACGCTGGTGCTGACCGCCGGCGACGAGGGCGCCCGCGTCGTGCTGATCGGCGGCGAGCCGTTCCCCGAGCAGCTGGTGATGTGGTGGAACTTCGTCGGCCGCAGCCACGACGACGTCGCCGCGGCGCGCGAGCGCTGGCAGGACGACGTCATCGCGGGCGGCGACGCACACGGCCCGTTCGGCACGGTCGCGGGCTACCCGGGTCGAGCGCTGCCCGCGCCGACGCTGCCGACGGTCCGGCTGAAGCCGCGCCGGCGCGCCTGATCCGGCGCGCCGGCAGCGGCCGGGTCAGGAGGCCTCGGCCGCCTTCTCCTTCTCCTTCGCGGCGCGCTTCTCGGCCGCCTCGCGGTCCGTCGCCTCGGCGGTCTCGCGGAAGGCGCGCCGCGGGTCCTGCAGGGCGCTCATCGGCGAGAGGTCGCGTCGGGAGACCGCGTCGACGATCCAGCCGGCGATGATCCGCCACTTGCGATCGAAGGTCGGCATCGCCGCCCCGTGGTACGCGCGGTGGGCGAGCCAGGCGGGCACCCCGCGCAGCTTCACGCCCTTGATCAGCCCGGCGCCCTTGCCGATCCCGTACTCGGCGACCGTGCCCACGGAGGCGTGGCGGTACTCCTCGACCGCGCCACCGGTGATGTCGCCGATGATGTTCCGCGCCAGCAGCTTGGCCTGCCGGACCGCGTTCTGCGCGTTCGGCGGGTAGTAGGCGGGCTGCTTCGCGGCGGTCAGGTCGGGCACCTGCGCGCCGTCGCCGGCGGCCCAGGCCGCCCCGACGGGCTCGCCGTCCTCCGTGATCACGCGCAGGCGCGCGTCGGCCATGACGTGGCCCTTCGGTCCGCGCGGCGCGTCCGTCGCGTCGAGGATCGGGTTCGGCTTGACGCCGGCGGTCCAGACGATCGTCGCCGCGGGGATCCGCTCGCCGCTGGAGAGCTCGACCACGCCGTCCTCGCAGGAGGGCATCGTCGTCTTCAGGTGCACGTGCACGCCGCGCTCGCGGAGGTGGTCGAGCGTCCAGACCGAGAGCTCCTGGCCGACCTCCGGCGCGACGCGGTCGAGCGCCTCGACGAGGTGCCAGGTGACGTCGCCCATCGACAGCGACGGCTGCGCGGCGAGGGTGCGGCGGCTGAGGTCGAGCAGCTCGCTGAGCGCCTCGACCCCCGTGTAGCCGCCGCCGACGAAGACGAAGGTGAGCAGGCGCCGCCGCTCGACCGGGTCGGTGGTCAGAGCGGCCTTCGCGATGTTCTCGATGACGCGGTCGCGCAGGTGCGCGGCCTCCTCGACGGTCTTGAAGCCGATCGCGTGCTCGGCGAGACCGGGTGTCGGGAAGGTGCGGGTCACCGCTCCGAGCGCGAAGACGACGTGATCGAACGGCAGCGTGCGGCTGGTGCCGTCGATCGCCGCGACCGTCGCCGACCGGTCGGCGATGCTGACGCCGGTGATCGCGCCGCGCACGATCCGGGTGCGCTTGAGCGCCTGCACCAGCGGCACGGTGACGTGCCGGGGCTGGACGTGCCCGCCCGCCACCTCGGGGAGGAGCGGCTGGTAGGTCATGTAGGGGTTCGGCTCGACGACGGTGACGTCGATCGGCGTCGCCCCGCGGAGCTTCTCGAGGCCCCAGGCCGTGTAGAGGCCGACGTAGCCGCCGCCGAGGATGAGGATGCGCGTCGTTCTGCTCGCCGCCATGACGTTTCCCTTCTGAAGAGCCGGCCCGCGAGGACCGGTCGCCCGCACCGTGCTGAGGACGCTCCGACGCTACGCCGGGCTTCTCGGGCGGGCCAGGGCCTTGCGCACGGCGCGGCGACCCGCAAGCGCGAGCCGGGGGCGCGGGTCCGCTCAGCCCGCGGCGAGGTCCTCGCCGTTCAGCCGGCGCCGGTACTCGCTCGGCGACAGCCCGGTCTCCGTCGCGATGGCCCGCCGCAGCCGCTCGGGCGAGGAGAAGCCGGAGCGCCGGGCGATGTCGCTCAGCGGCAGCGCGGCAGAGTCCGGCGTCCCGACGAGTCGCAGTGCGTTCTCGGTGCGGACGTCCGAGATGAGCTTCCGGAGGGTCGAGCCGCGCTCGTCCGCCACCGCGCGCTGCAGCGTGCGCAGGCTGACCCGGCAGCGCCGCGCCACCGTGCTCGGGTCGAGCGTGGGGTCGCTGAAGTCGGCCTGGATGACCTGCAGGGCGGCCTCGACCATGTCGTGCAGGCCGAGGCGCTCGCGCGTGCCCTCCTCCCGCTCCGAGCCGAGCAGCCGGGCGAGGCGCAGGACGGTGCCCTCGAGGTACTCGGCCTGCACCGCGTTCTCGGGGTCGAGCTCGGCGAGGAACGCCCGCAGCATCGTCCGCGCAGTCGCGGTGGTCGAGGTGGCGGGGACGACCCGGACGGGGTCGGCGCGACGGCGCTCCGAGACGCCGTTGTCGGCGCAGAGCACGAGGAGGCGGACCGGGCGGGACGAGCGGACGACGACCGGGTCCTCCGTGGAGAGGGCGAGCCCGCCCTCGTCGACCTCGAGCAGGTCGGCCGACGCGTCGACGGCGAGCGAGCCCTCCATCGGCAGCACGAAGACGGAGGAGCCGTCGACCGCGCTCGACCCTGGCCAGCGGATCGCGAACGGCGTCGAGACGACGTGCAGCACGCGGACGCGCTCGGTCGCGGCGATGGCGAGGTCCATCCGGAACCCCGCCGTCGTCGGGACCGACACGTCGACCGTGCGGCGGAGCGCGGCGACGCCCTCCGAGCCGCGGAGCCGGACGGCTCGGGCGCCGGCGCTGAGCGGGATGCAGAGCGGATTGCGATGAGCGGGGCGAGGGATCACGGTGGCGACTCCGTTCGAAGGTGAGCGAACGTCGACGAACGCTCGCCTTCGGAGCGTAACAAGAACTGAGGGAGTCTCGCCATCCCTGAGCGAAGCTCGAAGATCCCCTATTGGAGGGCCGAGGTGAGCCGGGCGAGATTGTCGAGGATCGTCGAGCGCAGCGGCTGCTGCCGCCACTCCCGCAGCGTCAGCTCCCGGGAGTGCTCCCGGTAGTCCTGCTGCACCTCCCGGAGGTCCTCGACGAAGTCCGCGCCGCGCACCATCAGCGACACCTCGAGGTTGAGCGTGAAGGAGCGCATGTCCATGTTGCTCGAGCCGATCACGGCGACGTCGTCGTCGATGGTGAAGTGCTTCGCGTGCAGGATCGTGGGCTTGCGGTACATCCAGATCCGCACGCCCGCGGTGAGCAGCGTCTCGTAGTAGGAGCGCTGCGCGTGGTAGACCACGGCCTGGTCGCCGATCTCGGAGACGAAGAGCTCGACGTGCACGCCGCGGCGGGTGGCGGTGGTGATCGCGTAGAGCATCGCCTCGTCGGGGACGAAGTACGGGCTCGTGATGATGATCGACTTCTGCGCCGAGTAGAGCAGTGCGAGGAAGAGGCGGAGATTGTTCTCGCCGTCGAAGCCCGGCCCGCTCGGCACCACCTGGCAGTCGATCGTGTCGCGCTGCTGCAGCGCCTCCATCGGCGCCGACTCGCGCAGGAGCAGCTCGTCCGTCTCGCTGTACCAGTCGGTGATGAAGATGGCGTTGATGCCCTGCACCACCGGGCCCTCGAGGCGCACCATCAGGTCGTGCCAGTGCAGGCCGCGCCGGATGTTGCCGCGCTTGTTGTAGCTGGAGTCGACGACGTTCTGCGAGCCCATGAAGGCGGCGTTGCCGTCCACGATCAGCAGCTTGCGGTGATTGCGCAGATCGGGCCGCTGGTACTGGCCGAGCCAGGGGCGCACGGGGAGCATGTAGGACCAGTGCGCGCCGGCCCGCTCCAGCGCCCTGAGGCGGCGGTGCGTGCCGGTGTAGTAGCCGGGGACGCGGATCGACGCGATGTGATCGAGCAGGATCCGCACCGTCACGCCGCGCGCGACCGCGCGGTCGAGAGCGTCGAAGAAGGGAGCCGTCGTCGTGTCGGCGGCGAGGATGTAGAACTCGCAGTGCACGTAGCTGCGGGCCCGGTCGATCTCGTCGGCCATCGCCCGGATCGTCTGCTCGTAGCCGCCCTGCAGCCGGGCGTCGTTGCCGCCGACGAGGGGCATCGCGCCGAGGTTGCGGTTGAGCGTGACGACCGACTCGAGCCAGAGCGGCCACGGGTGGTTGCGCGCGACCCGGTCGATGCCCTCCGTCGACTCGAGGATGAAGCGGTTGATCTCCTCCTGCTTGCGCCGGCGCTTGCGCGGGAGGCGGTAGCTGCCGATGAAGAGGAAGAGCAGGATGCCGACGTAGGGGATCAGGAAGATCGCCATCAGCCAGGCGAGGCCGGTGGTCGGGCGGCGGTTGCGCGGGACCACGATGACCGCGATCACGCGGACGACGAGCTCGACGACGATGGCGCCCACCGCGAGGACGAGCGACCAGTCCGGTCCGTTCACCTCGGGCTCTACGCGGCGTCGCGCGGGGGCAGACCGCGGCGGGCCCGCTCCTGCGCCTCGATGCGGTCGTAGGCGCGGCGCTCGTTGCGGTCCGAGCGGATCAGCGCGCGCATGATGAACCAGAAGAGGAGGCCGATGGTGACGGTCGGCACGAGTGCCCACAGTCCTTGATTCCACAGCTCCCAGTCCATGGGGGCGATCCTACCCGGCCGGGCCGGGAGCGGGCCCGGAGCGGCCGCTCAGCGAACAGCGGCGCCGGCGGACGCGCGGGCCGACAGCTGAGGGCGCTCAGCTGCTCTCGATCGAGCGGTTGAGGGCCGACGCGTCGGCGTTCAGCCCCTCGAGCTCGGAGCGCAGGCCGTCGTAGACCGCCACGTCGGTGTCGATCGCGGCCCGGGTGGCGTCGATCGCGGCGCCCCGCGCGAGCAGGTCGGCCCGCTCGGCGTCGAAGGCGGCGTCCGAGGCGAAGTCGCCGCTGTCCGCCCGGGCGTTGAACGAGTCGATCTCGGCGTTCAGCGCGTCGTACTCGGCGTTGTTGGCGTCGATGCGCGCCGTGAGGTCCGCGTACATCGCGTCGATGCGGGCGACCAGCTCGGTGATCCGGTTCTCGAGATCGGTGAAGACGGCCTCGTACTGGGCGTTCAGGCCGACCACGATCGAGCGGTCGGCGAAGTACTCGGCGTAGTGCGCCTCCAGCGCGGGCGGCAGATCGGCGACTTCGGTGCCGAGGATCGAGTGCAGCTCGTTGACGCGCTCGCCCAGCCCGCCGGTGCGGTAGAGCTCCAGGCGCTCCGCGATCGGGCCGTCCTGCGGGAGCGCGGCGTAGGCCGCCTCCAGCTGGGCGCCGACCTCGGCCTGCTCGGCCGCGTCCATCCGCACCCACGCGGCGTGCAGCATCTCGTGGGCGGCGGTGACGTCGCGGATCCCGTCGAGGTCGGGGTTCTCGACGTCGGAGATGTAGATGTCGCTGCCGGTGTAGCAGCCGAGCACGATCTCGTCGGAGGCGCCGTAGCCGCAGAGCGCGTTGAAGCCGGCCGTCGGCTCCACCGAGGGGTTCGAGGCGTAGTAGAGCGCGCGGCCGCGGGTCGACATCGCGGTGCGGTCCGCGAAGCCGGTGATCGTGCCGTCGGGAGTGAACGACTGCGCGGCCCGCTGATCGGCGAGCGCCCGGCCGAGGTCCGCCGAGTCGACGAGCACCGAGGTGGCGACCGCCGCGCCCACGCCGAACTGCGCGAGCGTGAGAACTCCCGCGACGACCGTCGCGACGATGCTGGATGCCCTGACCACGCCCTCGAACCTACTTGACCAGCGGGAAGAGGATGGTCTCGCGGATCCCCAGACCGGTGACGGCCATCAGCAGGCGGTCGATGCCCATGCCCATGCCGCCGGTCGGCGGCATGCCGTGCTCGAGCGCGCGGAGGAAGTCCTCGTCGAGGCGCATCGCCTCGTCGTCGCCGGCCGCGGCCTGCTGCGCCTGCTCGACGAAGCGCTCGCGCTGCACGACCGGGTCGATCAGCTCGGAGTAGCCGGTGGCCAGCTCGAAGCCGCGGACGTAGAGGTCCCACTTCTCCACGACGCCCGGGATGCTCCGGTGCGCGCGCACGAGCGGCGAGGTGTCGACGGGGAAGTCCATGACGAAGGTCGGCCGGACGAGGCCGCCCTTGACGAAGTGCTCCCAGAGCTCCTCGACGTACTTGCCGTGGGTGGGCACATGCACCTCGACGCCCTCGCGCGCGGCGAGGGTCTCGAGCTCGACCAGCGGGGTCTCCGGCGTGATCGCGATGCCGGCGGCCAGTGAGAGGCTCTCGTACATCGAGATCCGGTCCCACTCGCCGCCGAGGTCGTACTCGGTGCCGTCGGCCCAGGTGACCACGTGCGAGCCCGCGACGGCGAGCGCCGCGTTCTGGATCAGCTCCTGGGTGAGGTCGGCGATGCTCGAGTAGTCGCCGTAGGCCTGGTACGCCTCGAGCATCGCGAACTCGGGCGAGTGCGTCGAGTCGGCGCCCTCGTTGCGGAAGTTGCGGTTGATCTCGAAGACGCGGTCGATGCCGCCGACGACGGCGCGCTTGAGGTAGAGCTCCGGCGCGATGCGGAGGTAGAGCTCGGTGTCGAAGGCGTTCGAGTGCGTGGCGAAGGGGCGGGCGGAGGCACCGCCGTGCATCACCTGGAGCATCGGGGTCTCGACCTCGAGGAAGCCGTGGTCGACGAAGGTCCTCCGGAGCGAGGCGTTGACGGTGGAGCGGGCGATCACGGTCTCTCGGGCCTGGGGGCGCACGATCAGGTCGAGGTAGCGCTGGCGCATCCGGGTCTCGTCGCCGAGCTCGTTGTGCAGGTTCGGCAGCGGGAGGATCGCCTTCGCCGCGATGCTCCAGTCGGAGACCCAGACGCTCAGCTCGCCGCGCTTGCTGGAGAGGACCTCGCCGGCGACGAAGAGGTGGTCGCCGAGGTCGACGAGCTCCTTCCAGCTCGCCAGCGACTCCTCGCCGACGTCGCCGAGCGACACCATCGCCTGGATCCGCGAGCCGTCGCCCGCCTGCAGCGTCGCGAAGCAGAGCTTGCCGGTGTTGCGCTGGAAGACGACGCGGCCGGCGAGGCCGACCTGCTCACCCGTCCTCACGTCGGGCGCGATGCCCTCGTGGCGCGCGCGCACCGCCGCGATGGTGTCCGTGACCGGGACGGAGACGGGATAGGCGCCGCCGCCGAGGTCGTCGGCGGCGAGCTCGATCAGGCGCTCGCGCTTGGCCAGGCGCACGGCCTTCTGCTCGGAGGCCTCCTCGGGCGTGGGCTCGGACGGGGGCACGGGGGTGCCGGGGGTGTCGACCATGTCAGAACGCGGGTGCTTTCGGTTGGAGGCGGCGGGCGCGATCAGGCGAGCAGGATCGGGCCGTTGTCGAGGAGCCGGGTGGAGCCGACGACCGCGGCGACGAGCACGAGGGCCGGGCCGCGGTGGTCGTCGTCGACCGGCAGGAGCGTCGCCGGATTCGCGACGACGAGGTAGTCCAGCTTAACCAGCGGCTCGCCCCTCGAGGCGGACTGCGCGGCGGCGACGACGGCGTCGAGCCCGCGGTCGGCGGCGGAGGCGGCGGCCTCGAGCAGGAGCGGGATCGTGCGGGCGGCCCGGCGCTCGCGGGCGTCGAGGTAGCGGTTGCGGCTGGAGAGCGCGAGGCCGTCCTCCTCGCGGACGGTGGCCACGCCCTCGATCGCGACGGGCAGATCGAGGTCGCGCACCATCCTGCGGACGAGGAAGAGCTGCTGCGCGTCCTTCTGCCCGAACATCGCGACATCGGGCTGGACGATGTGGAGGAGCTTCGAGACGACGGTCAGCATGCCGTCGAAGTGGCCGGGGCGCGAGCGGCCCTCGTAGAGCGAGCCGACCTCCCCGGCGACGACGCGGGTGGAGGAGGGGCCGTCCGGGTACATCTCGGCGACGCTCGGCGCGAAGACGTGCTCGACGCCGCGCTCCTCGAGCAGGGCGACGTCGGCCGCCAGGTCGCGCGGGTAGCGGTCGAGGTCCTCGTTCGGGCCGAACTGCAGCGGATTCACGAAGATCGACACGACGACCACGTCCGCGATCTCGCGCGCCCGGTCGACGAGGGCGAGGTGCCCGGCGTGCAGCGCGCCCATGGTCGGCACGAGGGCGATGCGCGCCCCCGAGCGCCGCGCCTCCTGCAGCGTCCCGCGGAGCTCGCCGATGCGTTCGATGGTGCTGATCACCCGAGAACCCTACCGGCGACGCGGAGACCGCTGATCGAGCACCCCGCGCAGCGGGCGCCACCATGCTGATCGAGCACCCCGCGCAGCGGGCGTATCGAGATCCACCAGCGTCAGAACACGAGCCTGCAGAGCCGCCCTGCTGATGACGGCGGGTCTCGATACGCGCCTGCGGCGCTACTCGACCAGCATGCGGGGGCCGCCGTTCATGCAGGAGGGCGTCAGCCGGCCGCGCGGCGGAGGGCGTCGTCGACGGAGGAGCGGACGAGGCTGGAGAGGAAGAAGCCGGGCTTGTCGACGCCGATGCCGGCAAGGAGGCCGGCGGCCTGCTCGACGATGGCGGTCGAGAAGGTGGTCGCGGTCGAGACGGCCTCGGCGTAGGCGGCGCGGTCCGCCTCCGCGACGGTGACCGGCTCGCCGCCCATCTCGACGACGAGGGCCTGCGCGATGGGCAGCACCGGGCCGGGCGCGGTTACCGCGAAGTAGGTCTCGGCGAGGCGGGCGAGGTCGAGGCTCGTGCCGCTGAACGCCATCGCCGGGTGCACGGCGAGCGGGATGACTCCCGAGGCGAGAGCCGGCGAGAGCACACCGAAGCCGTGCTCGGCCGCGGTGTGCAGCACGAGCTGCCCGGGCTGCCAGGCCCCGGTGGCGGCGAGTCCGGCGACGAGTGCGGCGATCTCGCCGCCCGGGACGGCGATGATCACCAGCTCGCTCCGCTCGACGAGATCCGGGATCGCGAGCACCGGGGCGCCCGGCAGCAGTGCGTCGACGCGCTCGCGGCCGGCGTCGCTCGTCGTGGCGACGCCGATCACGGCGTGCCCGGCGTTGGCGAGCGCGGCGCCGAGCACCGGACCGACGGGTCCGGCGCCGATGATCCCGACGCCGAGGCGTCCGTCGCGGCGGGCGTCAGGCATACGGGTCCCCCTCGGGTGCGGCCCACGCGTCGCGGGGCGTCGGGGCGTCGACGGCGCGCCGCCCCCAGTGGTGGCTGGCGTCGCGCTCGGCCGCGGCAGTCCCTGCCCGGCCCACGCGCTCGAAGAAGGCGAGGCCGTCGGCGACGCTCATCACCGGCACCAGCGGCGTCACCGGCCCGGCGACCGTGTGCACGCGCGCGGAGGCCAACCCGAGCATCCGCTGGAGCGGCCCCTGCTGCACGCCGACGCTCTGCATGCGGGCGAGCGGGACGACCGTGACGCGGCGCCAGACGGCACCGCTGCGCAGCACCACGACGTCCTCCGCGAGGCGGAACCCCGTGCGCCGCCAGGAGAACGGGCGCAGCAGCATCGCCGAGCGGGGCGCGCTGGTGAAGCCGGGGGCGTCGCGGCGGCGCAGCGCGTCGCCGACCGGGGTCGCCTCGGCGCCCTCGTCCGCGCCCGGCAGCAGCAGCGACAGGACCCGCTCGACCGCGGCGAGATCGCCGACCGGCAGGATCGTCGTGTTCGGCTCGCCGTTCGCACCGCGCGAGGCCGCGTGGCCGGCCCGGTCGATCTTCACCTGCCACCAGCCGAACGGGCGCCAGAGCAGCGGCTGGGTGATCTCGACCGCGTGGATCCGGCCGGGCGGCAGGGTGTCGCTGCTGGTCGAGAGCACGCCGTAGCCGACGCGGACGCCGTCGGGCGTCGACGCGATCGAGTAGCGCAGCGAGCGGACGAACTGGCGGACGTAGTAGCTGCCCGAGCCGATCAGACCGGGCAGGATCGCGAACAGCACGTAGGGCGAGCCGTAGACCGAGGTGAAGACGACGGCGACCACCGACACCAGCAGGAAGAGCGTGAAGCCGCTGAACACCAGCGAGCCGAGCAGCCGGCCCGGCGGGATCGAGACGACCGACTCGGGCGGCGCGTCCTCGGCCGGCTCGCCGAACTCCTCGATCCGGCGCGCGAGGAAGCCGCCGGCCGGGGCCTCCCCCGCGACCGCCTCCCGCTCGCGCACGCCGGAGGCCAGCCGCAGGATGTCGCGGCGGAGGGCGTCGACCAGCCGCGAGCCGAGGTAGGAGAGCTGCACGTTCGCGTCCTGGCCGGCGACGCTGACCTCGAGCTTGGCCGCGCCGAACAGCCGGGCGAACAGCGGGCGCTGCACCGCGATGCCCTGGATGCGGTCGAGCCGCGCGCGGCGGTTGGTGCGGAACAGCACGCCCGAGCGCACCTCGACGATCTCGTCGGTGATGCGGAAGGTGTGCATCCGCCAGGACAGCCAGAAGGCGAGCACGGCCACGGCGAGACCGGCCGCTACGGCGAGCAGCGCCCAGCCGATCAGCCCGCGGTCGATCAGCGCGTCGACCGGATCGCCGCTCTCGTAATCGCCGCCGGGGCCGGGGAGGAAGAGCTCGAGCAGGCGCTCGCGGAGGTTCGTGATGAGGAGGCCGAGGACGACCAGCAGGCCGATCCCGCCCTTGAGCACGGGCGTCGCCGGGTGCAGGCGGTGCCACTCCCCGTCGGCGAGGTCGGTCTCGATGCCGCGGACGGCCGCAGGAGCCTCGCTCACAGGCCGGCCCGGCGCGACTCCGCCAGCTCGACGAGCCGATCGCGCAGCTCCTCGGCGTCGCCGTCGACGAGCCCGGGGATGCTGACGCCGGTCGCCGCGGCGGCGGTCACGAAGCGCAGGTCGGCCAGGCCGAGCGCGCGGGCGAGCGGGCCGCGGTTGACGTCGATCAGCTGCATGCGCCCGTAGGGCACCGAGACGAAGCGCTGGAACATGATGCCGCGACGGAAGAGCAGGTCGTCCTCGCGCAGCTGGTAGCCGTAGGCGCGAGCACGGCGGGGCGCGACGATCAGCAGCGTGACGGCGAGGACAGCGGCCGCGAGGACGAGGATCCAGGCCCAGTCGACGCCGATCAGGAGCATCCCGATCGGCATGACGAGGAGCACCGCGCTCGAGACCACGGCCGAGACGACCTCGACGGCCACGTACTTGGGCGAGACCCGGCGCCACAGGCCGGCCAGGTCGAGGCGGTCGCCCCCGGAGGACCCGGGAGCGGCGGGGTCGAGCCGGACGCCCTCCTGCTGGACGGCGTCGTGCTCCGGCTGGACCGCCTCGCGCTCCTGCTCGATCGCCGCCTCGCGGATCCGCGCCTCACGACGGCTCAGCGGCTCCGAGGTCAGCGGCTCCGCGCTCAGCGGCACCGGGGCGGCCGAGGGGGTCGCCTCCTGGTCGTCGGCCATGATGACGTCCTCCCTGCCTGCGTCCGAGCGTGCGTCGGCGTCAGGCGTGGTTCACCTCGCCGACAGCGGGGTCGTCGTCATCGGTCGGCGGGATGGTGCACAGGTGCTCGGCGACCAGACCGGCCACCAGCAGGACGATCGCGCCGACGATGGCGGACACGTCCTGCCACACGGAGCCTAGCGAAGGCACCACCGGCCTGCTCAGCAGGTAGACGAGCACCCCGCCGGACGCCCCGAGCAGCAGCGCGCCGACGAGGCTGGAGGCCTTGGCCAGCACGACCACGCGCATCGCGCGGAAGGGATCGATGGGGCGGCGGAGCGTCCCCTTCGTCGCACGGTGGATCGGGATCGCGAACCCGATCACGAGCGCCGCGACCACCACGAGCGTGAGCGGGACCGTGAGCGGCGGGATCAGCACCGGGCGCCCCGCGGCGGCGATCGCCAGGTCGATCAGGAAGCCGACGACGGCCCCGGCGAGGCCGAGGCCGAGCAGGGAGCTGATGCGGGTGCGCTTCACGGAGTGCTGCTCTCGGGGTCGGTGCGGCCGGGGGCGGTGCTCGGTGCGGTGGTGGTCGTTCCGCGGGAGGCGTCTCCCGAGGACCGCGTGCGCCGCCACGCTATCGCCTCGGGCCGGTCGGTCACCCGGTCCGTCGCTCTCGCGCGGAGCTCCGCGACCGGTCCGCGCCCCGGCAGGACGGCGTGCGGGTCGACGTCGAGCCACGGCTCCAGCACGAAGGCGCGCTCGCCGGCGCGGGGGTGCGGGAGCGTGAGGTGCGCGTCGTCGCGGACGACCCCGCCGACGGCGACGACGTCGATGTCGAGTGTGCGGTCGCCCCAGCGCTCCTCGCCCTCGCCGCGGACCCGCCCGCCCGCGCTCTCGATCGCGGCGGTGGCGGCGAGCAGGTCGTCCGGCTCGAGGGTCGTCGATCCGATGACCACGGTGTTGAAGTAGGCGGGCGCGTCCTCGTCGACGCCGTCGAGCTTCCAGGCCGGCGACTCGACCACCTTCGACACGGCGTCGATCCGGAGCCCGGGTGTCGTCGCGAGGGACCGGACGGCGGTCTCGAGGTGCGCGAGCCGGTCGCCCAGGTTGCTGCCCAGGGCGAGGACGACGCGGCGCTCGGGGAGCAGCCGCTGCGGCCGGGGCCTCACGGGCGGACCCGGGTGATCTGCACGGCGACGTCGTCGAACGGCAGCGGGATGGGCGCGTCGGGCTTGTGCACGGTGATCCGCACCACCTCGGCGGCAGCGAAGCTCAGGGCGACCGCGGCGAGGCGCTCGGCGACGGTCTCGATCAGGTCGACCGGGTCGCGGGTGACGGCGTCCGCCAGGGCGATCGCCAGCTCGCCGTAGTGCACCGTCTCGGCCAGAGCGTCACCGCTCGCGGCAGGGGCGAGGTCGAGCCAGACCGTCGCGTCGATGACGAAGTCCTGGCCGTTCTCGCGCTCGAAGTCGAAGACGCCGTGGTGCGCGCGCACCCGCAGCCCCGTCAGGGTGATCGAGTCGCGCAGGGCGAGCGCGGCGGCGTCGAGACGCGGCGCAGTGGCGGCGGCGCGGGCGGGGTCGGTCACGGGAGCTCCTCCTGGAGGCGGGCGCCGAGCGCGAGGGCGCGGGCGCTCGAGCGGACGTCGTGCACCCGGACGCCCCAGGCGCCGCGGTCGACGGCGGCGAGGCTCAGCAGCGCCGTCACGTCGTCGCGCTCCGCGGCGGTCGAGCCGGCCGGCGCGAAGGGCGCGAGGAAGCGCTTGCGCGAGTGGCCCACCAGCACCGGCAGCCCGAGCGAGACGATCGCGTCCAGGTGGACGAGCAGCGCCCAGTCGTGGCCGCCGTCCTTCGCGAAGCCGAGACCGGGGTCGAGGATCAGGTGCTCGTCGCGGATCCCGGCCGCTCGGGCGGCGTCGACGCGGCGCTCGAGCTCGGAGCGCACCTCGGCCACCACGTCGGCGTAGGAGGCGAGCGCCGTCATCCCCGCACTGTGGCCGCGCCAGTGCATCGCGATGTAGACCGCTCCGCGCTCGGCGACGAGCGGGAGCATCGCCGGGTCGGCGAGCCCGCCGGAGACGTCGTTGACGACGACCGCGCCCGCGTCGAGCGCGGCCTCGGCGGTCGCCGCGCTCATCGTGTCGATGCTCACGCGGACGCCCTCGGCCGCGAGGGCGCGGACCACGGGGAGCACGCGGGCCTGCTCGGCTGCGGCGTCGACGCGCGCGGCACCGGGCCGGGTCGACTCGCCGCCGACGTCGACGACGTCCGCACCGAAGGAGGCCGGCCCCTCCCCCGAGGGCCGGGTCATGCCGATCCCGTGCCGGACCGCGTCGTCGACGGAGAGCCAGCGGCCGCCGTCGCTGAAGGAGTCGGGGGTGACGTTGAGGATCCCGAGGAGGGCGGCGCGGTGGCCGGGGACGAGATCGGTGACGACGGGACCCACGTCAGACCTCCCGCGCGGCGCCGATCAGCGCGATGATCTCGGCGCGGGCGGCGGGGTCGGCGAGGGTGCCGCGCGCGGCGACGGTGACGGTCGAGCTCGCGGTCTGCCGGGCTCCGCGCATCCGCACGCAGCCGTGCTCGGCGTCCACGACGACCAGCACGCCCTCGGGCGAGAGGCCGGCGTCCAGGACGTCCGCGATCTGCTCGGTGAGGCGCTCCTGGAGCTGCGGGCGCGAGGCGACGGTCTCGACGACCCGTGGCAGCTTGCCGAGCCCGACGACGCGCTCGCCGGCGCGGTAGGCGATGTGCGCGACGCCGGCGAAGGGCAGCAGGTGGTGCTCGCAGACCGAGCGGAACGCGAGGTCGCGCACGACGACCGTCTGCGTCGCGGGCGGCTGCTCCCCCTCCTCGACGACGGCGAACGTCTCGGCGAGGTGGACGGCCGGGTCGAGGTCGAACTCGCCGAAGAACTCCTCGTAGGAGTCGGCGAAGCGCTGCGGCGTCGTCGCGAGCCCCTCGCGGCCCGGGTCCTCCCCGATGGCCGCGAGGAGCTCGGCGACGGCGGCCTCGATGCGCGCCCTGTCGACCGGCACGGTCCTGCTACGCCGTCGTCGGGCGCGGGTTGATCAGCGGCGGCCGCTGCGGGGCGGCGGGCTCGGAGCTCTCCGAGACGACCGCGCCGTCGGTGGCCCCGGCGTCGATCGGCGCCTTGGCCGGCGGCATCGGGATCGGCGGGAGGTCGGACAGCGGGCGCTTGTCGCTCGAGAGCCACTGCGGTCGCTCGTCGATCTTGCGGACGTCCTTGAAGATCTCGGCCAGCTGGTCGTGGTCGAGCGTCTCCTTCTCGAGGAGGTCGGCCGCGAGGCGGTCGAGGATGTCGCGGTTGGCGTTGATGACCTGCCAGGCCTCGTCGTGCGCCTGCTCGATCAGCTGCCGGGTCTCGAGGTCGACGCGCTCGGCGATCTGCTCGGAGTAGTCGCGCTGGTGGCCCATGTCGCGGCCGAGGAACATCTCGCCCGAGGACGAGCCGAGCTTCACGGCGCCGACGGTCGACGACATGCCGAACTCGGTGACCATCTTGCGCGCGATCGAGGTCGCCTTCTCGATGTCGTTCGAGGCGCCGGTGGTCGGATCGTGGAAGACGATCTCCTCCGCCACGCGGCCGCCCATGGCGTAGGCCAGCTGGTCGAGCAGCTCGTTGCGGGTGGTCGAATACTTGTCCTCGAGCGGCAGCACCATCGTGTAGCCGAGGGCGCGGCCGCGCGGGAGGATCGTGACCTTCGTGACCGGGTCGGTGTGGCGCATCGCCGCTGCGGCGAGGGCGTGGCCGCCCTCGTGGTAGGCGGTGATCAGCTTCTCCTTGTCGCGCATCACGCGCGTGCGGCGCTGCGGACCGGCGATGACGCGGTCGATCGCCTCGTCGAGAGCGCGGTTGTCGATCAGCTGCGCGTTCGAGCGGGCGGTGAGCAGCGCGGCCTCGTTGAGGACGTTCGCCAGGTCCGCGCCGGTGAAGCCCGGCGTCTTGCGGGCGACGACCTCGAGGTCGACGCCGCCGGCGAGCGGCTTGCCGCGGCCGTGCACCTCGAGGATCTTCTTGCGGCCGAGCATGTCGGGGGCGTCGACGCCGATCTGGCGGTCGAAGCGGCCCGGGCGCAGCAGCGCAGGGTCGAGGATGTCGGGGCGGTTCGTCGCCGCGATCAGGATGACGTTGGTCTTGACGTCGAAGCCGTCCATCTCGACCAGGAGCTGGTTGAGGGTCTGCTCGCGCTCGTCGTGCCCGCCGCCCATGCCCGCGCCGCGGTGGCGGCCGACGGCGTCGATCTCGTCGACGAAGATGATGGCCGGCGAGTTCTCCTTGGCCTGCTGGAACAGGTCGCGGACGCGGCTCGCGCCGACGCCGACGAACATCTCGACGAAGTCGGACCCGGAGATGGAGTAGAAGGGGACACCCGCCTCGCCCGCGACGGCGCGGGCCAGCAGGGTCTTTCCGGTGCCGGGAGGGCCGTAGAGCAGGACGCCCTTCGGGATCCGCGCGCCGACGGCCTGGAACTTGGCCGGCTCCTTGAGGAACTCCTTGATCTCGTGCAGCTCCTCGATCGCCTCGTCGGCGCCGGCGACGTCGCCGAACGTGACCTTGGGCGACTCCTTCGAGACGAGCTTCGCCTTCGACTTGCCGAACTGCATGACGCGGTTGCCGCCGCCCTGCATGCCCGAGAGCATCAGCCAGAAGAACGCGCCGATCAGCAGGATCGGGAGGAGGAAGCCGAGCGCGGAGAGGAACCAGTTGGTCTGCGGGACCTCGTCGTCGTAGCCGTCCGAGGGGGCCGCGGTGGTGACCGCGTCCACGACCTCGGCGCCGCGCGGTGCCACGTAGTAGAACTGCACCTGCTTGCCGTTGTCGCCGTCGTCCTGCGCGAGGGTCAGGTCGACGCGCTGCTCGCCGTCGACGATCTTCGCGGAGTCGACCTTGCCGTCGGACAGGAGCTGGAGCCCCTCCTGCGTGCTGATCTGCCGGAAGCCCGACATCGTGATCAGCGAGGACCCGATCCAGACCGCCACGATCGCGAGGACGACGTAGAGAATGGGACCCCGGAAGATGCGCTTGACGTTCATGAATGTTGCGGGCGCAGGCCCGGCACCTTTCTGACGAGGAAATGTGAGTGTCAGGCTACCTCCCGCTCTCTGAGCGCGCGCCACGCGTTCGCCCTGGGCGGAGGAAGCGTCGGCTGGGCGCTCGGCCCCCTCTTCATGCTGATCGAGCAGCCCGCGCAGCGGGCGTATCGAGATCCACCGGCGTCAGAAGACGAGTCTGCAGACCCGCCCTGCTGGGGACGGCGGGTCTCGATACGCCCCTGCGGGGCTACTCGACCAGCACGACGCTCACCACCGGGACGCGGAGCGGCTTCGCGGCTGCTCGACCAGCGTGCTGAGCCGCTCCGGTCAGGCCGTCTCGAGCAGCGGCTCCGGGTCGCGCAGCGCCGGGGTCAGTCCGCGGCGGCGGCGGGCGGCGGCCAGCACGGTGACGGCGAGGGCGCCGAGCAGCCAGAGCGAGAGCACCAGCACGGCGTTCGCGACGCCGATGCTCCCGCCGGCGATCAGGGAGCGGAACGCCTCGACCGTGTAGGTCAGCGGCAGCACCCCGTGCAGCGCCTGGAAGAAGGCGGGCGCCGTCTCGATCGGATAGGTGCCGCCGGCCGAGGAGAGCTGGAGCACGATCAGCAGCAGCGCGAGGAAGCGACCCGGGGCGTCGAGCAGGGCGATCAGCGCCTGGTTGATCGCGACGAAGGTCAGGCTGGTGAGGACCGCGATCCCCATCAGCGCGGGGAGCTGCGCCATGTCGACGCCGACGCCGAAGCGGATCACCAGCGCGGCGAGCACGCCCTGCGCCACCGCCATCAGCGCACCCGGGAGGTAGCTGCGCAGCGCGATCACCCAGGCGGGCCGGCGGGCGGCCAGCAGGCGCTCGCTCAGCGGCGCGCTCATCAGGTAGAAGGCGAGGGCGCCGACCCAGAGCGCGAGAGCCATGAAGTAGGGCGCGAGTCCGGAGCCGTACTCGGGCACGCGGTTCAGCCGCTCGGTGTCGAGTGCGACGGGAGCCGCGGCGACGGCGCTCAGCGAGTCCGCCTGGTCCGCCGTGTAGGACGGGACGTCGGCGGCGCCGTCGGCCAGCTTCCCGGACAGCGTCTCGGAGCCGGTCGCGAGCGAGTCGATGCCCGAGGCGAGGCTGCCGGCGCCGGTCGCGGCGTCCGCGGTGCCCTCCGCCGCTCCGGCGGCACCGGTGGCGAGGGTGTCGGAGCCGGAGGCGAGGGTCGCCGTGCCCGAGGCGAGCGCGCCGGCCCCGCTCGCGGCGGAGTCGAGGCCGCTCGTCAGCGGGTCGACGCTGCCGGCGAGGGTGCCGGCGAGGGTGCCGGTGCCGGCGGCGACCTGCGCCGCTCCGGAGTCGAGGGAGGCGGCGCCGGTCGCGAGGGACTGCGCCCCGGTGCTGAGCGACTGCGCGCCGGAGTCGGCGGACGCCGCTCCGGAGGCGAGGGACTGCACGCCCGTCGTGAGGTCCGCAGCGCCGGAGGAGACGGAGGCGGCACCGGCCGCGAGCGCGGTCAGACCGCCGGAGGAGTCGCCGACGAGCGCCGAGGAGCCCGCGGCGAGGCTCTGCGCGCCCTGGTCCGCGGCGGTCGCACCGGCCGAGACCCCGGCGGCCCCCGTCTCGAGCTGCGTGAGGAGCGCGAGGCGCTCGGCGTCGGTGAGAGTGCCGTAGCCCGCGATCAGCGACTGGAGACCGGTGTCGACCGACGCCGCTCCCGTGGCCAGCGCGGGAGTGCTCGCGGCGAGCGCCGCCGAGCCGTCCCGCAGCGTCCCGGCTCCGTCGAGCGCTGCCGTCGCCCCGTCGGAGACGGAGGAGGCGCCGTCCGCGAGGGTCTGAGCACCCGCCGCCGCTGTCGTCGCTCCGGAGGACAGCGCGGCGGTGCCGGTGGCGAGGCTCGCCGCTCCGGTCGCGAGGTCCGCGGCGCCCCCGTCGAGGGTCTGCGCGCCCGAGGCGACCGACCGAGCGCCGGTGTCCAGCGCGGCGGCGGACGACGGCAGCGCGGCCGTCCCGTCCGCCAGCTGCTGCAGCCCGGAGGAGAGGGTCGCCGCACCGTCCGCGGCGGAGTCGGCGCCGGCGCGGAGCGAGTCCGCTCCGGTCGCGAGCTGTGCCGTGCCGTCCTGGAGCTGCTCGAGGCCGACGACGAGCTCATCCGAGCCGCTCGACGCGGTGGCCGCGCCGTCAGCGAGCTGCGTCGCACCGTCGGCGGCCTGCTCGAGGCTGTCGTGCACGTCCGTGAAGCCGACGTAGACGTTCTTCAGGTAGCTCTCGCCGACCTGCTTCTCCAGCGTCTGCGTGACGGTGCTGCCGATCGTCGCGGCGATGTTGCCGACGATCAGGTTGGCGCCGTCGTTCGTCGCGATGGAGAGCCGGGCCGCGGTCGCCGCCGACGGGTCGTCCCCGCCGACCGAGGCGACGTCGGCCGAGAAGCCGGCCGGCACCGTCAGCACCGCGTACACGGCTCCGGAGGCGAGCTCGCTCGCGGCCTCGTCGGCGTCGGTCCGCGTCCAGGCGAAGTTCGAGGAGGACGTGCTCGACGTCAGCTCGTCGGTCAGCGCGTCGCCGAGGGCGAGGGCCGAGCCGTCGGACGCGGTCGCGCCGGTGTCCTCGTTCACGATCGCCGCGGGAACGGTGTCGAGGTGGTGGGTCGGGTCGAGGTTCGCCGAGGTCAGCAGTCCCGCGTAGATCAGCGGGATGAGCGCGATCGCGGAGAAGACGACGACGAGGCGCGGGGAGACGGAGCGCAGTCGGTGGAGGAGGCGGGGTGAGCGGCGGGCGGCGGAGGCGGGCATGGTCCTTCTACTTCGAGGAGTCGGTGACGAGGGCGGTGAGGCGCGTCGTCGCGACTCCGGTGACGAGGAGCTCGGCGATCTCGGCCGAGGCGGCGGCGGCGGAGCGGCGGTCGTCGCCGTCGAGCAGCCAGCCGACGACGAGCCAGACGGTCCCCGCGCTGAGGAACACGGCGAAGCGCTCGACCCTGGCGCGGTCCCCCGCCTCCTCGGCGGCCAGCGGCGAGAAGGTGAGCAGCCGCTGCGCGAGGAAGGCGACGACCGACTCCTGGACGGAGCGGGCCGTGCCGCCGCTCAGCGCGCGGCGGTAGAAGTCGGCGTGCTCGAGGAGTCCCGAGAGCAGGCCGTGGACGACGCGGGGCACCGCGGTCTCCCAGACGTCGAGCGGCGACGGCGGCACGACCTCGGCGAAGAGCGCGTGCATCCGCTCGAGCGCGGCGGCCTCGAGCAACGAGGGGACGTCGCCGAAGTGCTGGTAGAAGGTCGGCCGGCTGACCCGGGCGGCGGCGCAGAGGTCGGTGATCGACGGCTGGTCGTCGCCGGGGCGATCGAGGGCGGTGGTGATCGCGGCGATCAGCTGATCGCGCGAGCGGGCGAGGCGGGGGTCGGCCATGACGCCTCCTTTACGTTCGTAATTTACATTACATCCGTAAAGCAGTCAGGGGAAGGCATCCCGTCATGCTCATCGAGCAGCCCGCTCAGCGGGCGCAGCGGGATCCACCGGGCCAGCGGTCGGGTCTCACGCGCCGTCGGGGTCGGCCGCGAGGATCGTCGCGATCTCGGTGGTGTCGATCACGAGGGTGTCGTGCGGAGTGAGGCCGGGGCTCTTCGGGGTCGGCACGGGCAGGCGCACCAGCAGCGCGCCGGGGTCGACGCTGAAGCGGCCGCTGGTGGTGCGGCCGATCGGATCGCCGTCGAGCTCGGCGAGCACGGGCTGGTCGAGTTCGAAGGAGAACTCGCGCCCGGGCCACTGGTGCAGCGAGGCGAGGCCGTTGCGGTTGCCCGTCGCGACGTCGAGGGCGAGGCCGAAGCGGCGGCGCAGCAGCACCAGCTCCAGATCGCCGTCGTCGAGCACCGCGCCGGCGGCGAGCTCGATGTTCGCCACGACCGAGCTGCAGTTGCACGCCAGCACCATCAGCGTGCGGGTCGGCGGCTCGGGCTTCCCGTCGATGGTCAGCGTCACCTCGAAGCCGGCCTTGAACATCACCTCGGCACCGGCCGCGACGTACGCGCCCCAGCCGACGCGCTTCTTCAGCTCGTCGTCGGTCTTGTCCATGATCTCGGCGTCCAGGCCCACGCCGCCCATCACCATGAAGACGCGCTCCTGACCGTCGTCGAACGTGGCCGTGCCGACGTCGACCGCCCGGTCCTGGCCCAGCAGCGCGATCTCGACAGCATCGGCGAGCGACCCGAGCGGGATGCCGAGGTTGCGGGCGAGCAGGTTGCCGGTGCCGCTGGGCAGCAGGCCGTACGGGACTCTCGTCCCCCGCAGCACCGAGGCCACCGCGCGCACGGTGCCGTCGCCGCCCATCGCGCAGACGAGATCGGCGCCCGACTCCAGTGCCGCGCGCGCGGCCCCGGCTCCCGAGTCGTCGACGCTGGTCTCGAACCAGAGCGGCTCGCTCCAGCCCGCCCGGCGCGCGACCGTGGCGACCACGTCCTCCGCCGCGCCGACGTCGTCGAACTTGCTCGGGTTGATGACGACGGCGACCACCGGGCGCGCGCTCGCGGATCGGTCGGAAGAGGCTCTCACGGACTCAGTCTGCTGTGCCGCGCGCCGGGTCCCGCACCGAGCGCCGCTCGAGCGTCGCCGCCGCCTCCGTCGCGAGGACCGCGCCGAGCTCGGCCGAGAGCGTCGCCGGAAGGGTCGGCGGCGCGTCCCAGCGCGGGCCGGCGAGCAGCACGCCGCCGCGCTCGCTCGAGCGCCACAGGGCGTCGACGCTGCCGGAGACGAAGCCGCGGAGGCGCTCGGCCGACGCCGGGTCGACCCCCTCCGCCGTCGCGAGGTCGACGAGGTGCCGGTAGGCGATGCCGCCGAACAGCGCGCCGTCGCCCGCGCCCTGGTCGACGAGGACGCCGCCGGGGGCGAGGCGCGTGAGCAGGTCGTCGGCGGTGCGGGAGGCGTGCCCGAGCAGCCGCGCATCCGGACGCAGACGGTGCAGCGCCAGCGCCGCACCGATGTAGACGCCGTGGTTGTAGCTGAACGCCCAGTCGTCGCGGGCCGAGCCGCCCTCGCGGCCGATGCCGTCGGCGACGAAGCCGGTGTCGTCGTCGCGCAGGCGCACGTGCAGCCAGTCGAAGGCGGCCCGGGACAGCTCCTCGCGGCCGTCCGGGCGGAGGCGCTCCAGCCGTGCGCCGAGGATCGCGAACGGCCCGTTCGCCGGCGCGTTCTTGTAGTCGAGCTGGCGGCGGCGCCAGGCGAGGCTCGCACCGTGCCGGAGGTTCCAGCCGCGGGCGACCGCGAAGCGCCAGAGCCGGTCGGCGCGGTCGAGCCAGCGCCCCTCCCCCGTCGCCTCGCCGAGCCGGGCGAGAGCTCCGCCGAGCCACATCATGTCGTCGAAGTAGCCGTTGACGAGCCGGCCGCCGTTGCGCAGCCGGACCGTGCGGTGGATCCGGACGGCGCGCTCGAGGTGCTCGGCCTCTCCGGTGCGCTCGAACGCGTCGACGGCGGCGTCGATCGCGTGCGCGAGCCACCAGTAGTTGAAGACGAGGTCCGCCCGCAGCGAGGTCGGGTAGCTCATGTGGTAGCCGAGGACCGGCACCCCGAAGAGCCGCTCGAGACTCGACTGGGCCGCGTCCGCGCGGGCGCCGGCCGCGGAGCGGCTAGGCGTAGACGTGGGGAGCGAGGATCGCGACATCGCGGAGGTTGCGGTAGCGCTCGGCGTAGTCGAGGCCGTAGCCGATGACGAAGTCGTTCGGGATGTCGAAGCCCACGTAGGCGACGTCGACCTCGACCTTGGCGGCGCGGGGCTTGCGGAACAGCGCGCAGATCTCGACCGACTCGGCGCCGCGGCTGCGCAGGTTGCCCTGCAGCCAGGAGAGGGTGAGACCGGAGTCGATGATGTCCTCGACGATCAGCACCTTGCGGTCGGTGATGTCGGTGTCGAGGTCCTTGAGGATCCGGACCACGCCCGAGGACTTCGTGCTGCTGCCGTAGGAGGAGACGGCCATCCAGTCCATCACGATGTCGAGCTTGAGCTCGCGGGCGAGGTCCGCCATCACCATCACGGCACCGCGGAGCACCCCCACGATGAGCAGGTTCTCGCCGGCGTAGTCGCGCTCGATGGCGCGGGCCAGGTCGCGGATCCGCTCGTGGATCTCGGCCTCGGTGAAGAGGACCTCGGTGATGTCGTCGGCGATGTCGGCTGCTTCCACCCGGCCACTCTACGGGCGAGGGCCCCGTGCTCCCTCCCGCGAGATGCCACTTGTGCACGCCTTCCACGGCGTGTCGCGCGCACAAGCGGCATCTCGCGGCGGGGGGATCACACGGGGGCGAAGACGAGAGTCGCGGACACCCGGGTGGCGCGGACGCCCGGGAGGTCGACGCCCTTCTGGCCGTGCCAGTCGGTGACGAGGGCGGCGACGGCGAGGGTCTGCGCGCGGGAGAGGGCGACGCCGAACTCGTTCTGCACGACGAGGCGGATGATGCGCTGGCGCAGCGCCGGCGGGTCGGCGGCCAGGCCGCGCGCGTCGACCGTGACGTGCCCGTCGTCGTTCTGGCCGACGAGCTCGAGCGCCCAGTCGAGCGCCATCGCGTCGAGCGCGTCGCCGTCCTCGCGGAGCTGGTCGGCCGTGCGGGCGAGGGCCTCGGCGACTCCGGGGCCGAGCTCGTCCTCGAGCACCGGGAGGACCGTGCCGCGGACGCGGACGCGGGTGTAGCGCGGGTCGGCGTTGTGCGGGTCCTCCCACGGCTCCAGCCCGGCGTCGTCGCAGGCCGCCCGGGTGCTCGCGCGCCGGATGCCGAGCAGGGGGCGCCGCAGCACCCCGCTCACCGCCGCCATGCCGTGCAGACTCGCGGCCCCCGCACCGCGCGCGAGTCCGAGCAGCACCGTCTCGGCCTGGTCGTCGAGGGTGTGCGCGAGGAGGACCGCCGCGGCACCCGTCGCCTCGACCGCGTCATCGAAGGCGCGGTACCGCGCCGTGCGCGCAGCCGCCTCCGGACCCTCGCCGTCCAGCAGCACGGACACGACCTCGCGCAGCACGGGGGCGAGACCGAGGGCGTGCGCCTGCTGCGCCGCGCGTCGGGCGACCTCCGCCGAGCCGTCCTGCAGCCCGTGGTCGACGATCACCGCTCCGGCCCGCCGACCGCCGCGCTCGGCCTCGAAGGCGACCGCCGCCGCGAGGGCCAGCGAGTCGGCTCCCCCGCTCAGCGCGACGAGAACCAGGGCGCCCGGCTCGAGCTCGTCGAGGCTCGCGCGCACCGCGCGCCGGATGTCGGCGACGGCGGGAGTCAGGCGAGGGCGATCGGGCACATCAAGTAACGTTAGGCCAGCGATCCGGCCTGCGAGCGCGCGCGTCCGCACGCGTTCTCCCGGCCGGTCCGACCCGCCGATGCGCCGCCCGCGGCGCCACCGACTCAAGGAGCGAACATGGCCGCATACGACGTCGTCGTAGAGATCCCCAAGGGCAGCCGCAACAAGTACGAGGTCGACCACGAGACCGGTCGCGTCTACCTCGACCGCGTGCTCTTCACCTCCTTCGTCTACCCGACGGACTACGGCTACTTCGAGAACACCCTCGGCCTCGACGGCGACCCCGTCGACGCGCTGGTGCTGCTCGAGTACCCCGTCTTCCCGGGCGTGGGCGTCTCCGTCCGCCCCGTCGGCGTGCTCAACATGAGCGACGAGGCCGGCTCCGACGCCAAGGTGATCGTGGTCCCCGCGAAGGACCCGCGCTGGCAGCACATCCAGGACATCGCCGACGTCCCGGAGCAGACCAAGAACGAGATCAAGCACTTCTTCGAGCGCTACAAGGACCTCGAGCCCAACAAGTGGGTCAAGGTCGAGGCCTGGGGCGACGCCGCCGAGGCGGAGCAGATCGTCCAGGACGGCATCAAGAAGCTGGCCGAAGAGGGCCACTGACCCTCACGGGCCACTGAACGACGGAACCCGCCCCGTCGAGTCGACCGGCTGCTGCCGGCGCCTCGAGGGGGCGGGTTCTTCTGTCGCTGCGGCGCTACGCCGTCGGGCGGCCGACCATGCCGGTCGGGGTGCCCCAGATCGAGTGCACGCGCACCGGCGAGTTGGGGTTGGGCGCCTCGATCATCTGGCCGTCGCCGAGGTAGATCGCCACGTGGTAGTAGTCACCGGGCGAGTCCGACCAGAAGAGCAGGTCGCCGCGCTGGCGCTGGCTGTAGGGGACGAGCTTGCCCTCGTTCGCCATGGTGTTGTACTGGTTCGTCGCGGAGTGCGTGCCGATGTACTCGCCGGCGCTCGCGTACGACTGCTTGGTGAGACCCGAGCAGTCCCAGACGTCCGGGCCCATGCCGCCGAGGACGTAGCGCTCGCCGAGCTGCGCCATCGCGTACGAGATCGCGGTCTCGACCTGGTCGACCTGCGGCTCCGGGTTCGCCACCGGGACCGGAGCGGGCGGCGGTGCAGCCGGCTGCGGGAGCTGGACGACGGGCGGCGGTGCGGGGGCCGCCGGCGCGGCGGGCTGCTCCGGGGCCGGCTGCTGCTGCGGCGCCTCGGGCTGCGGGGCGACAGGCTGCTGCGCGATCGGGGCCGAGGGCTGGTTCGCGGCCGGCGCGGCCGGGCGGGAGCCGGACGACGAGGAACCCGACGACGAGGAGCCGGACGACGGCTGAGCCGCGACGGGAGCGCTCGCGGCGGGCTGAGCGGACGCAGCGTCGGCCTCGGCCTTCGCGGCGGCAGCGGCTGCGGCCGCCACTGCCTTGCGCTCCTGCTCGCCGGCGAGGAACGCGGTCTCGATCTCGACGGTGGAGTCCTTGAGCAGGGCGAGCTGCGCGATGAGCTCCTCCGACTTCGCCTCCTGCGCCGCGAGGGCGCTCCGGGCGGACGCGGCGGCGCTGTCGGCGCCGGTGCGCGCCTCGTCCGCGGCGTCGGACAGCTTCTGGTGCTCGACGACGGCGACGTCGGCCTGCTCGGCGAGCGACTCCGCGGTCTGCTTGTCGGCGAGGGCGTCGGCGTAGACGCGCTGCGACTGCTCGGAGAGCTGCGACATGGCGCCGAGCTGGTACAGCAGATCGCCCGCGTCCTGGCCCTTCGCGACGAGGCTCATCGAGAGGTCGCCACCGGCGGAGCGGGAGAGGTGCGCGGCGAGGAGGCCGGCACGCATCTGCGAGGTGTGGGCCGTCGACGCCGCCTCGTTCGCGCGGTCCTCGAGCTCGGCGACCGCGGCGGCCGCGGCGTCGAGCGCCTCCTGGGCCTGGCGCCAGGCCTCCGCCTTCTTCATCGCGACGAGCGACGCGTCGTCGACCGAGGTCTGCAGCCCGCCGATCAGGGCGGTGATCGAGTCGATCTCGGCCTGCTTGCTCGCCTCGTCCGTCTTCGCGTTCTGCACGTCGTCCCACGACGGGTACGCCGGGTCGTCCGCCTGAGCGGGCACGATGCCGAGGGAGGCCGTGACGGCGGTCACCGCGAAGGCGGCGGAGACCGCCAGCGGAAGCCGGCCCTTCCAGGCCCGCTCGCGCGGGGCGGGGGTGAAGCTGCGGGCGGTCTTCTGCGCGTCAACCAAGTGTGACTCCTCGTGCGGCCATGAAGGGCTGAGCGTCGACGGCGGTGCCGTTGACGCGGGTCTCGTAGTGCAGGTGGCAGCCGGTGGAGGCGCCGGTGGTGCCGACGGCGGCGATCTGCTGGCCCGCCTCGACCCGCTGGCCGACGCTGACGTAGATGCCGCCGGGCATGATGTGCGCGTAGCCGGTGCTGATGCCGTCGCCGTTGCTGATCTCGATCCAGTTGCCGTAGGTGCCGAACCAGCCGGCGTAGGTCACCGTTCCGCTGTGGGCGGCGAAGATCGGAATGCCGCAGCCGCCGGCGATGTCGGTGCCGCGGTGGTAGGAGCTGGTCGAGCCGCCGCCGGTGGAGAGGCTGCCGCGCGGCCCGAAGGTGCCGGTGATCCGGCCCGACGCGGGGCGCACCCAGCCGGAGTCGCTGACGGCCGTCGAGCCGCCGCCGGGCGAGGGGACGACGGGGGCGCTGTAGCCGCTGCCGCCGCCGCTGGAGCCGCGCGACGGAGCCGCCGCGGCTGCGGCCGCCGCTGCCTCGCGAGCGGCCGCGGCCTGCTGACGCGCGAGCTCGGCCTGCGCCTGACGGGCGGCCTCCTGCTCGGCGAGGACGCGCTGGCGCTCCGCCTCGCGCGCGGCGACGCCGGCCTCATACTCGGCGACCGTCGTCGACTCGGTGTCGCGGAGAGCGGCGAGCTGCTGCTCGAGCACGATGCTCTGGTTCTGCTGCTCGGTGAGAGCGGCCTCGGATGCGGCCTGGGCGGCGGTCGCCTCGGCGAGCTTCGCCTCGGCGGCGACGCGGAGCTTCTCCCGCTCGGTCTGGGCGACCTGGGCCTGAGCGCCGAGCGCCTCTGCGGCGTTCTTCGTGGTGCTCGCCTGCTCGTAGATGGCGTTGGAGCGCTCGACGAGCTTGGTCATGTTGCCGATGCGGCCGAGGAGGTCGTCGGCCTTGCCGCCCTCGCCGTCGAGGAAGATGTTGACCGAGAGGTCGGTGCCGGTGGTGCGGTAGAGCTGCGCGGCGAGCAGACCCGCCTGCTGCGTCGCGGCGTCGGCCTGGTCGGCGCTCGCGGTGGCCTTCGCCTCGAGCTCGGTCGCCTCGTCGGACGCCTTGTCGAAGGCGTCCTGCGCCGCGAAGTACTCGTCGCCGCGCTGCTGGGCGACCTGCTGCGCCGCCGCGACCTCGCTCTGCAGGTCGTCGATCAGCGAGAGGATGCTGTCCACCTGGGCGGCCGCCGCCTGGGTGTTGCCCTTCGCCGCCTCGACGTCGGCCCAGCTGGGGTACTCGACCGCCTGGGCGGGAGTGGCGACCAGCAGACCCGCGACCAGGGCCACCGCGGCCGAGACGAGTGCCGTGCCGCGGAGTCGGCCGATCCGCGGCGCGCCGGAGCGGCGTGCGGGGCGGTTGCGGCGCGGGGAGTGGATCATGGGACCTCGGTGCTGGAGACGGAGTACTCCCCCGGCGGCGGTGCGGCTCCGTCGCGAGGAAGTGACGATTCCGACCCACCCTAGTCAAGCCCCTCCCGTACGCCTAGGGATCGGCGTCGCCCGTCCGGGGCACAGGCGCGCTTCGACGTCCCCTGTCAGACCGGTGCCGCGCGCCTCGTGCAGGCCGATTTTGCATATCGGGCCGGCTGTCCCTATGCTTGCGTGTCGGTAGTCATGGTGGGTCGGCCGCAGGGTCGCCCCGGCGAGCTTCCGGCCCCATCGTTTAGTGGCCTAGGACACCGCCCTTTCACGGCGGCAGCACGGGTTCGAATCCCGTTGGGGTCACGGATGAGGGCTACCACAGCAAGAGAAGATCACCACCGCAGAACGGCCGGAGACGGACGGACTGTGAAAATCGAACAGCCTCGAAGGCAGTATGCTTGTCTTCGCAACGAGGCCCTGTAGCGCAGCTGGTTAGCGTGCCGCCCTGTCACGGCGGAGGTCGCGGGTTCAAGTCCCGTCAGGGTCGCAGAGAGGCCCTTCCGAGAGGAAGGGCCTTTTCCAGGAGATGACGAGTTCGTCTCCTCGCGGCATCGATGCTCTCGAGCATCACCGCCTGCACGGCTCTGTAGCTCAGTTGGTAGAGCGCACGACTGAAAATCGTGAGGTCACGGGATCGACGCCCGTCGGAGCCACGGAAACCCTCGCCTAGCTTCTACATGGCGGGGGTTTCTTCCGTTGACGGGTCGTTCCCGAGCCCGACCGGTCGGGCTGCGCCTCACTCCGCAGAAGTCGGCGTCCTCGATGCAGGAGTACGACGGATTTCGGGCAGCGGTGCTCGAAAGCGGCTGCTCGGCTCGTCGCATCGGCCTCGGCTCGCGAGAACGGCTCGATCCTGCGAGCCGGACGTGGTTCTGCGAGCCCGAGGTGCGCTCCGGGCGCTCAGCTGGGCTGCGTAGCCTGGGCGGGCCATGAATCCCGCCGCCTTCCCGCCGCCCGATCCGTCGACCGTCGCCCCTGAGCAGCCGCCTGCCGTCGTGCCGGCGCCGGGTGGGTCCGCCTTCGCGTGGGCGCCGCCGCGCGAGCCGCAGCCGTCGATCGACGCTCCGTACTCCTCTCTCCTCTATCTGCCGGATCCTCGGGTGCGGTGGGGGCTGCCGACGGCGGCGCTGACGATCGCCGGCATCGTGCTGCCGCTCGCGCTGCTGATCCTGCTGTTCGGCTTCGGGGTGCTGCCCTACTCCCCCGGGCTCGTCTTCGCGGGCTCGTTCGCCAGCTACCTGGTCGCGCTCGTCGTCCCGTTCGCCGCGTCGAAGCTGCGCGGGCTGGGGTCGCTCGCCGCGGACTACGGGCTGCGGTTCCGCTGGATCGACGTGCCGATCGGCATCGGGATCGGGATCGGCGTGCGGATCGCGATCGTCGCCGTGCTGATCGTGTTCTCGCCGCTGCTGGGCGAGGCGGAGAGCAACCTCGAGCTCGACCCCGACCCGCTGTGGTTCGTGCTGAGCTCCGTGATGATCCCGGTGCTGGTCGCGCCGATCGTCGAGGAGATCCTCTGCCGCGGGGTGGTGATGCGGGCAGTGCGCAACCGGATGCTGCGGACCAAGGGGGACGCTCCGGCACCGACCCGTGGGCGCCGCGTCTGGGCGGCGGTGTTCAGCGTGGTCGCGTCGACGCTGGTCTTCGCTCTGCTGCACGGGCACCAGATGGTGAACCCCGCGACGGTGGTCACGCTGGGGACGACGACGGTGATCGCCGGGCTGGCGCACGGCTGGATCTCGACGGTGACCGGGCGGCTCGGCGCGGCGATCGTGTCGCACGCGACGCTGAACGGGTCCGCGGTCCTGCTGCTGGTGCTGGTGACGGCGCTGGGGTAGTCCCGGCGACGGTGGATCTCGAGACGCCCGCTGCGCGGGCTGCTCGATCAGCAGGGGATCGGAGCGGGCTGCCCGATCGGCATGCCGCGGGGTCAGACGTCGATGATGCGGAGGACCGGGTCGAGGGGGAGCTCGCCGCGGACCTGGCGGTGCAGGCGCTCCATGTCGGCGTCGAGGGCGGCGGCGGTGTGCGCGGCGTCGGACAGGCCGTCGAGCAGCTGCTGCGGGACCTGGCGGTCGTACTTGTAGTAGATCTTGTGCTCGAGGCTCGCCCAGAAGTCCATCGCGATGGTGCGGAACTGGACCTCGACGCAGACGTCGACCGAGCCTCCCGAGAGGAACACCGGCACCTCGACGATCGCATGCAGGCTCTTGTAGCCGTTGTCCTTCGGGGTGGCGATGTAGTCCTTCACCTCGAGGACGCGGACGTCGGCCTGCGAGGTGAGCATGTCGAAGACGCGGTAGACGTCGGAGACGAAGCTGCAGGTGATCCGGACGCCCGCGATGTCGGTGACGGCGGCGGCGATGCCCTCGAAGGAGGTGTCGCAGCCCTTGCGCTCGATCTTCTCGATCAGACTGTCGGCCGACTTCAGCCGGCTCGACACGTGCTCGATCGGGTTGTACTCCCGCATCTCGCGGAACTCCTCCTGCAGGATCGTCACCTTCGTGACGATCTCGTCCATGCCGAACTTGTACTGCAGCATGAACCGCGCGAAGTCGTCGCGGAGGGCGCGGATCTCGGCGACCGTGCCGGCGTCGAGCGCCTGCGCGACCTCGTCGCTGAGCGGGGGGACGGCGGGCGCCGCGCGGTCGGGAGATCGGGGTTCCACGGGGAGTCACCCTACGCGCGGGCACCTCGGGCCCGGATGTGAAGCGCCATCGGGGTTCCGAGGAGTCGCTGCTCCGTCCCGCGGGGGACGATCCGCGAGACCCCCTTTGGCTAGCGTCGGAGGATGATCTCCGCCTTCAACGTCTTCGGCATCCTCTACCTCGTCGCCGCGATCGCCGTCGTGGTGCTCGTCCTCGTGCTCGGCGTGCTGCTCTGCCGGCTGGTGATCGCCGCGCGGGAGAACCAGCTGGCGACCGCTCGGCTGCGCGAGCTCCAGATCGAGCGGCTGCTCCTCGACGAGGAGTGACCGCCACCCGGAGCCGACGCGCCGGTCAGGGCAGCGCCGGGTGCGCCTCCGGACGCGAGACCTTCGGGATCAGCAGCCCGAGCACCACGGCGACCACCGCGCCGATCGCGCCGATGACGAACGTCGTCTCGAACGCCTCCGAGCTCGGCAGATCGACGGCTCCGACCGAGACGGTGAGCTGCGCCAGCACGGCCGCGGTGACGGCGGAGGACAGCGTCGTGCCGAGGGTGCGCATCAGCGAGTTCAGGCCGTTCGCCGCCGCGGTCTCCGAGGCCGGGACCGCGTGCATGATCAGGGTCGGCATCGCGGCGTAGGCGAGGCCGAGGCCGACGCCGATCAGCGCGTTGATCACGAGGATCTGCCAGACCTCCGCGCCGAACGGGAGGATCAGCAGATAGGAGACGGCGATCAGCGCCGCTCCCGAGACCAGCACCAGGCGCGGCCCGGACTGCGCCGAGAGCCGGGCGGCGAGCGGCGAGGTCGCCATCATCGCCAGACCCGAGGGCGCCAGGACCAGGCTCGCCACGATCAGGCTGAGGCCGAAGCCGACGCCCGACGCCGCGGGCAGCTCGAGGCGCTGCGGCAGGGTGATCTGCGCGCCGAAGAAGGCGAAGCCGACGGCCACCGAGGCGAGGTTCGTGAACAGCACGGCCGGTCGGGCGGCGACCCGGAGGTCGACGAGCGGGCTCTCCTGGCGCAGCTCGTACCAGCCCCAGATCAGCAGGACCGCGACGCCGCCCAAGCCGGAGCCGAGGATGCCGGGGCTCGTCCAGCCGGCGTCGTTGCCGCGGGAGACGGCGATCAGGATGCCGCTCAGGCCGATCGCGAGGCCGATCGTGCCGACGACGTCGAAGCGCCCGGGCGAGCGCAGGGTCGAGACGGGGATGACGAGGAGCACGAGGACGATGTCGAGGACGCCGAGTCCGGCGGACATCCAGAACAGCACGTGCCAGTCGAGGTTCTCGGCGACCAGCGCGCTGAGCGGCAGACCGAGCGCGCCGCCGATGCCGAGCGTCGCGCTGACCAAGGCGATCGCGCCGGGCAGGCGGTCGCGGTGCAGGGTGTCGCGGAGGATCGAGATGCCGAGCGGGATGACGCCCATCACCGCGCCCTGCAGCGCCCGGCCGACGACGAGCGTCCAGACGTCGTCCGCGAAGGCGCAGACGATCGAGCCGATCACCAGGACGACGAGGGCCGCGAGGGCCATCCGGCGTTTGCCGTAGAGGTCGCCGAGCCGCCCGGAGACCGGGGTGAGGATGCAGGCGCTGAGCAGGGTCGCGGTGATCACCCACGCGGTCTCACTGCGGTCGGCGCCGAGGAGCGTGGGCAGCTCCGACTGGATCGGGACGACCAGCGTCTGCATGAACGAGGCGCTCATCCCCGCGAAGGCGAGGACGGCGGTGATCAGGCGGGGGCTGGGAGAGCGGGTCAGCGAGCGTCTGTCGGAGTCGGGCACTGCGGTCCTTCGTGTCGGCGGCGTGCGGGAGCGGGGCGCCGGGGGTCCGGCGTCCTGCGGGGCGGGTCGTATTGCTCAGCTTTGCATCGCCGGGCCTCTGAGCCGAACCGACCGATGCTCGGAAACCTTCCCGATCGCTCTACCGGGCGGCCGCGGGCGGGACGAGGATGGGCGCATGATCGAGATCGAGAGCTGGATCGCCGGCTACGAGAAGGCCTGGGCGACGGACGACCCCGCCGATGTCGCGGCGCTCTTCACCGAGGACGCGGAGTACTTCACGGCGCCGTACGCGGAGGCGATCACCCCGCGCGACGCCATCGTGGAGTGGTGGGTGGCGGAGAGCGAGCCGGACGACCCGACGTTCGCCTGGGGGCTGGTCGCACTGACGGAGACGACGGCGGTCGTGGAGGCGCGGACCATCTACCCGTCGGACCGGACGTACCTGAACCTGTGGGTGATCCGGTTCGCGGAGGACGGGCGGGCGTGCTCGTTCACGGAGTGGTACATGGAGGAGCCGAGCGACTCGGTGAGCTGAGGGGGCGGGTCTCGATGCGCCGCTGCGCGGCTGCTCGACCAGCATGCGGCGGCGGGCAGGGGTCAGAGGGCGGAGCCCGCGACGGCGAAGGTGTCGCAGGCGGTGGCGTCGGCGTCGAAGCCGGCCTGGAACCAGCGCTGGCGCTGCTCGGCGGAGCCGTGGGTCCAGCCCTCGGGGTCGACGGTGCCGGTCGCCTGCTCCTGGATGCGGTCGTCGCCGACGGCCGCGGCGGCGCTCAGGGCGTCCCGGTACTGCTCCGTCGTCACCGGCTTGAGGAAGGGCGTGCCGGTCTCGTCGGGCACGGTGGAGGCGTCGCCGACCCAGGCGCCGGCGTAGCAGTCGGCCTGGAGCTCGAGGCGCACGGAGTCGGAGTCCGGGCCGGTGCCGCTGCGGTCGGCCGACTCCATCGCGCCGGTCAGGCTCTGGATGTGGTGGCCCCACTCGTGGGCCAGGATGTACATCTGCGCGAGCGAGCCGCCCGAGGTGTCGAAGCGGGTGCGCAGCTCGTCGAAGAAGTCGGTGTCGAGGTAGATCGTCTGGTCCGGCGGGCAGTAGAACGGGCCCACCGCGGCGGTCGCGTTGCCGCAGCCGGTGCTGGTCTGGTCCTCGAAGACGATGACGCCGCCGGTCGTCGTGTAGCTCGCGCCGATCGCGCCCGCCGCGCCGGCCCAGTAGCGGTCGAGCGACTCCGCCGCGCCCTCGAGCCGGCAGTCGACCTCGGCGTTGGCGTCCGCGCCGGTGTCGCAGTCGACGGCCTCGCTGGTCACCTGGTCCGGCGAGGTTCCGCCGCCGCCGACGAGACCGCCGAGCCCGGAGAGGTCGACGCCGAGCAGCTGCGAGAGCAGGGCGAGCACGACGACGCCCACCGCTCCTCCGCCGACCGCGATGCCGGTGGTGCGGCCGCGCCGGCGGACCTTGCCGCCGCTGAGCTGGGAGTCGTCGTTGAAGGTCATGCGGTCAAACTAGCGCCGACCGCGGACGCGCTGCCCGGGGTTGCGGACGGCGCGGCGGGACGGGATCAGCCCCAGCGCGACTCGCTGGCGTCGCGGATGATGTCGAGCAGCGCCTCGCGCAGCGGACCGTGGTCGAGGGTGCCGGGCAGCATGTCGACCTCGAGCCGGTGGGCGCGCTGCCAGGCCTCGACGCCCTTGTCCGTCAGGGACACCAGCTGCCGGCGGCGGTCGGCGGGGTCGCTCACGCGGGAGACGTGCCCCTCGCGCTCGAGGCGCTCGATCGTGCGCGACATGGTCTGCACCTCGACGTGGGCGGAGGCGGCGAGCTCCTTCTGCGCGGCCGGGCCGGCCTGCAGCAGGTGCAGCACGACCAGGCCCGCGTGGGTGAGGCCGATCTCGGCGAGCGCGCCGTGCCAGGCGTGCTCGACCATCCGGGACGCCGTGGCGAGGAGGCGGCCGGTGGGCCAGCCGTCCATCCCCGAGTCCTCGTCCGCGCGCATCCGCCCAGGCTAGTCCGCCCCGCCGGTCACGCGAGGCGGGCGGTCGATCGGCTCAGGAGGCGAAGCGGTCGGTGGCCTCGATCAGCGCGTCGAGGATGCCCGGCTCGTCGAACGCGTGGCCGGCGTCGGGGATCAGGTGGAAGTCCGCCTCGGGCCAGGCCTTGTGCAGGTCCCACGCGGTGAACGCGGGCGTGCACATGTCGTAGCGGCCCTGGACGATGACGGCCGGGATGCCGCGCAGCACGCCGACGTCGCGGATCAGCTGCCCCTCCTCCAGCCAGCCCTTGTGCACGAAGTAGTGGTTCTCGATCCGCGCGAAGGCGAGGGCGAAGGCGGGATCGGACCACGCCTCGATCATCTCCGGCTTCTGCAGGAGCGTGACGGTCGAGGACTCCCACGTGGTCCAGGCGACGCCGGCCGGTCCGTGCACGGCGGGGTCGGCGTCGTGGAGCAGCCGGTAGTAGGCCTCGATCAGGCTGCCGCGCTCGCCCACGGGGATCACCGAGGTGTAGCCCTCCCAGAGGTCCGGGTAGACCGCGGCGGCGCCGCCCTCGTAGAACCACTCGAGCTCGGCCCGGCGCAGGGTGAAGATGCCGCGGAGGACGAGCTCGGTGACCCGCTCGGGGTGCGACTCGGCGTAGGCGAGGGCCAGCGTGGAGCCCCAGGAGCCGCCGAAGACCTGCCAGCGCTCGATGTCGAGGTGCTCGCGGAGCTTCTCGAGGTCGGAGACGAGGTACCACGTGGTGTTGGTGGAGAGGTCGGCGTCCGGCTCGCTGGCGTGCGGGGTGGAGCGGCCGCACATCCGCTGGTCGAGGAGCACGATCCGGTACTTCTCCGGATCGAACAGGCGGCGGTGGGCGGCCGAGGCGCCGGCGCCCGGTCCGCCGTGCAGGAAGACGACGGGCTTGCCCTCGGGGTTGCCGGAGGCCTCCCAGTAGATCTCGTGGCCGTCGCCGACGTCGAGCATCCCGGTGTGGAAGGGCTCGATCTCGGGGTACAGAGTGCGCATGGGCCGCACACTACTGACGATCAGGGACGGGGGCCGCGATTGGGTTCGGCCCGGCTCCGGATGGGGGCGGGGGTTGCGGATCGGGGGGAGGTGGTGGGTGGGTCTCGATACGTCGCTGGGCGGCTACTCGACTGGCATGGGGCGGGCCGCTCCGCCAGCAGGCACGAGGGAGCGCCCTCGGCCCCGGAGGGTCGAGGGCGCTCCCTTCATCAGTGGTGCGTCAGGCGCAGGGGCGGGCCGGGTAGGCGGCGGTCACCTCCGCGGAGACGGGGGTGCCGTCGATCGTCGCCGAGGCGCCGACCGTCACCGCGCCGGCGGGCAGGCTCACCTGCCGGGTGGTGAAGGCGTGCGAGACCGTCGCGCCGGCGGCGACCGACGCGAACGTCTTGGTGCCGTAGGCGGTCGTCATCGTCACCGCGGCGGTCGCGTCGGACGCGTTCGTCGCCTGCGCCGTGATGATCGCCTTGCCCGCGATGCAGCGGGTGGAGGCGCTCGCCGCGAGCTCGAGGGCCGGGGCCGCCTCGCCCTCGGTGAAGGCGAAGGTGTCGAGCTCGAACAGGTCGCCGGTCGGGCCGGAGTAGCTGAAGTACACGTCGTGCACTCCGGTCGCTCCGGTCAGCGTCGTGCTCAGGTCGGCCCACTCCCCCGTGGCCCCGGTCACCGCGAGCGTGCCCGCGACGGGCCCGGTCTCGGAGTCGAGACGCACGGTGATGCTGCCGCCGGCCTGCAGGGCCTTCGCGCGGGCCGAGAACGTCGCCGCTCCCGTGTCGCCGAAGTCGACGGCCGAGAGGGCGGTCCAGTCGCCGCTGTCGAGGTCGCGCAGGGTCAGGTTCTGCGTCGCTCCGGCGCCGGGGGTGCCCAGCGGTCCGGTCGCGATGCCCTTGCTCCAGCCGATCGTCTCGGCCGGGAAGGTGCGGAACGGGTCGAAGTCCTTGACCTGGTCGACGCCGGCGTAGTCGCCGACGACCTGCTGGACCGTGCCGTCCGCGTTGAACTGCAGCTCCTGGATGTGCGGGCTGCGGTAGCCCTGGGTGGTGTCGCCGTTGATCCGCTTGTTCAGCGTGGGCGCGTGGTAGGTGAAGTAGTACTTGCCGCCGAGCTCGAAGACCGACTGGTGGTTGTTGCCGCCCGTCCCCGCTCCGAAGAAGCGGCTCTGGTTCGGGAACATCACGCCGGCGTACGCCTCCTTGGGCCACGACATCGGGTCGTCCGAGATCATGTAGCCGATCTCGCCGCCGCCCGGGTAGCCGGGCACGCGGGTCTGGTTGCCGCCGAAGTCGGTGCCGCCGAAGTGCGACGAGTAGGAAAGGTAGTACTTGCCCTCGCGCTCGAAGACCTGCGCCGCCTCGAACGCGACCGGAGCGTCGACCACGGCGGCCGTGCCCTCGGTGGAGATCATGTCGTCACCGAGCTCGATCACGCGGATGTTCTTCGGGTTGTTGAAGCGCTCGGCCGCGGGGAGGGCGGTCGAGGCGGGTCCGCCGCCGAAGAACAGGTAGCCCTGGCCGTCGTCGTCGATGAGCGGCGCCGGGTCGAACTTCCACGCGACGTCCGCACCGGGGGTGGTGTCGTTGATCAGCGTCGAGGTGCGCTGGCTCGTCCACGGGCCGACCGGCGAGTCGCCGGTGATCACGTTGCTGGAGCCGCCGCCGTTGGCGTAGTAGAGGAAGTACTTGTCGACGCCGTTCACGGTCTTCTTGGCCATGCCGGGCGCCCACGAGTTGCCGGTGAAGGGCGCGACTCCCGCGGAGCCGGCGACCTGGATCTCGCCGTGGTCGGTCCAGTTGACGAGGTCGTCGGAGGAGATCACGGTGATCTGGTTGATCTTCCCGTAGTCGATCCCGGGAGAGACGCCCGTCGCCGGGTTCGGGGCGTAGCCCTGGGTGTCGTTCGTCATGTACATGTACACGCGCCCGTTCTCCACGAAGCCGAAGCCGTCGGCCCCGAACTTCCAGCCGATGAGCGGGTTGTGATCGCCGGGCAGCTTGCCGACGACCTCGATGGTCTTCGACGCGGGGGCCGGCGGCGCGGCGCCGACGAGCGAGACGTCGTCGAGCGTGTAGTCCATCAGGTGGGTGTCGGGCGCGGCCGACGGGGTGGCCGTCCACGGGGTCTCGAAGAACAGCCGCGCGGTGGCGACGCTCTGGCCCGCAGGGATGGTGAAGGAGCCGGTGATCGACGCCCACTGCCCCTTGGTCGCGGTGACGCTCGCGAGGTTCGTGTAGGTGCCTCCGCCGTAGTGCATCGTGGCGAAGAACTGCTTGGTCGCGGGGCCCGCCGCGTTCTCGTACTTGATCTGCGCCTTCACCTGGTAGGTCTGACCGGCGGTGACCTTGCCGGTCAGGTCCTGCATGGCTCCCGCGCCGGTCGTGGTGCGCCCGGTGACGAGCGCGGCGCCCGACCCCGTCTTCGCATCCGCCGTCACGGCGATGCTGCCGGCGTCGGCGGCGTTGCCGTTGTTGACGAACCAGTTCGCCACGCCGTTCTCGAACCCGCCGTTGACGATGAGCTCTTGCTCGGCGGCGGACGAGGTCTGGGCGGCGAAGGGCGCCACCAGCAGTGCGGTGAGGGCCGCTGTCGCCAGCAGCCTCAGTCGCAGCCTGCCCTTCGGGGCGGCTTCTTGTCGTGTTCTCACGAATCCTCCTTGATCGCGTCGTTCTGGGTGTCGTCGTCGGCGGCGAGCGCCGGCGACGGGTCGGGGGTCGCGGGCGGGCGGCCTCGAGGACCGGCCGCCCGCGAGGGTCAGCCGCAGGTCGCCGCCGGGTGCGGCGCGCGGACCGTGGTGCTGACGGGGGCGCCGTCGACGACGGCGGTCGCGGTGACCGTCGCCTCGCCGGCCGGGACGCTCGTCGCTCGGGTCGTGAACGCGTGGCTCGCGTTCCTCTCGGGAGCGACGGCGGCGAACGACTTCGCGCCGGAGGCGGTCGTCATCTCGATCGCGACGGGCACCTGCTCGCGGTTGGTCGCCTTCACGGTGACGACGACCTTCCCGGCGATGCAGCGCGTGCTCGACTCCGCGGTGACGTCGAGCGACGCCGCTCTCAGCGTCCCGAGGCGGGCCAGCTGGTAGCTGAGCGCGCGCTCGGGGGCGTCGAGCCGGTTCTGCGTGCCGGCGGTCGTGACGGCCTGCGCCTTCACGAGCACCGACCGCATCGCGGCCCACGCGTCCGCCGGGTAGTCGGCCTCGCGGAGGGTCGCGGCGTGCGCGATCGCGGCGTCGAGCGGCGCGCGGTCGAGCGCCTTCCCCTCCGAGGAGAGCGTGTCGCTGAGCAGGAACTCGTCGACGTCGACGTGACCGCCGGTCGTCTGCGTGGCGTAGCTGAACAGCCCGAGACGGTGGCCCATGAAGTGGGTCAGCGTCCCGTCGAGCGTCTGCGGGCCGACGCGGCTGCCGAGCGCCCTCCACGTCGTGCCGTCGAGGCTGTAGGAGAAGGTCGTCCAGAGCTGCCCCGCCGGGTCGTTCAGCTCCAGGTCGGCCTTCAGGTGCACCTCGGCACCGGCGGGCAGCACGGCGGTGGTCCCGGGGAGGAACGCCTCCACGGCCGCCTGGTCGAAGGTCTGCGCGAACGGCTGGCCGCGGTTCACCACTCCGACCGTGTTCACGCCGTCCACCCGCTTCACCGCGACGTACGAGAAGCCGCGGTTGTAGGCGGCGAGGCCGGCGACGTCCCCGTCCTTCATCCCCGACACGTCCAGCGTCGCCTCGGCCGACTGCTTCGGCGCGACGATGCGCTGCGAGAGCGTGTTGCGCGCCTCCTCGAGCCAGGTCAGCTCGGGCGAGTCCGACAGCTTGGTGTGCCGGTACTCCCCGGTGACGACCTTGCCGTTCGTGAGGCGGAGCCAGCCCTCGCGCTCGGTCAGCGACCAGTAGCGGTTGTCGGGGGCGTGGTTCCACTGCCAGGCCGGGTCCAGGCGCGAGCCGTTCGGCGCGATCTCGGCGGCGGACGGCTGCTCGGTCGTCGGAGCGGCGCCGATGATCGACACGTCGTCGAGGAGGTACTCGACGCTCGAGGACGCGGGCTGCGGGTTCCCCCACGGCGTCTCGACCGCGAACTTCACACTCGAGACGCTCGCGTTCTGCGGCACGGTGTAGCGCCCCGTGATCGTGGTCCACTGTCCCTGCGGGACGGCGGCGGTGACCATGGTCTGCGGTCCGGCGCCGAAGTCGGCGCAGAGGTTGAAGCGGACCGAGGCGGGGCCGCTGGTGTGCTTCACCTTCGCGGAGACCGTGTAGGTGACGCCGGGCTGGAGCTTCGCGGCCAGGATCTGGCTGGGTCCGGAGCCGTTCAGGGTCCTGGTGCCCACCTTCAGCGCGGCGGTGCCCGAGGCGGGATCCGAGCTGTCGGCGGTGAGGGTCGCGCCGAACTGGCCGGCCCACGGCGCCGTGCCCGACTCCGCCCCCGGGTTCTGCAGCAGCTCGACGCCGATCAGCGCCGGGTCGATGCTCGGGGCGGCCGGGATCGTCCACTCCTCGTCCTGGTAGGCCTTCGCCGGCGCGTCGTTGTCGAAGTCGTCCGAGACGACGAGGCTCTTCTGGCTCTCGAACAGCTCCTCCTCCGGGCTCAGGCGGATCGGCTTCGGGAAGCTGCCGCCCACCGGGACCGAGCCGTTCGTGCCGAAGGTCGGCCAGCCGTCCTTCCAGGTCGCCGGGATCAGACCCGGGATGCGGCCGGTCGGGAAGCTGTCGCGGAAGAACATGCCGTGCCAGTCGGTCGTGCCGTCCTCGCGGGCCATCGGCACGAGACTCCCCTGCGCGAAGCCGCTCGAGTTCAGCACTCCGCGGCCCTCGTAGGGGTTGCCGCCGTCGGCGGTGGCGTAGCGGCCGAGCAGCTCGGACGAGCGGAACAGCGCGACCTGGCGGCCCTGACCCGAGGGCCAGGTGATGATCACGATGTAGTACTGGCCGTCGATGTACTGCACCTGCGCGCCCTCGAACAGGCCGCCGAGGTAGCCGGCGCCCGGGTAGTCGGACGTGCGGAGGATGTCCGGATACTCCCCGACCACCGTCGTGAGGTCGTCGCTGAGCTTCACCGCGCTGGTCGAGCCGGAGCCGTAGAAGATGTAGGGCGTGCCGCCGTCGGCCTCGTCGAAGAACAGCGACGGGTCGTGGAAGGCGCGGCCGAGCGCCGTGCGGGTCCACGCCCCGTCCTCGATGTCGTCGGTCGAGTAGAGGTAGGAGCCGCCGAGGTTGTTGGTGTTGAACACGACGTAGTACCGGCCGTCGTGGTACCGCAGCGACGACGCCCACTGGCCGTTGCCGTAGGAGCTCTGGCCGTTGCGCAGCGAGAACCGGTCGCCGATCTCGAGCCGGTCGAAGACGTAGTTCACGATCTCCCAGTTCACGAGGTCGTAGGACTTCATGATCGGAGCCCCGGGGCTCAGATGCATCGTCGTCGAGATCATGTAGTAGACGTCGCGGCCCTCGTCGTTCTCGGCCGCGGGCACCCGCTCGACGCTGACGTCGGGCACGTCCGCGTTGAGCAGCGGCACACGGTAGCGGCCGTCGCCCGTGTCGGTCGAGGTGTACGAGGGCTCCGACATCCAGCCGCTGGCGGCGCTCGCCGGGGCGGCCGAGGCGAGCAGGCCCGCCGTGAGCAGGGCGCCGACCGCGGTCATCGCGAGCGCCCTCGTTCCCGATCCGCTCATTCGAAGAGCGAGAGGGTCAGCACGGAGGAGTAGTCGCCGGGAGCGACGTCGGCCTCGGTCTTGAGCGTGAGGCCGGCCTTCACGGTCCACGAGCCCTCGGCGGCGACGCCCTGGGAGTCGAGCGCGATCGCGAGCAGCTCCTGGTCGACGAGGCCGACCGCGTCGGGGCCCTCGTCGAGCACGGTGTCGACCTGATCGCCCTCGGCGACCAGACCGGAGTCGCCGCCGTCGACGAGCTGCGGGGTCCAGCCGAGGTGGTCGGCGCCGATCGGCTGCTGGCCGGCGCCGCCGACGAAGTCGCTCGAGGAGCCGAGCACGTACCAGCCGGCGCCGGCGGGGATCTCGTCCGCGGCGCGGGTGTCGGTGACGGTGACCTCGGGCAGCTCGCCCGTGAACTGCCGCACGGTCGGCGTGGAGCCGCTCTCGGTCAGCACCGCGGCGGTGCCGTCGACGCTCATCGCGAGCACGCCGGGCTGCTCGACCTCGGCGATCGAGACGTTCACGTCGACCTCGCCGTCGCCGTACTCGGTGTCGGCGAAGGCGGCCGCGGAGCCGACTCCGGTGAGCAGCAGGCAGCCGGCCAGGGCGGCTCCGGAGCGGGCGAGCCAGGGAGTGGAAGGACGTCGCTTGTCCATGGGGTCTTCCTCCTCGATCGGCACCGTCGCCGATCAGTTCGAGCGCCGGGAGGGCGCGAGTGCGGAGCACCGGGAGCGGTGCGGGAGGACAGCGCGGGAGGGCGCCCGAGAGGCGGGCTCCGCGGCTGTTCCGACGATGAGGGCGGCGTCGGGCGATCGGCTCCTGCGCAGCAGCTTCCACAGCGTGCCTGCGCGAGCAGCAGCCGCCGATCCCCGTCAGCACTGAGGGGAAGGGGGCTGTTCCGTCGCTTGCCGTCCTCGACCGCTGAGCGGATGTTCAGCTAGTCTGTCGGCAATGTTACCGGGAACATTCGGGAGCGCAAGGGTGCGATCCGGATCCCGGGACGGGGTGGACAGGGCCTTCGACGGCGTCCACCGCGCGACGAGCAGCACGCGGCCGGGACGATCCGGACCAGCGGGAAGGGTGACCCACGTGCCCAGGGGGAGACTGCCGAGCTCGGGCTCGGCGACGGTGCTCGAGGACGCCGGCGGCGGAGTCGTGGGGGCGGACGCGGAGGCGCGGCCCGGGCTGATCGGTGTCGTGCTCACCGACGTCGAGCCGTTCAGCGCCGAGGTGCTGAAGGGCGTGGCGTCGGCGCTGCACGGGACGCGCTTCGACCTGCTCGCGAGCACGGGATCCAGCCACCAGGACGCGCCGGGCTGGGAGCGCGACTCGCTGCTGCGACTGCGCGACGCGCGCGTCGAGGGGGCGATCCTCGTCACTCCCGCCTCCGTGATCGGCGACCCGGGGCTGCCCCTCGTCGTCGTCGATCCGCTCACCGCGCAGACCGAGCTGCACTCGGTCGGCTCGGACGACTTCGGCGGCGCGGTGCTCGCCGTCCGCCACCTGATCGAGAGCGGGCACCGGCGGATCGGGTTCGTCGCCGGCCGCCCGGACCTCGAGTCGTCGCACCGGCGCGAGGCCGGCTACCGGCGCGCGCTCGCCGAGGCCGGGCTCGCCTACGACCCCGGGCTGGTGCGGGTGGGCTGCTACCACTACGAGCCGTCGGTGGCGGCGGCGACGGAGCTGCTCGGGCGCGCCAATCCGCCCACCGCGGTCTTCGCGGGGAACGACGTCTCGGCGATCGCCGTCATCGAGGTCGCGCGCGAGCTCGGCATCGCGGTGCCGGAGGCGCTGTCGGTGGTCGGCTTCGACGACGTGCCGGAGGCGTCGCGGCTCGTTCCGGCGCTCAGCACGGTGCGCCAGCCGATGCACAAGGTCGGCCGCGCGGCCGTGCGGATGCTGCTCGCGCTGATCGACGGGCGTCCGGTGCCGGAGCGACAGCTGCAGCTGCGCACCCGGCTGGTGCTGCGCGGGTCGACGGCGGCGCCGGGCGGGGACTGAACCGCACCGCTTCCTGCTGGTCGAGCTGCGCGGGCTGCTCGATCAGCAGGGGGCGTCTACCGTCCGCAGAGCGCTTCCGATGCGGCGCGCAGGCACCCGGACTAGCGTCGGCCGCATGAGCATGCAGCGCGTCCCCGTCACCGTCGCCGTCACCGGAGCGGGAGGCGCGATCGGCTACGCGCTCCTGTTCCGCATCGCCTCCGGGCAGCTCCTCGGGCCCGACGTCCCGGTCCGGCTGAGCCTCCTCGAGATCCCCGCCGGCCTGCGCTCCGCGGCCGGCACCGCGCTCGAGCTGCAGGACGGCGCGTTCCCGCTGCTGCGCGGGATCGAGGTCACCGACGACCCCGCCGCCGCGTTCGACGGCGCGAGCGTCGCCCTCCTCGTCGGCGCCCGCCCGCGCTCCGCCGGCATGGAGCGCGCCGACCTCCTCGCGGCGAACGCCGGCATCTTCGGTCCGCAGGGCGCGGCGCTCAACGAGCACGCCGCCGACGACATCCGCGTGCTCGTGGTCGGCAACCCGGCCAACACCAACGCCTGGATCGCGCGTGCGAGCGCCCCGGACATCCCGGCCGGGCGCTTCACCGCGATGACCCGCCTCGACCACAACCGCGCCGTCGCGCAGCTCGCCGCGAAGCTCGACGCTCCGGTCGACGCGATCTCGGGCGTCACGATCTGGGGCAACCACTCCGCCTCGCAGTACCCGGACGTCACCCACGCGGTCGTCGACGGCCGGCCCGTCACCGAGCTGGTCGACGCCGGCTGGCTGCACGAGGAGTTCGAGCCGCGGGTCGCCAAGCGCGGCGCCGAGATCATCGAGGTGCGCGGTGCCTCCTCCGCCGCCTCGGCCGCGTCCGCCGCGATCGACCACGTGCACGACTGGGTCACCGGCACCGAGTGGACCTCCGCCGCCGTCGAGTCCGACGGCTCCTACGGCGTGGAGGAGGGCCTGATCTCCTCGTTCCCCGTCCGCTCCGTCGACGGCGAGTGGCGGATCATCCCGGGCCTCGAGATCGACGCCCACTCGCGCGCGAAGATCGACGAGTCCGTCCTCGAGCTCCGCGCCGAGCGCGACGCCGCCCTGGCCTTCCTGGAGCGCTGACGCCGGTCGCGAGATGCCACTTGTGCACGCTTCTCACGGCGTGTCGCGTGCACAAGTGGCATCTCGCGGAGGGGGTCAGCGCTTCGGCGACTTCTCGGGGGTGGGGAGGGTGCCGGCGGCGCGGGCGGCCTCGTACCAGGCGTGCGCCTCCTCCTGGCGGACGGCCTCGGTGCCGCTCGCGATCGACGCGCGGATGTGCTCGGGGCGGTAGCCGAACGAGGCGACCAGGTCGCCGGCGTGCGGGCGCAGGCGCGCGAGCAGGCGGTCGATGTAGGAGGTGACGGCGAGCGCCCGCTGCGAGGAGAGCCGGCCGTGCAGGAGATACCAGGCGAGGTGCTTCTCGATCAGCTCGAGGCCGAACAGGTCGCGGAGCCAGGTCAGCACCGTGCGCGTCCCGTCGTCCTCGATCGAGGCGAGCGCCTCGGTGAACGCCTCCCACTGCAGCAGCTCCGCATGGGCCCGGGCGGCCTCGATCAGCTCGCTCTGGTGCGCGTTGAAGAGGCGGGCGGCCTCGTCGGCGGGCAGCTTCGACGCCGAGCGGAGGCGCGACGCGACTCCCGAGACCATGCTCTCGACGCGGTCCGTCAGCAGCTCGCGCTGCTCGTCGCGGAGCTGGCCGACCGAGCGGGCCGTCGAGCCGCGGTCGGCGACGACCTGCGCGAGCCGCCGCAGCCCGGAGTTGTTGACCGTCGCTCCGGCGACCTGGCCGACGGCGTAGCGGGCCAGCTCCCCCGGCTGCGCGTTCTTGAAGCGGCGGCCGACATCGGTCAGCAGGCGCTTGGCGACGAGCTGCAGCAGCACGGTGTTGTCGCCCTCGAAGGTCGCGTAGACATCGAGGTCGGCGCGGAGCTGAGTGAGCCGGTTCTCGGCGAGGAAGCCGGCGCCGCCGCAGGCCTCGCGCGCCTCCTGCAGGGTGTCGAGGGCGTGCCAGGTCGAGAGCGCCTTGAGGCCCGCGGCCAGCGTCTCGAGATCCTGCCGCGACTCGTCCGTGTCGTTCCTGCCCGAGAACACGTCGTCGAAGGCGCGCAGCAGCCGGTCGTGCGCGAAGCCGGCCGCGAAGGTGGTCGCCAGGCGCGGCAGCAGCCGGCGCTGGTGCCGCTGGTAGTCGAGCAGCACCTCCTCGCGGTCGCCTCCGCCGGTGAACTGCCGGCGCTGGTCGCCGTAGGTGACCGCGATGGTCAGCGCGATCTTCGAGGCGGCGACCGAGGCGCCGTCGAGCGAGACGCGGCCCTGCACGAGCGTGCCGAGCATGGTGAAGAAGCGGCGGCCCGGGCTCGCGATCGGCGAGGAGTAGCTGCCGTCGGCCGCGACGTCGCCGTAGCGGTTGAGCAGGTTCTCGCGCGGCACGCGGACGCGGTCGAAGTGCAGCCGGCCGTTGTCGATGCCGTTCAGGCCGCCCTTGAGACCGTCGTCCTCGCCGCCGACGCCGGGGAGGAAGGCACCCTCGTCGTCGCGGATCGGCACGTAGAACGCGTGCACGCCGTGGTTCACGCCGCGGGTGACGAGCTGGGCGAAGACGACGGCGGCGCGGCCGTCGACGGCGGCGTTGCCGAGGTAGTCCTTCCACGCGGCGCGGAACGGGGTGGTCAGGACGAAGTCGCCGGCCTCCTCGTCGAAGGTCGCGGAGGTCGCGATCGAGGCGACGTCGGAGCCGTGCCCGGTCTCGGTCATCGCGAAGGCGCCGGGGATCTCGAGGCTCATGATGCCGGGCAGCCACTTCTCGTGGTGCGCCTGCGTGCCGAGGTGCAGGACGGCGGCGCCGAAGAGGCCCCACTGCACGCCGGACTTGATCTGCAGGGACGGGTCGGCGGTGACCAGCTCCTCGAAGCCGGCGATGTTGCCGCCGTGGTCGGCGTCGCCGCCGAGGGCGACCGGGAAGGCGCGGTGCACGCCGCCCTCCGCCGCGAGGATGCTCATCTGCTGCGTGACCCGCGCGCGGTGCTCGGCCATCGGGAGGCCGTCGGTCCGGTGCAGCTCGGGGCGGGAGGTGAGGGCGCGGGTCGCGAGGCGCTGCTCGCGCCAGTCGCCGAGCAGCAGCTCACCGAGGGCGGCGACGTCGACTCCGGGGGCGCCGTCCTCGTCGAGCCGGGCGTCGACCTCGCTGCCGAGCACGTCGACAGGCGGGGTCGGGGTGATCGGGCCGGAGCGCGAGCGGCGGACCCGGGTGCGGGTTCCGGCGCGGTCGGCGGCGTCCGCGGCGGAGTGGGGGCGGGGCGCAGTGGTGCTCATGAGGAGGATCCCTTCGACCGTCTTCGGTTCGGACCGCTCGCGATCGGCCGGTGGGGTGGATCGAGCGGTCGATCCCGGCGCTGCAGTGCGTCGGGAGGCGGTGCTCCTGCACGGTAGGTCGGGCCGGTGGATCCCGGAAACGTTCCGTCGCGCGGCCACAAAGGGCGGCGGGAGCGAGCGGGCGCGGGTTGTCGGAACCTGCCAGCGTGGCGGGACGCGGATCCGCCGGTGGTGGGCCTCGGGTCTGCAGAGCCTTCGTGCCTAGGCGGGTGGGTCTCGATACGTCCCTGCGGGACTGATCGACCAGCATGGGGGGACCTGGGGTGGCGGGAGGGGCGTGGCTAGGCTCGGGGCATGAGCGAGCCGCAGCTGCCTCCGCCTCCGCCGCCCCGACGGGAGGACCGGCCGGACTGGCGGCCGCCCACCTCGATGGAGGCGGTGCAGGCGCTGGAGTCGGCCCGGCCGTCGGGTCCCGGCACACCGTGGAGCCCGGCTCGGCAGCGGCGCCCGGTGCGGGTGTGGGACCTGGTGCTGACCGTGGCGCTGATCCTGGGAGCGGGCGCCGTCACCCTGCTGCTGTCCTACTTCGGGCTGTTCTTCGCGATGGCGAGCGACGCGTGCATGGGCGCGAACGACTGCAACGGCGACCTGATCGGCTGGGGCGTGCTCGTCGCGGCCGCCGGGGTGTGGGTCCCGTTCCTCGCGGCGATCGCCGTCTCGATCGTGCTGCTGGTGGTGCGGCGGATCGCCTTTTGGGTGCCGATCGCGGGGCTCGCCCTGTCCTTCGGCTGCACCCTGCTCGGCGGCTGGATGGCCTCGACCGGCGCGGACGGCTGACGGCGACGGCTGACGGCGACGCTCAGGCCGACCGCGGGGTCGGCGCTGCCGGCGTTCCAGCGCCGCCGCGCCTCAGTAGGTGTCCCAGCCGGGGTCCTCGTCGGGCTCCTCCGGCGGGACCCAGTCGTCCTCGGGCGGGGCGGAGGACACCGGCGGACCGGAGCGCTCGCCTCCGAAGGACGGGCGCGCGCCGGACGAGCGGGCAGCCGTCGCCCGAGCGGCGGGCTGGCGGCGCGCCGGGGCCGGCTCCTGGTTCGCGTCGGGCTCGGTGATCTCGGGGGTCTCCCCGGCGACGACGGCGAGCACCGCCGCGCCGTAGGTGATCAGCTTCTTCTGCCCGACGCCGCCGATGACGCTGAGGGCGTCGATCGTGGTCGGCTCGACCGTCGCGATCTCGCGGAGGGTCGCGTCGTTGAAGACGACGTAGGCCGGGACCGACTGCGCGCGGGCCTGGGCGACGCGCCACTCCCGGAGCCGCTCGAACAGGGGCTGCGCCTCGGCCGAGAGGTCGGAGACGGTGGAGCGGCCGGAGCGCGACGAGCCGCTCGAGCGCGCGGGGCGCTCGGGCTCCTGCCGCAGCTCGACCTTGCGCTCGCCGCTCAGCACGGACGACGACTCGGGGGTCAGCACGAGCGTGCCGAAGCCGTCGTCGTTCACGCCGAGCAGGCTCTGCGCGAGCAGCTGGCGGGCGACCCCGCGCCACTGGGTGTCGCTGAGGTCGGCGCCGATGCCCCAGGTGGCGATCGTGTCGTGCTTGTGCTGGGTCGTCCGGGGCGTGGTCTTGCCGCGGAGGATGTCGATGATGTGGCCGGCGCCGAACTGCTGGTTGCGCTCGCGCTTCAGCCGGACGACCGTCGAGAGGAACTTCTGCGCGGCGACCGTGCCGTCCCACGAGGCGGGCGGCTCGAGGCAGGTGTCGCAGTTGCCGCAGGGGGTGCTCTCCTGGCCGAAGTAGGCGAGGAGGTTCATCCGGCGGCACTGCACCGTCTCGGAGAGGGCGAGCATCGCGTCGAGGTGCGCGGACATCCGCCGTCGGTGCGCGAGGTCGCCCGGCGACTCGTCGATCATCCGGCGCTGCTGGACGACGTCCTGCAGGCCGTAGGCGAGCCAGGCGGTGGAGGGCAGGCCGTCGCGGCCGGCGCGACCCGTCTCCTGGTAGTAGCCCTCGACCGACTTCGGCAGGTCGATGTGCGCCACGAAGCGGACGTCGGGCTTGTCGATGCCCATGCCGAACGCGATCGTGGCGCAGACGATGACTCCCTCCTCGCGGAGGAAGCGCGACTGCGCGGCGGCCCGGACCCGGGCGTCGAGACCCGCGTGGTACGCGACGGCGTCGAAGCCGGCCGCGCGCAGGGCCTCGGCCGTCGCCTCCACGCTCTTGCGCGAGAGCGCGTAGACGATGCCCGCGTCGTCCGCGTGCTCGCGCTTGAGGAAGTCGATCAGCTGCTTGCGCGGCTCGACCTTGTTGACGATCCGGTACTGGATGTTGGGGCGGTCGAAGCTGGAGATGAAGTGGCGGGCCGCGCCGAGGTGCAGGCGGGTGGTGATCTCGCGGTGGGTCGCCTCGGTGGCGGTCGCGGTGAGGGCGATGCGCGGGACGTCGGGCCAGCGCTCGGCGAGCTCGCCGAGGGCGAGGTAGTCGGGGCGGAAGTCGTGGCCCCACTGGCTCACGCAGTGCGCCTCGTCGATCGCGAACAGGGCGATGCGGCCGCGGGCGAGGAACTGCTTGGTGCCCTCGTTGCCGAGGCGCTCGGGGGCGACGTAGAGGAGGTCGAGCTCGCCGTCGAGGTAGGCGCGCTCGACGCGCTGGCGCTCGCCCATGTCCTGGGTGGAGTTGAGGAACTCGGCGCGCACGCCGTTCGCGCGCAGGGCGTCGACCTGGTCCTGCATCAGGGCGATCAGCGGTGAGACGACGACGCCGGTGCCCGGCCGGACGATCGAGGGGATCTGGTAGCAGAGCGACTTGCCGCCGCCGGTGGGCATCAGCACGACCGCGTCGCCGCCGCCGATGACCTGCTCGACGATGGCCTGCTGCTCGCCGCGGAACGAGCCGTAGCCGAAGACCCGCTCGAGGATCTCCTGGGCCGCGGCGGAGGACCCGGCCCCGGCGTCCGCGGTCGGGAGCTCGGCGGTCGAGAGGGCGGTCGCGGTGGGCTCTGTCACCCGTGGAACTCTACCCGCCGCCTCCGACGCGGCCCCGGGCGAGCGGCGTTCTGGGGACGGTCGCGGCGGGTGCGGGGTTGGGGAGGAGGGACGGGCACGGCGGGGTGGCGGCGGCTGGAGTGCCTCCGGCTCGCGATACGGCCTCGGGCACGCAGGAACCGGTCGATTGCACGAGCCGGAGGTGGACTCACGAGCCGAAGGTCGGCGGGAAGCGGGCGAGCGAGGAGCCTGCGGGCGAGGCGAGAGGCCGGCGGGCGGGGCGAGAGGCCGGCGGTGTCAGAGGTCGGTGATCGTCTTGGTGTCGCCGTCCCAGAAGCGGATGCTCGCGAGACCGACGGGAAAGGGCTCGCCGAGAAGGGGGACGGCCTGGGCGAGCTGCTCGGCGCGGAGTCGGCGGGACACGCTGATGTGCGGGGTCCAGGACTCGGGGAGCGAGGTGGGCACGGCGCCCGGCATCAGCTCGGTCGCGCGGGCGTGCAGGGCGTCGAGGGCGGGCGAGCGCACGGCTCCCCACGCCAGCACGAAGCGGCCGGCGTGCGGGAACAGCAGCACGGCGCCGAGCTCGACGGTCGCCGGGAGCTCGCCGAGCGCGCCTGGCAGCGGCGGGGTCAGCTCGGGGCCGGCGAGGAGGGTGAGGTGCGGGCGGTTGCTGGCTGAGGTGTGCAGCGCGAGGCTCGGGATGCCGGCCGCCTCGAGCGCCTCCCACTGGCCGCGGATCCGGGCCTCCGACTCCGGGTCGAGGAGGACTTCGAGGCTGCGCATGCCCCCATCCTGCCGCGCCGACCGGCCGCTCGCGGCTGCTCGCCCGGTCCGCGCCCGCGCGGCCGCGCGACCCTCCAGAAGTCGCGGTAGTCGACGGCGACTACCGCAACTACTGCGTACTCGACGCATCTCCGCCTGGCTCGGAGCGTGGAGGGCCGCGCGACCTTCCAGAAGTCGCGGTAGTCGGGCGCGACTACCGCGACTTCTGGGAAGTGGGGTGGGCGGCGACGGAGCGTGCGGGTCAGCCGATGGTCACCAGGGCGGAGAGCAGCTCCGGGGCGCGGCGGTCGAGGACGCGGCCGCCGACGCGGATGCCGACGAGGGCGAAGACCGTGCCGAGCACCAGGGCGGCGGCGAGCGCGGCGAGACCGAGGCCGACGCTCCCGCCGACCAGCGAGACCGTGCCGAGGACGAGCGACGGCAGCGACAGCAGCGCGGTCGCGCCCATGCTGACGAGCATCACGACGCTCGAGATCATCCCGGAGCCGGGCGGGGTCTTCAGCGGGCTGTCGCCGGGGGCCGGCACGGGGTAGACGACCAGCGCGGACGCGACGCTCGAGACGCCGAAGCCGCTGAGCACCAGCGCGAGCGACATGCCGAGGACGGCGGGGATCGACTCCGGCCGACCCGCGTAGAGGCAGGTGCCGACGGCGACGATCAGCACGGCCGGCACACCGATGAGGCCGGCGGCGATGACGCGGCCGGCGCGGTCGGCCGAGCCCGCGACTCCGGAGCTGACGTGCGCGGCCCAGGCGGTGCCGTCGTAGGAGACGTCGGCGCAGAGGGTCACCCCGAAGATCAGCGCGATGAAGAGGGAGGAGAGGACGACCAGCATCGAGCCGCCGCCCTGCAGCGCGCTGTAGAAGACGGCCAGCACGACCACCGCGGGGATCACCAGCAGGCCGCGGCTGTAGCGCGGATCGCGCCACCAGTAGCCGAGGGCCCGGGCGGCGATCGCGCCGGTCGGGGTGCCGGGGAAGCGGCCGAGGAGACCGATGCCCTGCGCGCCCGAGGCGGCCTGCGAGGAGGACGCGGCGGGCTCGGCCAGCGCGTGCCGGAGCGCCCGGGCCCAGAGCAGCACCACGACGGCGAGCGTGGCGACTCCGATCGCGAAGCGGGCGAGGGCGACCGCCCACTCCCCCGCGACCATCGCGCCGGGGACGCCCCAGATCGCACCGAGCGGCGACCAGCCGAGGGCCGAGGCGACGACGGGGAGGACGTCGAGGCCGTCGCTGATGACGGTGGTCACCCCGATCAGCAGCGGCCCCAGCAGGATCACGACCACGAGGACGACTCCGCCGATCACCTCGCGGTAGCGGCGGCTCGAGCCGAGGCCCGTGGTCAGCGCGCCGATGAGGCGCGAGGCGACGACGCAGGTCGCGACGCCGATCACCGCCGAGACGAGTCCGGGGAGGATGCCGACGGGGTGGCTCCACCACGCCGCGGCCGAGGCGAGCGCGCCCAGCGCGGTGACGATCCCCGGGATGCCGGCGAGACCGGCGGCCGCGAGACCGAGCATCAGCGTCCGGAGCGGGATCGGGAAGGTCGCCAGGGTCGGCAGGTCCAGGCTCTGGTCCGAGCCGGAGACGAAGATCGGACCGAGCACCCAGCCCAGCAGCAGCGCGGACCCGCCGAGGATCAGGGCGACGTTCGCGAACGCCGGGTCGGAGGCGCCGAGCGCGATCAGCCCGACGACCACCAGGCCGAGCACGCCGACCGCGTAGAGCCCGCCGACGATCACGCCGATCAGCTGCCAGACATTGCGGGTGAGCGTGTTGCGCAGCAGCAGCAGGCGCAGCCTCAGGAGATGCGCAACCATGCCGGGCCCTCCTGGTGGGTGCGGCCGCCGACGAGGTCGACGAAGCGCTCCTCGAGGCTGGAGCCGGCGCGGACCTCCTCGAGCGTCCCGGCGGCGAGGACGCGGCCGTCGGCGATGACGGCGACGCGGTCGCACATCCGCTCGACGAGGTCCATCGAGTGGCTCGAGACGATGACGGTGCCGCCGGAGGCGACGTAGCCGGTGAGGATGTCGCGGATGTTCGCGGCGGAGACCGGGTCGACGGACTCGAACGGCTCGTCGAGCACCAGCAGGCGCGGGGCGCGGACCAGGGCGCAGGCGAGCGCGATCTTCTTGGTCATGCCGGCGGAGTAGTCGACGACGAGGGTGCGGTCGGCGGGGTCGAGGCCGAGCAGGGCGAGCAGGTCGTCCGCGCGCTCGAGGACGGTCGGGCGGTCGATGCCGCAGAGCAGTCCGTAGTAGGTGATCAGCTGCAGGCCGGTGAGGCGGTCGAAGAGCTTGACGCCGTCGGCGAGCACGCCGATCAGCCGCTTGGCGGCGAGGGTGTCGCGCCAGACGTCGACGTCGTGGATGGTGACGGTCCCCGCGTCGGGGCGGAGCAGGGCTGTCGCCATCGAGAGCGTGGTCGTCTTGCCGGCGCCGTTGGGGCCGACGAGGCCGAAGAAGGAGCCGGCCGGCACGTCGAGGTCGATGCCGGCGACGGCCTCCTTGTCGCCGAAGCGCTTGCGGAGGCCGCGGATGCGGAGGGCGATCTCGTCCTGGCGGCCGGTGGCGTCGGGGGCGGCCCAGGCGGGGGCGGGAGTCGCGGTGCCGGTGGTGCTGTCGGTCGCGGTGGTGTCGATCGCCGCGTCCTGCGCGACAGCCGGATCGTGCTGCGGGGTGCCGGTCGGCGTCGTGCCGTTCGTCCCGTCCATGGGAGTCCCTTCGGTGCAGGTGTCCTCGGGGCCGCGGTGGGCGGCCGCTCGTCCACGGTAGCGAGGGGCGGCGTCGGCGGCATCAGTCGCGGGGAGGAGGGGCCGGGCAGCCCGGCGGATGACCTCGGGCTCGTGGAAGCGCGCTCGGCTCGCTCGAACCGGCGGATTCGGCGAGCCGGAGGTGGGACAGCGAGCCGGAGGTGGGGCGGGCTCCGGAGGAGGGGCGGAGGGGGCGTGTCTAGGCTGAGCCGCATGCCCACGCTCCTCCTCGTCCGTCACGGGCGCACCACGGCCAACACCGCCGGGATCCTCGCCGGACGCACCGCCGGGGTCCGGCTCGACGACGTCGGGCGCACGCAAGCCGCGCGCACCGGGGAGCGGCTGGCCGCGGTCCCGCTCGCCGCGGTCGTGTCGAGTCCGCTCGAGCGCTGCCGGCAGACGGCGCGGTACCTGCTGGAGCGGCAGGACGGCTCGCCGGCGACGCCGATCGAGAAGGGGATCACCGAGTGCGACTACGGGGAGTGGCAGGGGCGCTCGCTGCGGGACCTCGCGAAGGAGCCGATGTGGTCGGTCGTGCAGAACCAGCCGTCGGCGGCGGTGTTCCCCGGGGGTGAGGGTCTCGCCGGGATGCAGGCGCGCTCTGTCGCGGCGATCCGTCGGCACGACGCGGCGGTGGCGGCGGAGCACGGGGCGAACGCGGTGTGGGCGGCGGTCAGCCACGGCGACATCATCAAGGCGGTGCTGGCCGATGCGCTGGGCATGCACCTCGACCTCTTCCAGCGGCTGTCGGTCGGGCCGGCGTCGGTGTCGATCATCCGCTACGGCGCGGGGCGACCCGATGTGATCGCGATGAACACGGAGGCCGGCGACCTGGGCTGGCTGCGCGCGCCGGCGCCGGCCGAGGCCGAGGCGCCGGTCGGGGGCGGGGCGGGGCACGAGTAGCGGCGCACAGCATCAGCTGATGGTGTGCGGGGTGGATCTCCTAGGAGAGATCACCTGATACGTAGGGGAGATCCATGCTGATCGAGTAGCCCGCGGAGCGGGCGTATATCGAGATCCACCACTGTCAGAACGCGAGTCTGCAGAACCGCCCTGCTGACGGTGGTGGGTCTCGATACGCCCCTGCGGGGCTGCTCGACCAGCAGGAAAGCGGCGCCGCGCGTCCTTTCCCTCACCACCGAGACGCGAAACGGCTTCGCTGCTCGATCAGCAAGAAGGGGCGGCGCCCGCAAGGGCGTCTCCTTCGCGTGCAGGGGCGGGCCAGGCGGGCGCTCGTAGACTGGGGGCATGCCCATCGTGCACGGATTCGACTGGCCCGACCGCGTGGTCGTGGGGACGATCGGCTCCCCCGGCTCCCGCTCCTTCTACCTGCAGGCCCGCACCGGTCCGCGCGTCGTCAGCGTCGGGCTGGAGAAGCAGCAGTCCGCCCTGCTCGCCGAGAAGATCGATGAGATCCTCGACCAGCTGATGTCCGCCGAGGGCAACCCGGCGAGTGTGCCGCCCGGCACTCCGCCCGAGCTCGTCGACAACGAGCCGCTCGACCAGCCGGTCGCGGCCGAGTTCCGCGTCGGCAGCCTCAGCCTCGGCTGGGACCCGTCGACGGCGCAGGTGGTCATCGAGGCCTACCCGGTGGTCGAGGGCGACGACGAGGACGACCTCAGCATCGACGACTCCCCGACGCTGCCCGACGAGATGCTGCAGGTGCGGATCCCGGTCGGCACCGCCCGCGCCTTCGCCAAGCGGACGCTCGAGATCGTCGGCGCCGGCCGTCCGCTCTGCCCGCGCTGCGGCGAGCCGATGGACCCCGACGGGCACGACTGCCCTCTGACATGACCGACGCGTCCGAGCCGTCCGCCGAGCACGAGCCGCCGAGCGGCTCCGGGCCGCCCGGCGGCTCCGAGCTGCCCGACGATGCGGAGCTGCAGAGCGGCGCGCTCGAGCTCACCGGCCGGATCACGGTCGCCTCGAACGCGACGTTCCTCGGCAGCATCGGCGGCACCTCCGTCGTCTACAAGCCGGTCGCCGGCGAGAAGCCGCTCTGGGACTTCCCGGACGGGCAGCTCGCGGGCCGCGAGGTGTCGGCCTACCTCGCCTCGGAGGCGCTGGGCTGGAGCGTCGTGCCGCGCACCTGGCTCCGCGAGGGTCCGCTGGGCATCGGCATGGTGCAGCTCTGGCAGGACATCGATCCGGAGCAGGACGCCGTCGACCTGGTGCCCGCCGACGCGGTGCCCGAGGGCTGGCGGCACGTCCTCGACGGCAGCGACGCCGAGGACCGCGATATCTCGCTCGTGCACGAGGACTCGGCGGCGCTGCGGCGGATGGCCGTCTTCGACGTCGTCGTCAACAACGCGGACCGCAAGGGCGGGCACGTGCTCGAGATGCCGGGCGGCCACCGCTACGGGGTCGACCACGGCCTGACCTTCCACGTCGAGCACAAGCTGCGCACGGTGCTCTGGGGCTGGGTCGGCGAGCCGCTGACCGACGACGAGCTCGCGGCGCTGCAGCGCCTGCGCTCGGCGATCGACGGCCCGCTCGGCGCGGCGCTGTCCGAGCTGCTGCTGGACGAGGAGATCGCCACGTTCGCGAAGCGCTGCGACCGGCTGCGCTCCTCCGGCCGCTTCCCGGCGCCGCGCGGCAGCATGCCCGCCGTGCCGTGGCCGCTGTTCTGACCGCGTCCGGCGGGCCGGGCGCCCGGGAGCACCGGGCGACCGGACGCCCGAGGCGCTGGAAGCCCGAGGCGCTGGAAGCCAGAAGCGCTGGAAGCCGCAGCCGCTGGAAGCCCCGCCGCTAGAAGCCCCAGCCGCGGCCGAACAGCTCGTCGCCGGGCGGTCGCCCGCCGGGAGCCGCCCCGCGCGCGCCGAGGTAGGACGAGACGACGGCCGCGCCGAGGTCGTCCGCCTCCGGGTTCACGACCGAGCCGCCGACCCGGCGGGCGAGCGAGTCGATGAAGCGGGCGAGCCCCGGGTCGTCCCCCAGCCGGAAGAACGTGGTGTGCGCGCCGAGCCGGGTGGAGGCGTCGAGCTCGCGGACGGAGACGGCGACCGTCACCGGGTCAGGCGGGTAGTCGAAGTAGATCTGCCCGTCGGGCTCCAGGTGCGCGGTCGGCTCGCCGTCGGTGACGATCAGCAGCACCGGCTGCGCGCTGGGGTGCTTCCGGAAGTGCCGGTTGGCCAGCAGCAGGGCGTGGTGCAGGTTGGTGCCCTTCTCCCACTCGGCGTCGAGGCCGACGAGCTGCTCGACGTCCATCACCTCGGCCTGGCGGCCGAACGCGATCAGCTGCAGCTCGTCGCCGCGGAACCGGCTCGAGATCAGGGTGTGCAGGGCCAGCGCGGTGCGCTTCATCGGCACCCAGCGGCCGTCCATCGCCATCGAGAACGAGGTGTCGACGAGGAGGGCGACGCAGGCCTGGGTCCGCGCCTCCGTCTCCTGCACCTCGACGTCGCCGATCTCGATCCGGACGCCGGAGCCGGTCTCGCGGCCGTCGCCTGCGGTCCGGGTCAGCGCGTTGGTGAGGGTGCGGGTGACGTCCCACGCCTCGGTGTCGCCGAACTCCCACTGCCGGGTCGCGCCGGAGCGCTCGCCCGCGGCGCCGGCCCGGCGCACGTCGCGCGCGCCCTGGCGGCCGGACATCGTGTCGGCGATGTCGCGCAGCAGCGCCTTGCCGAGCTGGCGCATGGCCTTCGGAGTGAGGGTGAGCGCGCCGTCCGAGCCGCGGCGCAGGGTGCCGGAGTCGCGCAGCGCCTTCTCGAGGCGCTTGAGGGTCTGCGCGTCGACCGCCGCGTCGTCGCCGAGGCGGCGGGCCAGCAGGTCGAGGTCGAGGTCGTCGAGGTTCGAGCGCTCGTGCGGCTGCGCGAGCTGGTCGGCGAGCGCGTCGAGGTCGGCGAGCTCCTGGAAGACGCCGGTGCCGTCGCCGAGGCCGAGGCCCTGCTCGCCGTCCATCCGCTCGGAGCCGCCCCAGTCCTCGCCGGGGCGCAGGCCCCTCAGCGTCTCGTCGAGCTGCCCGAGCGACTGCATCAGCTCGGGCGTGCCGAACGCCTGCTGGGCGAGGGCGTCGAGCTCGTCGCGCTGCTGCTGGGTCATCGAGTTGCGCATCCGCTGGGCCGCGGCGGCGCGGGCGGCCAGGGTGTCGATCAGCTCGTCGACGGTCTCGGGCCGCTCGGGGAAGTACTCGCCGTGCTGGGCCATGAAGGCGTCGAACTGCTCGGGGGTGTCCTCGCCGCGGGCGTGCGCCTCGAGGAGCTGGTTGAGGTCGCGCAGCATCGCGTCGATCGCCGCGCGGTCCTCGTCGCTCGCGTTCTCGAGGGCCTGCTTCATGCCCTCGAAGCGCTGCTCGAGCATCTCGGCGCCGAGCAGCTCCTTGATCCTCTCGAAGTCGGCGCGCGCCTCGGGGCTCTGCCAGCGGTAGTCGGAGAGCTCGGAGACCGCGGCCGCCGGCGAGGGCGGGAGGCTGTCGAGCTGGATCTCGGCGAGGGCGCGGTCGCCGTCGTCCATCTGCGTGTCGCGGGCGAGCTGCTTGCGCTCGGCGAGGACGGCGCGGTCGAGCAGCTCGCGGACCTCGCGGAGGGTGCCGTCGAGGCCGTGCTTCTGCGTCAGCTCGCGCCGGCGCTCGGCGACACGGGCGGCGAGGTCGTCGAGACCCTGGGCGTCTCGGCCGCCGCGGCGGAGGAACTCGCGCATGGCGCGCTCGGGCGAGGTGCCGGCCATGACGTCCTCGCCGATGGCGTCGAGCGCCTCGGCCAGGTCGACGGGCGGGGCGAGCGGGTCGGGACCGCCGTCGTAGCGGGAGTAGCGGGCGTCGCGCCCGAGCCGGCGGTTGCCCCTAGGCACGCGCGGGCCCTCCGGCGGGCTGCGCCGCTCCGATGCGCAGCGGCTCAGCCATAGACGGCCTCGCCCCCGCCCGTCTCCTTGCTGAGCTTGCGCGAGAGGTAGAGGCCCTCGAGGGCGAGCTCGACGGCGCCCGCACGACGGCCGGACCCGGTGGCCTCGAGGCGGTCGGCGATGTCGTCGTAGAGGGTCGACTCGCCGAGCACGGGCAGGGCGGCGAGGAACTCCTCGGCCGTCACCTGCTCGCCGGTCGTGATCATCGCGCCGTTCTCGACGGCGGTCACGAGCGGGGTGAGGTCCAGCCCGCGCAGGTGCGCGCGGACCGTCTCGGCGGTGGCCTGGCGGAGGAGGTGGTCGAGGATCTCGTCCTCGCGGCCCTCCTCCCCCGACTCGAACTCGATCTTGCCGCCGAGCACGTCGACCGCGGTCTCGAGGTCGATCGGGCGGGCGACCGCCTCCTCCTCGCCGCGGCGCGTGGCCCGGTGCAGCGCGGCGGCGGCGATGGTCTCGGCGCCGGCGATGGCGAAGCGGGCGCTGACGCCGCTGCGCTGGTCGACCGAGGACGACTCGCGCAGGGCCCGGGTGAAGCGGGCGAGGATCTCGATCAGCGTGTCCGGGACGGTGGCCACGAGGTCGGCCTCCTGGCGGATCACCGCGATCTCGTCGACCAGCGCGGTCGGGTAGTGGGTGCGGATCTCGGCGCCGAAGCGGTCCTTGAGCGGGGTGATGATCCGGCCGCGGTTCGTGTAGTCCTCGGGGTTGGCGCTGGCGACCACGAGCACGTCGAGCGGCAGGCGCAGGACGTAGCCGCGGATCTGGATGTCGCGCTCCTCCATCACGTTGAGCATCGCGACCTGGATGCGCTCGGCGAGGTCGGGCAGCTCGTTGATCGCGACGATGCCGCGGTGGCTGCGCGGGATGAGGCCGAAGTGGATGGTCTCCGGATCGCCGAGGCTGCGGCCCTCGGCCACCTTCATCGGGTCGACGTCGCCGATGAGGTCCGCGACGCTCGTGTCCGGCGTGGCCAGCTTCTCGACGTAGCGCTCCTCGCGGCTGCGCCAGGCGACGGGCAGCTCGTCGCCGAGCTCCTCCGCCCGGCGCTTGCTGATCGAGGTGATCGGCTCGTAGGGGTGCTCGCCGAGCTCGGAGCCGTCGATGACGGGGGTCCACTCGTCGAGCAGGCCGTTGAGCGTGCGGAGGAGGCGGGTCTTGCCCTGGCCGCGCTCGCCGAGCAGCACGATGTCGTGCCCGGCGATCACCGCCCGCTCGACCTGGGGGATGACGGTGTCCTGGAAGCCGTGCAGGCCGGGCCAGGGGTCGCGGCCCTCGCGGAGGGCGTCGAGGAGGTTGTCGCGGATCTCGGTGCGGAGGGTCTTCTGCGCGTGCCCGGAGGCGCGCAGCTGGCCGAGGGTGCTGATCTGGGGGCGCATCACCTCGTCAACGCTACGCCGCAGGTCCGACATGCGGTGGGGGTGCGCGGGATCCGTCGGGGTGCTAGCGGCGGGCGCGGCAGCGGCTGAGAGGGCTCGAAGGTTCGGCGGGCAGCCTGGGGGGATGACCGGTCCCGTCCTCCGCTCGGCCCTCGTCGGCGCGACGCTCGCGCTCGGCGTGGGGCTCGCCTCCTGCAGCACGACTCCCGCCGCTCCCGGCCCCGAGGCGCGCGAGCTCGTCGGCGCGAGCAGCGTCGCGGAGGGGCTCGAGGCGCCGTGGTCGGTCGTCTTCGTCGACGACGGCACGGCGCTCGTCAGCGAGCGCGACAGCGGACGGGTGCTCGAGCTCGCGGCGGACGGCAGCACCCGAGAGGTCGGCGTCGTCGACGGCGTGGTCGCCGAGGGCGAGAGCGGGCTGCTCGGGCTGGCCGTCGACGGCCGGACCCTGTTCGCCTACTCGACCGCGGCCGACGGCAACCGGATCCAGCGGTTCGCGCTCGAGCGCGAGGCCGGGGCGTACGCACTCGGCGCGCCGGAGACGATCCTCGACGGGCTCCCGGCCGCTCGCACGCACGACGGCGGGCGGATCGCGATCGGCCCCGACGGCATGCTCTACGCGACCGTCGGCGACGCCGGGCGGCGCGAGGCGGCGCAGGACCTCGACGAGCTCTCCGGCAAGATCCTCCGGATGACGCTCGACGGCGCCGTGCCCGACGACAACCCGTACCCGGGGTCGCTGGTCTGGAGCAGCGGGCACCGCAATCCGCAGGGTCTCGCCTGGGCGGAGGACGGCACCCTGTTCGCGAGCGAGTTCGGGCAGGACACCTGGGACGAGCTGAACGTCATCGAGCCCGGCGCGAACTACGGCTGGCCCGAGGTGGAGGGGATCGCCGGCGAGGACGGCTTCGTCGATCCGGTGCAGCAGTGGGAGCCGGGCGCGGCCAGCCCGAGCGGGATGACCGAGCTGGACGGCGTGCTCTATCTGGCGAACCTGCGCGGCGAGGTGCTGCGCGCGGTGCCGGTCGCGGATCCGTCGGCCTCGACCGACTACGCCGTCGGCGAGTACGGGCGGCTGCGGGACGCGGTGGCGGCGCCGGACGGCGACCTGTGGTTCGTGACGAGCAACACGGACGGACGCGGGTCGCCGGGCGAGGAGGACGACCGGATCGTGAGCGTGCCGCCGCCGGCGTGACGCGCGCGCGACGTCCCGCTCCCGTCGAGGCGTCCGGGTGCTGCGGGACGCCTCGACGGTTCGAGGACGCCTCGGCGGGCGCCTCAGGCGCCGGGGGTCAGCAGGCCGCTCTCGTAGGCGGCGATGACGAGCTGGGCGCGGTCGTGGGCCGAGAGCTTGGTCATGATGCGGTTGACGTGGGTCTTGGCGGTGTGCGGGGAGATGACGAGGTCGTCCGCGATCTCCTGGTTGGAGCGGCCGCGCGCGACGAGCAGCAGGACCTCGCGCTCGCGGTCGGTCAGCTGGGCGAACTCCGGCGGCTCGACGAGCGGCGGGGACGCCGGCGGGGCGAGGACGTAGCGGGTGATCAGGCTGCGGGTCGCGGCGGGCGAGAGCAGGCTGTCGCCGGCGTGCACGGCACGGACGGCGGCGGCGATCTCCTCCGGCTCGGCGCCCTTGCCGAGGAAGCCGCCGGCGCCCGCGCGCAGGGCGGCGATCAGGTACTCGTCCTCCTCGAAGGTCGTGAGGATGAGGACCTTCGTCGCGGCGAGCTCCGGGTCGGCGCAGATCAGCGCGGTGGCGCCGATGCCGTCGAGCTCGGGCATGCGGATGTCCATCAGGACGACGTCGGGGCGCAGGCGGGTCGCCAGCTCGACCGCCTCGCGGCCGGTGCGCGCCTCGCCGACGACCTCGATGCCGCTCGCGCTGCCGAGGATGTCGGTGACGGCCTGGCGGATCAGGGGCTGGTCGTCCACGACGAGGACGGTGGTCATCGCGGGTCCTCCTCTGTGATCGACGGGGCCGGGAGCGGCGCTGCGGGCGGGACGGCCGCGGACGGCGGGGGCGACTGCGGCAGCGGCAGCGACGCCGCCACGCGGTAGCCGCCCGCCACCTCCCCCGTCACGACCGTGCCGCGGACGGAGGCCACCCGCTCGCGGAGTCCGAGCAGCCCGTGCCCGCTGCCGCGCTCGCGGTCCGGACCCGCGACGGCCGCGACCGGGTTCGCCACGACGATCTCGACGCGGTCGTCCGCCACCGCGACGAGGACGTGCGCGCGGTGCTCGGCGCCGTGCTTGTGCGCGTTGGTGAGCGCCTCCTGGACCACGCGGTACGCGACGAGATCGGCCGCCCCCTGGACGCGGTCGAGCGCGCCCTCGGTGCGGACGGTCACCTGCAGGCCGTCCTCGCCGAAGCGGCGGACGAGCTCGTCGAGGCGGTCGAGGCCGGGCTGGGGCGCCGTGCCGGCCGCCTCGTCGGTGCGGAGGACCTCGAGGAGGTCGCCGATCTCGCCGAGGACCGACCGGGCCGCACTGCGGATCGTGCTCAGCGCCTCCCGCGCCTTCTCGGGCCGGGAGTCGAGGGCGGAGCTCGCGACCCCGGCGTTGAGGCTGATCACCGAGATCTGATGCGCGACGGCGTCGTGCAGATCGCGGGCGATGCGCAGCCGCTCCTCGCTGACGCGGCGCCGCGCCTCCGACTCCCGGGTCTGCTCGGCCCGCTCCGCCCGCTCGGTCACCGCGACGATGTACTCGCGGCGGGAGCGCGTGGCGTCGCCGGCGGCCGCCGCGAAGAGCACCGTGACGGCGTACTGCACCGCCCGGGCGTCGAGGGGGCTCACCGCCGCGCCGACGACGCTCAGGAGCACCACCGCGACCACCGTGACCCCGGTCACGACGAGACCGACCCGGCGGGAGCTGCGGTTCGTCACCGCGAACATCGCGATCGCCGTCGCGAGGACGACGCCCGGCGCGAGCAGTCCGAGGACCGCCGCGGCGGCGGACAGCACGACGATCGCCGCGAGCACCGGGGTCGGCCGGCGCCGCCGCAGCGGCAGCAGGACCGCCGGCGCGAGCACGATCGCGAACTCGAGCAGGCCCGAGGGCCGCTGAGCGGACCCCTGGAACGGCGCGAACGCCGCGGCGACGATGATCGCGGCCGCGAGGGCGTCGCCGAGCCGGGACCGCAGCCGCGGGTGGGCCTGCATCCGCGGCGTCATCCCCACATCCTGGCGGAGTGCGCGCGCCGCGGCGTCACCCCGCCGCAGTGCTCCGCCTACCGCGACCGCGGTACGGCGGGGACACCCTGCGAGGGACGCGCGAGGGAGCGCCGCCGCCCAGGCTGGAGGAGCCGCCCCGGAACCCGCCGGGCGGCGGAGGGAGTCCCATGAGCACGCCCATCATCTCGGTGAGAGACGTCCGCAGGTCGTACGGCCGAGGCCAGAACCGCTTCGAGGCGCTGAAGGGCGTGAGCTTCGACATCCAGGAGGGCGAGAGCGTCGCGATCGTCGGCAAGAGCGGCTCGGGCAAGTCGACCCTGATGCACCTGCTCGCGCTGCTCGACGCGCCCAGCACCGGCGTGGTCGAGCTCGAGGGAGTGGACACGAGCACGCTCAAGGGGCGCCGGCTCGACGTCACCCGCAACCGCACCTTCGGCTTCGTCTTCCAGCAGTTCTTCCTCACGCCGAACGCGTCGGTGCTCGACAACGTCGTGCTGCCGATGAAGATCGCCGGGATCGGCCGGGCGGAGCGCAAGCGCCGCGGCCTCGCCGCCCTGGCCCAGCTCGAGCTCGACGACAAGGCCGGCAGCAGGGCCGTCGACCTCTCGGGCGGGCAGAAGCAGCGGACGGTCATCGCCCGCGCGCTCGTCAACAACCCGCGCATCCTGTTCGCGGACGAGCCGACCGGCAACCTGGACACGACGACCGGCGGGGTGGTCGAGGACATCCTCTTCGCGCTCAACCGCGAGAACGGCATCACCCTGATCGTGGTCACCCACGACGAGGAGCTGGCGGCGCGCTGCGACCGGCGCCTGATGATCCGCGACGGCCTGCTGGTCGAGGACTCCGCGGCGGTGGCCGCATGAAGGCCGTCGACCTGATCGGGACCGCGATCGCCAACACCTTCCGCTCCCGGACGCGCACGCTCCTGACGATCCTCGCGATCTTCGTCGGCGCGTTCACCCTGACCCTCACCAACGGGCTCGGCACCGGCATCAACGCCTACATCGACGACACGGTCGACGGGGTGGGCGCCTCGGACGTGATGACGGTGTCGAAGACCTCCGAGTCGGCGACGGGCCTCGGCTCCGGGCCGGTCGAGTACGACCCCGACGCGATCGCGAGCGGGGCCGCCGGGCCTCCCGGGCAGACCGTCGTCGCGCTGACCCCGGCCGACCTCGACACGCTCGCCGGAGTCGAGGGCGTGCTCGACGTGCAGGCGGTGAAGTCGATCTCGGCCGACTACGTGGCGGCGGGCGGCGACGGCGCGAAGTACGTGATCGGGACCGGGAGCCTCGTGGAGGGGCAGACCGTCCAGCTCGCCGCCGGGGCCGGCCTCGACGACGCGTCGACGCAGCTCCAGGCCGTGCTGCCGGTGTCCTACGTCGAGCCGCTCGGCTTCGCGGACGACGCGGCGGCCGTCGGGACGAGCGTGTCGATCGGCATCACCGACGCGCAGCGGACGCCGCACGTGGTCGAGGCGACGATCGTCGGCGTCGCGGAGGAGAGCATCGCGGGAGCGGGCGGGGGCCTCGTCACCAACGACGCGCTCACCGACGCGCTGTTCACGACGCAGAGCATCGGCGTGCCGGCGGACCAGGTCGATCGCTTCGCCCAGGCCAGCGTGCGCTTCGACGCCGCGGCGGACGACGAGCAGGTCACCGCGCTGAAGGACCGCCTCGCGGACGCCGGCTACACCGGCACCACGGTCGCGGACCAGCTCGGCACGATCAAGGCCGTCGTCGACGGGATCGTGCTGGTGCTCAACGCCTTCGCGGTGATCGCGCTGCTGGCGGCGAGCTTCGGCATCGTCAACACGCTGCTGATGAGCGTGCAGGAGCGGACCCGCGAGATCGGACTGATGAAGGCGATGGGCATGGGCAGCGGACGCGTGTTCGCGCTCTTCAGCATCGAGGCGGCGTTCATCGGCTTCCTCGGCAGCGCGATCGGCGCGCTGCTGGCGGTGGCGGCGGGGACCGGGCTGAGCGGGGTGCTCTCGGGCTCGCTGCTCTCGGACCTGCCCGGGCTGACCCTGATCGCGTTCGACCCGGTCTCGATCCTGACGGTGGTGCTCGTGGTGATGCTGATCGCGTTCGTGGCGGGGACGCTGCCGGCCGCGCGGGCGGCACGGGCGGATCCGGTGCAGTCGCTGCGGTACGAGTAGCACCCCGGAAGTTGTCGCTGCAGAGCATCGGCTGAGCGTGCGGCTCATCGCTCAGGGGCGATGAGAAGGCGTCTCAGCCGATGTTCTGCCTCCGTCAGCGCCCCTCGTACTCCGCGTCGGTGATGTGCTCGGCCCAGGCCGTGGTGGTCGACGGGTCGTCGGCGGCCTCGAGGACGGCGAGGTGCTCCATGAAGACGCCGGGCGCGGAGGCGTGCCAGTGCTCCTCGCCGGGCGGGGTGTAGAGGGTCTGGCCGGCGTGCACCTCGAGGACCGTGCCGTCGCGGCCGCCGAAGCGGGCGACGCCCGAGGTCACGTGCAGGTACTGGCCGCGGGCGTGCGAGTGCCAGGCGGTGCGGGCGCCGGGGGCGAAGCGCACCCGGGCCACGGTGGTGCGCTGGTCGGCGTCGTGCGGCACGACGATCGTGTCGAGCCAGACGTCGCCGGCGAACTGCTCGGGCGGGTTCTTGACGGAGGGCGTCGACGGTTCGATGTTCACGGGGGTCCTTCTTCCTGGACGGATGGACGGGCGGGGCGGGCTGGCGCCTCCGCCGCCACGCTAGGCCGGGGTCGGCGTGCGGGACAGGCCCTGGCGGTACACGTTCCGGCAGGGCCTCGCTCGCGCGGGGAGCGCTCGTAGGGTGGTCCGGAACGACCTCGACGAGCGGAGACGACGATGACCCACGCGCAGGACGACGAGCGCCGCCAGGCGGTGGCGGGGCCGACCCGCCCCTTCGGCGACGAGGTGTTCGAGGACGACGGGGGCACGACGCTGCGCTGGCTCGGCATGGCCGGGTTCCTGCTCACCTCGCGCGGCACGTCGCTGATGATCGATCCGCTGCTCGGCGGCTTCGACATGCCGGTGCTGATCGACTTCCCGATCGCCGCGTCCGCCGTGCCGCGGCTCGACGCGGTGCTGGTGACGCACAGCGACAACGACCACTTCAGCCGGCCGACCTGCCGGGAGCTCGCGCCGGTGACCACCGCGTTCCACTCGACGCGCTACGTCGCCTCGGAGATGACCGCCGAGGGGCTGCCGGCCCACGGGCACGGGATCGGCGACGCGTTCGAGGTCGGCGGCGTCGGCGTCCGGCTGACCCCGGCCGACCACGCCTGGCAGAACGCGTTCCCCGAGCCGGGGCAGCGCTTCTTCGAGGAGGAGGACGCCTGCGGCTTCTGGATCGAGACGGCCGACGGCACGGTCTGGGCGCCCGGCGATTCGCGGCTGATCCGCGAGCACCACCTGACCGGACCGAGCCCGGACGTGATGCTCTTCGACTTCTCGGACAGCGAGTGGCACTTCACCTTCGAGGGCGCGATCGAGATGGCGGACGCGCATCCGACGTCGCAGCTGCTGCTGCACCACTGGGGCTCGGTGGACTCGCCGGACTTCGCGCCGTTCAACGGCGATCCGGCGGACGTGCTGCGCGCGGTGTCGCATCCGGAGCGGGTGCACGTGCTGGCGCCCGGGGAGGCGTACCGGCTGGGCTGACGGGTCAGGCGGGACGGAGGAGCCCGGCTGGGCGGACGAGCCTGGCCGGGTGGGGAAGCCCGCGCTCGTCGAGCTCAGACCGCCGGCCGCGAGGCGGGGAGCACCAGGGCCGAGCGGCGGCCGAGCAGCCAGACCGTGAGCGCGAAGCCGCTCAGCACGGCGCCGGCGATGCAGACCGCGCCCCAGCCGCCGTGGGTCCAGAGGAAGGACGCGAGGGCCGAGCCGATCGCGCCGCAGACGAAGTTGGTCGTGATGAACGCGGTGTTGAGGCGGCTGCGCGCGGACGGGTCGACCTGGAACATCCGGGACTGGACCAGGATGTTGTGCCCCTGGATCGCGATGTCGAGCACCAGGATCGCGACGATCACGGCGACGATCGAGCCGCCGCCGAGTCCGCCGATCACCCAGGACGCCAGCACCGCCGTCCAGGCGATGCCGATCACCGGGAGCGCCAGACCGCGGTCGTGCAGGTGGCCGGCGCGCTGGGCGGCGATCGCACCGGCGAGGCCGATCAGGCCGAAGAGCCCGATCGTGCCGACGTCGAAGGAGAACGGCGGGGCGCTGAGCAGGAAGGTCAGCGACGTCCAGAACATCGTGAAGACGGCGAAGGACGTGCCGCCGAGGGCGAGGCTCCAGCGCACCGAGCTCTCGCGCCGGACGATCGCGAAGACCGAGGCGATCAGCGCCGGGTAGCGCAGCGTGGTCCGCGGCGGCAGCGACGGGATGGCGCGGGCGAGCAGCACGGCGAGCACGACTCCCGCGACCGCGGCGACGACGTAGACGGTGCGCCAGCCGGCGGCCTGCGCGATGAGGCCGCTGACGGTGCGCGAGACGAGGATGCCGGTCAGGATGCCGGAGACGACGGTGCCGACGACCCTCCCCCGCGTGGCGTCGTCGGCGAGATCGCCCGCGAGCGGGGCGAGGATCTGGCCGGCGACGGTGGTCAGGCCGACCAGCGCGAGAGTGGCGACGAGCACGGCGAAGGTGGGCGCGAGCGCGCAGGCGAGCAGCGCGAGGGAGGCGCAGAGCATCGCGGCGGGCACGAGGACGCGGCGGTCGAGCACGTCGCCGAGCGGGACGAAGAGGAGGACGCCGAGGGCGTAGCCGAGCTGCGTCGCGGTGACGAGCCAGCCGGCGGATCCGGTGCTCGTGCCGAGGTCGGCGGCGAGGAAGTCGAGCAGCGGCTGGGCCCAGTAGAGGTTGCCGACGGCGACGCCGCCCGCGATCGCGAAGAGGAGGGTGGTGCGGCGGTTCACTCGGTGGTCCTGTCGGCGGGGGCGGGGTGCGCGGCCGGGGTCGTCTGCGCGCTCTGCGTCGCCGACCAGCTCGCGAGCAGCTTCAGGGCGTCGTCGCTCGGCGAGCCGGGCTCCGCGCTGTAGATGAGGAAGTCGAGACCGGGGTCGCCCAGCGGCTCGAACGCCTCGTAGCTGAGGTGCAGGTCGCCGACGATCGGGTGGTGGAAGTGCTTGCTGCCGCTGGCGTGGTGGCGGACCTCGTGGGCACCCCAGCGGGTGCGGAACTCGTCGCTCCGGGTGGAGAGCTCGCCGACGAGCGCCTGGAGCTCGGCGTCGTGCGGGGCGCGGCCGGCCTCGGTGCGGAGGATGCCGACGGTGATGTCGGCGGCGGTGCTCCACACCGGGTAGAACGCCTCCGCGAGCTCGCGCTGCAGGAAGGCGAAGCGGGCAAGATTGACCGGGCGCTCCGGGAGCGCGTAGAGGTCGGCGTAGAGCGCGCGGAAGAGGTCGTTCTCGACGAGGACGTCGAGCCGGCCGTTGCGGACGAAGGCGGGGGCCGAGGTGATCGACTCGACCGCGAGCCGCATGCTCGGGCGGACGGCCGCGGGCGCACGCCGGCGGGAGCGCAGCGGCGAGCGCTCGGCCGCGCGGGCGAGGTCGAAGAGGTGCTCGCGCTCGGCGCGGTCGAGGCGCAGGGCGTCGGCGAGCGCGGTCAGCACCGACTCGGACGCGCCGCGGAGGTCGCCGCGCTCGATCCGCGAGTAGTACTCGATGCTCACGCCGGCCAGCTGGGCCACCTCGCTGCGGCGCAGGCCCGGCACCCGGCGGTTGCCGCCGGCGGGCAGCTCGACCTGCTCGGGGGTCAGCCGGGCCCGGCGGGAGGTCAGGAAGTCGCGCGCCTCGGGGTCGTTCGTCATGCCTGTCACGCTACGGCGCCGGGGCCTGGGGAGGGATGCCCTGCGGGGGCACCGGTGCGGCGGGCGGGTGCGTCCTGGGGAGCGAGGGCGAGCTCGCATGCTGATCGAGTAGCCCGCGGAGCGGGCGTATCGAGATCCACCACCGTCAGAAGACGAGTCTGCAGACACGCCCTGCTGAGACGGGTGGGTCTCGATACGCCCCTGCGGGGCTACTCGACCAGCATGGAAGGGGGCGTGCGGCCCTCCCTGCGCTGCTCGACCAGCATGAGAGGGCGCACCGGCCGGCTCCCTGTTCTTCACGTTTCAGGACGCGTTCTGTCCGCCTTCGTCGGCAGGGTGGAGGGCATGAGCGAAGCAGAGAGCGTCTTCCCCTTCCGCATCGACATCGCCGGGAGCGACGTCGAGGACCTCCGCCACCGGCTCCGGGCCGCGCGGCTCCCCGCGCCGCTGCCCGGCGACGGCTGGGACACCGGCGTGCCGACCGACAGCCTCCGCCGGCTCGCGTCGGCCTGGGCGGAGTTCGACTGGGCGCGGTACCAGGAGCGGCTGAACGAGGTGCCGCAGTTCAGCACGGTGATCGACGGGCAGACGATCCACTTCGCGCACGTGCGGTCCGCCGTGGCGGGTGCCGTGCCGCTGCTGCTGACGCACGGCTGGCCGGGGTCGTTCCTCGAGTTCCTCGGACTGATCGGCCCGCTGACCGATCCGGTCGCGCACGGCGGCGAGGCGGCCGACGCCTTCGACGTCGTGATCCCCTCGATCCCCGGCTTCGGCTTCTCGTCTCCGCTGGCTTCGGACGGCTGGACGACGCGGCGGATCGCCGAGGCGTGGCTGACGCTGATGGACCGGCTCGGCTACGACCGCTTCGCCGTGCAGGGCGGTGACCTCGGCGCGGGGATCTCGCCCGAGGTGGCGCGGGTGGCGCCGGAGCGGGTGATCGGCGTGCACGTGAACGGCACACTCGGCTTCGCGACCGACGTCGACGACGAGACGGCCGCGTCCCTGACGGAGCTGGAGCAGGACCGGCTGCGGCGGACCCGCACCTTCATGGTGGAGGAGTACGGCTACATCGCCCTCCAGTCGACCCGGCCGGGACTCGTCGGCGAGCTGCTCAGCGACTCCCCCGTCGCGCAGCTGGCGTGGATGCTGGACAAGCTCCAGGCCTGGACGCATCCGGCGGAGAGGCCGGCCGAGGAGATCGTGGGCCTGGACCTGCTGCTCGGGAACGCCTCGCTGTACTGGTTCACGGCGACGGCGGGCTCGGCCGCGTCGGTCGGCTACGCGCAGGGCGGCGACTGGGGTGCGCCCCCGGAGGACTCGGGAGTGCCGACCGCGGTGCTCTGCTTCGCGCACGACATCGGCATCCGGCGCTTCGTCGAGGACGCGCACACGATCGTGCGCTGGACGGACGTGCCCGAGCGCGGCGGGCACTTCGCGGCGCTCGAGGAGCCGGAGACGCTCGTCGCGGACGTGCGGGAGTTCCTGCGGCCGCTGCGGTGAGCGGGCGCGCGCAGGCGACCTCAGTTCGACCCGCAGGACATCCATGCTGATCGAGTAGCCCGCGGAGCGGGCGTATCGAGATCCACCACCGTCAGAAGACGAGTCTGCAGACACGCCCTGCTGAGACGGGCGGGTCTCGATACGCCCCTGCGGGGCTACTCGACCAGCAGGAAAGGGGCCGACGTCGTGCGCCCGCGAACGCGTCAGGGGCGGTCGAGGCGGGGGGCGGCGGCCAGGAGGCGGCGGGTGTAGTCCTCGCGCGGGGCGCCGAGGACGGCGGCGGCCGGGCCGGACTCGACGAGGCGGCCGTCTCGCATGACGGCGATGCGGTCGCTCATGTGCGCGATGACGCCGAGGTCGTGCGAGATCAGCAGCAGCGCGAGGCCGTGGCGGCGCTGGAGCTCGTCGAGCAGGTCGAGGATCTGCGCCTGCACCGAGACGTCGAGGGCCGAGACGGGCTCGTCGCAGATCAGGACGTCGGGGCGGGTCGCCAGGGCGCGCGCGATCGAGACGCGCTGGCGCTGGCCGCCGGAGAGGGTGCGCGGCGAGCGGCGCTCGAGCGACGGCGCGAGGCCGACGCTCTCGAGCAGCGCCGGCACCGACTCCGCGCCCGCATCGCGCAGCAGCCGGCCGACGCTCCAGCGCGGGTCGAAGGACGACAGGCTGTCCTGGTAGATCGCGCCGATCCGCGGGCGGAGTGGTCGCCGCGCTCGCTCGGTGGCGGCCGACCACGGGCCGCCGTCGAACTCGACCGAGCCCGCGTCCGGCCGGCGCAGCGCGAGCAGCAGGCGGGCGACCGTGCTCTTGCCGGAGCCGGACTCGCCGACGAGTCCGAGGGTCTCGCCGCGGCGCAGCTCGAGGCCGACGCCGGCGACGGCGGTGCGGGTGCCGCCACCGGGGCGGGGGAAGCGGGTGACGAGGTCCGTCGCGCGCAGCAGCAGCTCGCCGGGCGGCGCGGGCGGGACGACGGGGGCATTCGGTTCCGTCAGCCGCGAGCCGCGCGGCCGCCCGGCCGGGACCGCGGCGACGAGCGTCCGCGCCTGGATCGACTCCGGTGAGCGCAGCACCCGGGCCGCCGGGCCGTCCTCGACGACGCGGCCGTCCGCGAGCACGAGGATCCGGTCGGCGAGCCCGGCGACGACGGCGAGGTCGTGCGAGACCAGCAGCAGCGCCCGGCCGCGCGCCTTCTGCTCGGCGAACAGCTCGAGCACCCGGGCCTGCACGGTGACGTCGAGGGCGGTGGTCGGCTCGTCGGCCACCAGGAGCGGCGGGTCGAGGGCGATCGCGGCGGCGAGCAGAGCGCGCTGACGGAGTCCGCCGGAGAGCTCGCCGGAGCGGTCGCGCATCCGCTCCTCGGGGTCGGGCATGCCGACGCTCGCGAGCACCTCGGCGACGCGTGCCGACGCCTCCGCCGCCGAGAGCCGGGAGTGCAGGCGCAGCACGTCGCCGATCTCACGGCCGATCGGGCGCAGCGGATCGAGCGAGAGCAGCGCGTCCTGCGGCACGAAGCCGACGCCCGCTCCCCTGAGGCGGCGCAGCGACCGCGCGCCCGCGCCGATCACCTCCTGGTCGCCGACCCGGACGCTCCCGGTCGCCGTGCCGCCGCTGAGACCCAGCAGCGCGCGAGCGGTCACGCTCTTGCCCGAGCCCGACTCGCCGACGATCGCGACGCACTCCCCCGGCTCGACGCGGAAGGACACCCCGTGCACGACCTCGACGCCGTCGAAGGCGACGCGGAGGTCCTCCACCACGGCGGCGCTGCCCGCGCGCGCGGCGCTCATCGCGCGCCCCGCAGTCGCCCGCCGAGGACCGTGGTCGCGAGCGTGGTCAGCACGATCGCGAGGCCCGGGAACACCGTCAGCCACCAGGCGCTCGAGAGGTAGGTGCGGCCCGCGGAGAGCATCGCACCCCACTCCGGCGCCGGCGGCTCGGCCCCGAGGCCCAGGTAGCTCAGCGCCGACGCCCAGACGATCGCCTGGCCGACGCCGAGGGTCGCCAGCACCGCGAGCGGGCCGAAGGTGTTCGGCAGCACGTGCGCGAGCAGGATCCGCGGGGAGGAGTGGCCGAGCACCCGCGCCGCCTCGACGTAGCCGGAGTCGCGGATGCCGAGCAGCTGGGTCCGGAGGATGCGCGCGTAGCCGGGCGCGGTCGAGAGGCCGACCGCGACCGTCGCGGGGACGACTCCGGGGCCGGTGACCACGATCACCAGCAGCGCGAGCAGCAGCGCGGGGAAGGCGAAGAGCACCTCGAGGACGCGGCCGATCACTCCGTCGACGAAGCGGCCGCCGAACGCCGCGGCCACGCCCAGCACGGCGCCGAGCACGAGGCCGATGGCGGTCGCGCTGACTCCGATCAGGAGGGAGGCGCCCGCCCCGGCGATCAGGCGGCTGAGCACGTCGCGGCCCGACTCGTCGGTGCCGAGGGAGTGCGCGGCGGAGGGCGGGTCGAAGGCGTCGCGCGGGGCGATGGCGAGCGGATCGAAGGGGGCGAGGAGGTCGGGGGCGACGGCCGCGAGCAGCAGGAGGACGACGAAGGCGAGGGCGAGGAGCTCGCCGACGCGGAGGCGGCCGGCGGCCCGGCGCGCGGGGCGGGCGGCGCGCAGCTCGAGCTCGCTCATGCGCCGGCCTCCTGCGGGCGGGCGGCGGCGAGGCGCGGATCGACGAGGCGGGCGACGAGGTCCGTGGCGAGGGTGACCACGATGTAGGCGAGGGCGGTGACGAGCACGACGCCGGTGACGACGGGGACGTCGCGGACGGTCACCGCGGCCAGCAGCGTGCGGCCGAGACCGGGCCGGGCGAAGATCGTCTCGACCACCACGGCACCGCCGATCAGGTAGCCGAACGCCCAGCCCGAGAGCGAGACGCCCGGCAGCACCGCGTGCCGCAGGGCGTGCCGGAGCCGGATGCCGAGCTCGCCCTCGCCGCGAGCCCGGGCCGCGAGCACGAACGGCGACTCCAGCGCGTCGAGGAGGGAGCGCCGCATCACCTGGCCGAGGAAGCCGGCGAGCGGGATCGCGAGGGTCAGCGCGGGCAGGACGAGTCCGTTCGCGGAGCCGGTGCTGACCGGCGGGAACCAGCGCAGCGCGGTCGCGAAGACGGCGATCAGCACGGTGGCGAGCCAGAAGTGCGGGAGGGCGGCGGCGGTCAGCTCGAGGCCGGAGCCGATCGCGGCGGCCACGCGACCGCCGCGGGTGGACCAGAGCGCGGTGGCGAGGGCGAGGACCCAGGCGAGGGTCAGCGCGAGCGCGGCCAGGAGAAGGGTGCCGGGCAGCTGCTGGGCGAGGAGGTCGGCGACGGGGGTGCGCAGGGAGTAGGAGGTGCCGAGGTCGCCGCGGGCGAGGCGGCCGAGCTGGGTGAGGTACTGCACGAGCAGCGGCTGGTCGAGTCCGTACTGCTCGCGGACGGCGGCGAGCGCCTCCTCGGACGCCTGCGAGCCGGGGCCGCCGAGGATCGCCTGCGCGGGGTCGCCGGGGATCAGGCGGATGAGGAAGAACACGGCGGTCGCGACCGCCCAGAGCACCACGAGCGCGCCGCCGAGGCGGAGGAGGAGGAGGCGGATCATCGGGGGCTCCTCTCGGGGGTGCGGGTTCTGGCGGGCGGGTCTCGATACGCCGCTGCGCGGCTGCTCGACCAGCATGGTGGAGGCTGCGGCACCGCTCGACCGGCGGGCGACGCATGCTGATCGAGTAGCCCTCGCAGAGGGCGTATCGAGATCCACCCTGCTGGCGACGCCGGGCCTCGATACGCCGCGTGCCGCGGCTACTCGACCAGCATGGCGCTGCTCGACCGGCGGGCGACGCATGCTGATCGAGCAGCCCGCGGAGCGGGCGTATCGAGATCCACCGTGATCAGGACGCCGGGTCTCGATACGCCGCTTCGCGGCTGCTCGACCAGCATGCTCGGAAGCAGCGCGGGCCCGCAGGGTCAGAGCCAGGCGTCCGCGAACCAGGGGGTCGAGACGGTCGCCAGGGCGGCGACGCCCTGGACGGCCGAGCGGTGCAGGTAGTGGTTCTGCTGGTCGTAGAGCGGCAGGATCCAGTAGCCCTCGAGCACGATCCGCTGCGCCTGCGAGTAGAGGTCGGCGCGCTCGGTCTCGTCGACGGTCGCGCTCGCCTGCTCGAGCAGGGCGTCGAGGGCGGGGTCGTTCACCTGGGCGTGGTTGGCGAAGTAGCCGCTCGGCGCCGGGGTGATGCCGGAGGACGCGTAGAGGGTGCGCAGCACGTCCGGTCCGACCTTCGTGTACGGCGCGCTGACCAGCTCGTACTCGTTCGCGGCGAGCGCGGTGTACCAGCTGGAGAGGTCGAGCAGGCTGATCTGCACGTCGAAGCCGGCGACCTTCGCGGACGCCTGGATCTGCTCGAACAGCGACTGCTCGGCCGGGATCGACTGGTTGGTGCTCACCGGGAGGCGCAGGACGAGCGGCGCGCCGTCCTTCTCGCGGATGCCGTCGCCGTCGGAGTCGACCCAGCCCGCGGCCTCGAGGAGGTCCTCCGCGGCGGCGATCTCGTCGTCCGAGCCGGCGTCCTCGAAGAGCGACGGGTCGGAGTACGCGGTCGCCTCGCTGCTCGACAGCGGCGAGTACGAGCGCTCGGCGGTGCCGAAGAAGAGGGAGTCGATGGCGTCGTTCACACCGACGGCGCGGACGAACGCCTCGCGCACGCTCTCGTCGTCGAACGGCGCCTGGCCGGAGTTGAGCTCGAGGCGGTTCACCGAGCCGGGGCGGGGCGCGTCGATCTCGACCAGGTCGGAGGCGTCGGTCGCGGCCGCCAGGGTGTCGGGCTGGGCGTTGTCGATCACGTCGACCTCGCCGGCCTGCAGCGCCGCGTAGCGGGTGGCGGAGTCGGGGATGAAGCGCCAGGTGATGCTCGAGAGGTAGGCGGGGCCGTCGTGTCCCTCGCCGGTCGGGCCGGTCGCGGCGTCGTAGGCGTCGTTGCGGGTGAGGGTCACGTGGTCCTGCTTGACCCACTCCGTCACCGTGAACGGGCCGGTGCCGACGGGCGCCTCGCAGTTCGCCTCCTCGCCGCGGGAGATGCCGGTGGGCGACTCGATCGCGGTCCACGGCTGCGAGAGCGACTCGAGCAGCGCGCTGTCGGGGGCGCTGAGGGTGAAGCGGGCGACGGTCGGCGAGACCGCGGTGACCGACTCGACCTTCGCGACGGCGAGGTAGCCGGTGGAGGACTTGGTCGCCGGGTCCTGGAGGTGCGCGATGTTGGCGGCGACCGCCTCCGCGTCGAGCGGGGTGCCGTCGGTGAAGGTCAGGCCCTCGCGGAGGGTGAAGTCGTAGCTGAGCGCGTCGTCCGAGACGGTCCACGACTCCGCGAGCCACGGGGTGATGGTGCCGTCGTCGGTGCGGGAGACGAGCGACTCCAGGACCTGGGTGGCGAGCAGCGCCTGCGGGTAGTTGCCGCCGACGTGCGGGTCGAGGCAGGTGGGCTCGGCGTCGCCGGTCGCGTAGGTGAGGACTCCGTCGGCGACCGGGGTGCTGGAGCCTCCCCCGGTGTCGCCGTCGGACGCGGCGGTGCAGCCGGTCAGCAGGAGGGCGGAGGCCGCGAGGGCGGCGAGGGCGGAACGGCGCAGAGTCATGGCGGCTTTCGTCAGGAGGGGGAAGCCGCGTTTCTTGGACCCGGCCCACTAAACGCTACCAGCGCACTCAGCCTTCGGGCGGAGGTCCCCCGTTCTGCCCGTCTCCGCGAGATGCCAGTTGGGTACGCGACACGCCGAGAAAAGCGTGCACAAGTGGCATCTCGCGGAAGGGGGCAGACGGGTGGGTCAGCCGGCGGTCGAGGCGCGGACGACGAGCTCGGGCTGGAAGACGACCTGGCGGGGCTCGGACTCGAGGAGGAGCTCGACGGCCGTCGCGCCGATCAGGGCGCTCGGCTGGCGGATGCTCGACAGCGGCACGATCGTCGCGGTCGCGAAGGCGATGTCGTCGTAGCCGATCAGCGCCACGTCCTCCGGCACCCGCAGCTCGCCCAGCAGCATCAGCCCCTGCAGCACGCCGACCGCGACCAGGTCGTTCGCGCAGAAGACGGCGTCGGGGCGCTCGGCCGCGTCGCGCTCGGCGAGCGCCTGCCCCGCGGCCCGGCCGTCCAGCACGGTGAGCCCCGTCGTCGGCAGCACCTCGAGCGTGGCGCCCGGCACCGCCGCCACGGCCTCGCGCGCGCCGTCGAACCGGTCCGCGACCTGCCGGATCGACTCCGGCCCGCCGACCACCGCGATCCGGCGCCGCCCGAGCCCGAGCAGGTGCTCGACCGCGAGCCGGCCGCCCGCGACGTCGTCGACCGCGACCGACGAGAACGCGCTGTCCCCCGACTCCCGGTCGACCAGGACGCAGGGGATGCCGTGCGCACGGAGCCGGTCGAGCCGCGCCGACCCCTCCCCCTGCGGCGAGATCAGCACCCCGCTCACCCGCTGCTCCTCGAAGAGGTCGAGGTAGGAGTCCTCGCGGTCGGCCTCGGCGTCGGTGCTCGCGAGGAGCACGGAGAGTCCCGCCTCGGCGGCGCGCGCCTGGGCTCCGCGGGCGAGCTCGGCGAAGAACGGGTTGCCGGCGTCGAGCACGACGAGGCCGATGCTGCGGCTGCGTCCGGCGCGGAGCTGACGGGCCGCGTCGTTGCGGACGAAGCCGAGCTCGGCGATCGCGGACTGCACCCGGCGGACGGACTCGGCGCCGACCTTCTCGGGCCGGTTGAGCACGTTCGAGACGGTGCCGACCGACACTCCGGCGCGCGCGGCGACCTCGCGGACACTGATGGACGCCACATCGTCTCCTCTGGTCGTCGCGGATCGCAGGACTGCGCGCGATCCGGGAATCATCTCATCCGGCGGCACCGCGGCGGGTGTCCCCCTCAGCAGGCCTTTGACAGCCCGGGAAGCCGAGCGATACGCTCGCTCCACGGCGCTGTGAAACGATTCATACGGTGCCGCCCGGTCGGTGCCCACCGCGGACGGCCGGATCGCCCCGCAGAGAAGGACCCCACCGTGACCGACCTCAGCCCCGACGTCCTCCGCCAGCTCGAGCAGCAGGCGATCGAACTGCCCTCCTGGGCGTTCGGCAACTCCGGCACCCGCTTCAAGGTGTTCAGCACCCCGGGCACCCCGCGGACGATCCAGGAGAAGATCTCGGACGCGGCGAAGGTCAACGAGCTGACCGGCCTGGCCCCGAGCGTCGCGCTGCACATCCCCTGGGACAAGGTGGACGACTACGCGGCGCTGAGCGAGTTCGCCGCGTCGAAGGGCGTCGCGCTGGGCACGATCAACTCGAACACGTTCCAGGACGACGACTACAAGTTCGGCTCGCTCACGCACTCCGACCCGGTGATCCGCCAGAAGGCGATCGACCACCACCTCGCCTGCATCGACATCATGGACGCGACCGGCTCGCGCGACCTCAAGATCTGGCTCGCCGACGGCTCCAACTACCCGGGCCAGCAGGACATCCGCGGCCGTCAGGACCGCCTCGCCGACTCGCTCGCCGCGATCTACGAGCGCCTCGGCACCGAGCAGCGCCTGGTGCTCGAGTACAAGTTCTTCGAGCCCGCGTTCTACCACACCGATGTGCCGGACTGGGGCACCTCCTACGCCCACGTGGCCGCGCTCGGCGACCGCGCCCTGGTCTGCCTCGACACCGGCCACCACGCGCCGGGCACCAACATCGAGTTCATCGTCGCCCAGCTGCTGCGCCTCGGGAAGCTCGGCTCGTTCGACTTCAACTCGCGCTTCTACGCGGACGACGACCTGATCGTCGGCGCGGCCGACCCGTTCCAGCTCTTCCGCATCCTCTTCGAGGTGGTGCGCGGAGGCGGCTACGGCCCGGACTCGCCCGTCGCCTTCATGCTCGACCAGTGCCACAACGTCGAGGACAAGATCCCCGGCCAGATCCGCTCGGTGCTCAACGTGCAGGAGATGACGGCGCGCGCGCTGCTCGTCGACCGCGCGGCCCTCGAGGAGGCGCAGCTCGCCGGCGACGTGCTCGGCGCGAACGGGATCTTCATGGACGCCTTCTACTCCGACGTCCGCCCGGCCCTCGCGGCCTGGCGCTCGGAGCGCGGGCTGCCGGCCGACCCGATGGCGGCGTACGCGGCGTCCGGGCACGCGCAGGCCATCGCGGAGGAGCGCGTCGGCGGCACGCAGTCGAGCTGGGGCGCGTAGGTCTCGGCGGGAGCGCCCGCACGACTCAGGCTGGAAGGGCCGATCCGACCGTTTCTCGACGGATTCGGGGCTTCCAGCCTTCGTTGTGCACGGCAGTGAGGCGTGACCGGCCGGCGAGCGGAGTCCTGAGCGCCGTCGGGTGCTGAATCCGGGGGCCGATCGGGCCGTCCGGCTGACAGAGACGAACTCCGGCACGCGGAACGAGCTCCGGCACGCTTATTCAAGGCGTTTCGACGAGCCGGAGGGGTTTCCGCGAGCCCGACCTTGCTCCGACGCCTTCCGGCACACAGAAGCAGCTCCGGCTCGCGGAGTCACGGGATTCTCGCGAGCCGAGCGCGACTCCGCGAGCCGGAGGTCGCGCCCGGGGTCAGAGCGCCGCCCGGAGGCCGTCGACCAGGTCGTGCTGTGCGTCCCGGCCCGCGCGGGTCGGCACCAGCGGATACACGTGCAGCTGCCCGACGGCCTCGTGCAGCTCGAACGGCACACCGGCCGCCGCCGCCTTCTCGGCGAGGACGTGCGCGTCGGGGTTCAGCACGTCGCGAGTGCCGGTGTAGACGCTCAGCGGGCCGAGGCCGGAGAGGTCTCCGAAGAGCGGACTCACGATCGGGCCGAGCAGATCGAGCTCGCCGCGCCACTTCTCGGCCAGGACGCGGCCGCCGGGCGTGCCCAGCCAGGGGTCGCTCGGCTGCACCTCGGGGATGCGCGGGTTGCTCCAGGAGAGATCGAGTGCGGGCGAGATCAGCGTGGTCAGCGGCAGGACGACGCCCTCGTCGCGGAGGGCCAGGGCCGTCGACAGCGCGATCTGGCCGCCGGCCGAGTCGCCGGCGAGCGCCGTCGCGCCGTAGCGGTCGAGGCTCCGGTGCACCAGCGCGCGGACGCCGTCGCGCGCCTCGAGGGCGGTTCCGAACGGGACGAGCGGATAGATCGGGAGGGTCACCGCGACCGAGGCCTCCTCCGCGATCCGCGCCGCGAGCCACCAGTGCTGCGGCGCGATCTCGTTGACCCAGCCGCCACCGTGCGCGTAGACGACTCCGCCGCGGATCCGTTGCGGGCGGATCGTGTAGACCGGCCAGCCGCCGACCTGCTCGACGTCGACGCGGACTCCGGGTCGCAGCCGCGGGGGCGGGCCGTAGCGAGCCGGGCGGAGGGCGTTCGCGCGGATCCGCCGGCGAGCGCCGTCCGCCGTGACGAACGTTCGGTTGGCGCGGGCCAGGCGCAGGGCGAGCGGGACGAGGGCGTCGGGAACGGCGAGGGGCATGCCCCAGCTTCTCCCGCGGGAGTCGACGGAGCCTGTGCGCTCCGGCGCGAGGCGGATGCGGGCGCGGTCCCGTCGGGGTGGGCGCACTGTGCCTGGCACGTGAAGCGACGCTGGGCACGCGCGAACCGGCCGACACGACGAGCCGGAGGTGCCTTCGCGATCCGAAGGCGGGAAGGATTCCGGAGTCGACGGACGATGCCCTGCTTCAGTCGCCGCCCCCGCCGCCCCCGCCGCCGTCCGCACCGCCACCGTCCGGGGAGCCGCCGTCATCGGCGCGGCCGTCGCGGGTGTCCGACCCGCTCGAGGCGCTGTCGCCCGTCGCGGCGGTCGAGCCGCCGTCCCGCGGGGCCGGGCGCGCACCCGGTGCGCCGGCGCGCAACCGCAGGACGGTCGCGATGACCGATCCGACCACCGCGATGGCGACGACGAGGGCGACGAGCACCGCGATCTGCTGGTTCTCCACGTCCGGCTCCTGACTGCGTGAGTGCATCCTCAGCTCCACCGTAGCGAGCGGGGCTGGACGAGCATGCAAGGGCCGCCGCTGCGTCCTTTCCCTTCAAGGAGGATCACCTCGTCGGAGTGGGGGAACCCCATGCTGATCGAGTAGCTCGCGCAGCGGGCGTATCGAGATCCACCAGCATCAGAAGGACGAGTCTGCAGACCTGTCCTGCTGGGGACGGCGGGTCTCGATACGCCCCTCCGGGGCTACTCGACCAGCATGTGAGGGCCGCCGCCGCTTGCGTTCCCTCATCACCGAGACGCGAAGCGGCTTCGCCGCTCGATAGGCCTGCCGGGCTGCTCGGCCAGCAGGGTGGGCCGCCGCGGGCGCGCGCGCCGGGCGCTACGGTGACCCCATGCCGAGACAGCCGACGATCCGCGACGTCGCGGTCAGCGCGGGCGTCTCGTACCAGACGGTGTCGCGCGTGCTCAACGACAGCCCGCAGGTCCGGCCGCGCACCCGCGACAAGGTGCTCGCGGCCATCGACGACCTCGGCTTCCGTCGCAGCGCCGCGGCCCGTGCGCTCGCGGCGGGCCGCTCCGGGCTGATCGGCATCCTCGCTGCCGAGAGCCACAGCTTCTACGGCACCGCCACGGCGATGGCCGCGATCGAGCAGGCCGCGCGCGACGCCGGCTACCGGGTGCCCGTGGTCAACGCGGCGCCCGACGCGGAATCGCTGGCCGCCGCGCTCGAGCACTTGCAGCGCGAGGCGGTGGAGGCGATCGTCGTGCTCGCACCGCAGGAGCGCGCGCTCGAGGCGATCGAGAGCCTCGCGATCGGGGTGCCGTTCGTCACCCTCGGGGCGGCGGGGCGCGGGGCCGACCCTCGGCTCCTCGTCGACCAGGCCGCGGGTGCGCGACTCGCCGCCGAGCACCTCCTCGCGCTCGGCCACACCCGGATCGCGCACCTCGCCGGCCCGCAGCACTGGGTGGAGGCGCACGCCCGCCTCGACGGATTTACCGCCCGGATGGCCGAGGCGGGGCTGGAGCCGGCCGCGGTGATCAGCGGGGACTGGACCGCGGAGTCGGGCTACCGCGCGGGGCTGCGGCTGCTCGACGAGGTCGCCGACCTCACCGCGGTGGTCGCCGGCAACGACCAGATGGCGCTCGGGCTGCTGCACGCCTGCGCGGACCGCGGCGTCCGCGTGCCCGAGGACCTGAGTGTCGTCGGCTTCGACGACGTGCCCGAGGCCGCGCACTACCGGCCGCCGCTGACGACGATCCGGCAGGACTTCGCCGAGGTCGGCCGCCGCACGATCGGCGTGGTGCTGGCGGAGCTGCGCAGCGAGCCGGCCGCCGTCGACCGGCCGGTGCCGCCGGTGCTGGTGGAGCGGGACTCGACGCGGGCGGTCTGACGCGGAGGTCCGGCGACGGCGGGTCTCGATACGCCCCTGCGGGGCTACTCGACCAGCATGAGCACAGCGGGTCTCGATACGCCCCTCCGGGGCTACTCGACCAGCATGAGGACGGCGGATCTCGATACGCGCCCCGCGGGCGCTACTCGATCAGCATGAGCACGACGCAGGGCAGAGCGCGCGATCGAGAATCGCGTGCCAGCGATTCGAGACAGCGCGACGCGACCCGCTCCGCGGAACGCACCACGCACCCGAGCCGACCGCGCCGAGCCGCACAGGGGGCGGCTCGGAAGTGAGCACCTCAGCGCGCGATCGAGAATCGCGTGCCAGCGATTCGAGACAGCGCGACGCGACCCGCTCCGCGGAACGCACCACGCACCCGAGCCGACCGCGCCGAGCCGCACAGGGGGCGGCTCGGAATCGAGCACCGCAGCGCGCGATCGAGAATCGCGTGCCGGCGATTCGAGACAGCGCGACGCGACCCGCTCCGCGTGACGCACCACGCACCCGAGCCGACCGCGCCGAGCCGCGCGGGGAGCGGCTCGGAAGGAGGCACAGCTTGCCGACCGCGCGCCCGTTCGCCTACGCTGGCCCGTGGCTTTGTGAACGGTCACATGGCCCTCAGCGAGGAGTGCAATGGACCAGCGACGGCCCCCCGCCGAGGCGATCACGAGCGGCGCGACCGCCCTCGGGATCGAGCTCGGCTCCACCCGCATCAAGGCGTGCCTCGTCGACGCGGCCGACCCGTCCGTGGTCCTCGCCGTCGGCAGCCACGAGTGGGAGAACCAGCTCGTCGACCGCCGCTGGACGTACTCGCTCGACGCCGTGCACGAGGGGCTCCAGGCGGCCTACGCCGACCTCGTCGCCGACGCCGAGAAGCGCCACGGCGCCCGCCTCACCACCGTCGGCGCGCTCGGCGTCTCGGCGATGATGCACGGCTACCTCGCCTTCGACGAGGCCGGCGAGCTGCTCGTCCCGTTCCGCACCTGGCGCAACACCAGCACCGGCCCCGCGTCGGCCGAGCTGACCGAGCTGTTCGGCGCGAACATCCCGCTGCGCTGGTCGCTCGCGCACCTGCACCAGGCGGTCCTCGACTCCGAGCCGCACGTCGAGAGGATCGACTTCCTCACCACCCTCGCGGGCTACGTGCACTGGCGTCTCACCGGCGAGAAGGTCCTCGGAGTCGGCGACGCCTCCGGCATGGTCCCCACCGACCCGGCGACCCGCGACTACGACGAGACCGTTCTCGAGCGCTACGACGCCCGCGTCGCCGGCACCCTGCCGCCGCTGCGCGAGCTGCTGCCCGCCGTCCTCCCCGCGGGTGCCGCGGCCGGCGAGCTGACCGCCGAGGGCGCGCTGCTGCTCGACCCGACCGGCGCGCTCCAGCCCGGCGTCCCGTTCTGCCCGCCCGAGGGCGACGCCGGCACCGGCATGGTCGCCACCAACTCCGTCGCCCCGCGCACCGGCAACGTCAGCGCCGGCACGAGCATCTTCGCGATGGTCGTCCTGGAGCGCCCGCTCGAGAGCGTGCACCACGAGCTCGACCTGGTCGCCACTCCGGCCGGCGACCTCGTCGCGATGGTGCACTGCAACAACGGCGCGAGCGAGCTCGCGACCTGGGTCGGCCTGTTCTCGCGGTTCGCCGCGGCCTCGGGCGGCCCCTCCGACAGCGACGCCGTCTACGGCACTCTCTTCGCGGAGGCGCTGGCCGGCGAGGCCGACGCGGGCGGGCTCCTCGCCTACAACCACCTCGCGGGCGAGCCCATCGCCGGGCTCGTCGAGGGCCGCCCGCTCGTCGTGCGCACCCCCGACTCCCGCCTCACGCTGGCCAACTTCATGCGCGCGCAGCTCTACGGCGTGTTCGGCACGCTCGCGCTCGGCATGCGCGTGCTGGCCGGCGAGGGCGTCGTGATCGACGAGATGTTCGCCCATGGCGGCATGTTCCGCACGGCCGGAGTCGCCCAGCGCTTCCTCGCCGGAGCGCTCGACGCCCCCGTCTCGGTCGCCGCGACCGCCTCCGAGGGCGGCCCCTGGGGCATGGCGGTTCTCGCCGCCTTCCGCCTGCAGGAGGGGACGACGCTGGACTCCTACCTGACCGAGCAGGTCTTCGGCGACGCCGGCTTCGAGACGGTGGCGCCCGACGCCGCCGATGTCGCCGGCTTCACCGCCTACCTCGAGCGCTACCGCGCCGGCCTCGCCGTCGAGCAGACGGCCGTCGACACCCTCACCACGCAAGGAGACACCGCATGAGCACCGACACCACCGGCGCTGCCACCACGGGCTTCGGCCCCGACGTCGAGGCGGCGATCGCCCGCGTCCGCGAGGACGTCGCCCGCCTGCACGCCGAGCTCGTCCGCTACGGCCTCGTCATCTGGACCGGCGGCAACATCTCCGGCCGCGTGCCCGGCGCCGACCTCTTCGTGATCAAGCCGAGCGGTGTCTCCTACGACGACCTCGCGCCCGAGAACATGATCCTCTGCGACCTCGACGGCACCGTCGTCCCGGGCAGCCTCGGCTCCGAGCGCAGCCCGTCCAGCGACACCGCCGCGCACGCCTACGTCTACCGCGAGATGCCCGAGGTCGGCGGCCAGGTGCACACGCACTCCACCTACGCCACCGCCTGGGCCGCCCGCGCCGAGGCGATCCCCTGCGTCATCACCGCGATGGCGGACGAGTTCGGCGGCGAGATCCCGCTCGGCCCGTTCGCGATCATCGGCGACGACTCGATCGGCCGCGGCGTCGTCTCGACGCTCACCGGGCACCGCTCGCGCGCCGTCCTGATGCAGAACCACGGCGTCTTCACCATCGGCAAGGACGCGAAGGACGCCGTCAAGGCCGCGGTGATGACGGAGGACGTCGCCCGCACCGTGCACATCGCGCGCCAGGGCGGCGAGCTCGTCCCCATCCCGCAGGAGTCGATCGACGCCCTGTTCGACCGCTATCAGAACGTCTACGGACAGAACCCCACCGGAGCACTCGCATGACCCGCAGCATCATCCCCGACCTCGCGACCCGCACCGTCTGGTTCCTCACCGGCAGCCAGGACCTCTACGGCGAGGACACCCTCCGCCAGGTCGCCGAGCAGTCGCAGGCCGTCGTCGCGCAGCTCAACGAGTCCAGCGACATCCCCGTCACCATCGAGTGGAAGCCGGTGCTGAAGAGCTCCGACGCGATCCGCCGCACGATGATCGAGGCGAACTCCGACGACTCCGTCGTGGGCGTCATCACCTGGATGCACACCTTCAGCCCCTCGAAGATGTGGATCCACGGCTTCGACGCGCTGGCCAAGCCGCTGCTGCACTTCCACACCCAGGCGAACGTGGCCCTGCCGTGGCAGGACATCGACTTCGACTTCATGAACCTCAACCAGGCCGCGCACGGCGACCGCGAGCACGGCTACATCCTCAGCCGGATGAGCGTGCCGCGGAAGACGGTCGTCGGCCACGCCAGCGACTCCCGGGTCACTGAGTCGATCGGCATCTGGTCGCGCGCCGCGGCCGGCTGGTCGGCCTCGCAGAGCATGAAGGTCGCCCGCTTCGGCGACAACATGCGCAACGTCGCCGTCACCGAGGGCGACAAGACCGAGGCCGAGATCCGCCTCGGCGTCAGCGTCAACACCTGGGGCGTCAACGAGCTCGTCGAGCGCGTGGACGCCGCGACCGACGCCGACATCGACGCGCTGGTCGCGGAGTACGTCGAGAGCTACGACGTGGTGCCCGAGCTGCTCCCCGGCGGCGAGCGCCACGAGTCGCTCCGCTACGGCGCGGCGGTCGAGATCGGCCTGCGCTCCTTCCTGGAGGAGGGCGGCTTCGAGGCGTTCACCGACAGCTTCGAGGACCTCGGCGGGCTGCGTCAGCTCCCGGGTCTCGCCGTGCAGCGCCTGATGGCCGACGGCTACGGCTTCGGCGGCGAGGGCGACTGGAAGACCGCCGTCCTCATCCGCATCGCCGCGGTGATGGGCGCCGGCCTGCCCGGCGGCACCAGCCTGATGGAGGACTACACCTACGACATGACGCCCGGCGAGGAGCTCATCCTCGGCGCGCACATGCTCGAGGTGTCGCCGTCGCTGTCGTCGAAGCGCGCGTCGCTCGAGATCCACCCGCTGGGCATCGGCGGACGCGAGGACCCGGTGCGCCTGGTCTTCACCGCCGACGCCGGCGACGCGGTCGTCGTCGCGCTGAGCGACGTGCGCGAGCGCTTCCGCCTGGTCGCGAACAAGGTGACCACCGTCGAGCCGCCGCAGACGCTGCCGCACCTGCCGGTCGGCCGCGCCGTCTGGCAGCCCGCCCCCGACTTCGGCACCAGCGCCGCGGCCTGGATCACGGCCGGCGCCGCGCACCACACCGTCATGACGACGCAGATCGGCCTGGAGGCGTGGGAGGACTTCGCCCGCATCGCCGGCGTCGAGCTCCTCGTCATCGACGAGTCGACCACCCTCCGCGGCTTCGAGGCCGAGATCCGCTCGAACGCGGCCTACTACCGCCTGGCCCAGGGGCTGTAGGGACGACTGGACGACCGACGGCCGGCTCCCCGCGGGGGCCGGCCGTTCGTGTGTGTGCGACGGCTCGCGCCAGACGCCGTCGGCCGATGCTCGGCTGGTACCGTGCTCGCAACAGTTCAGCCCGCCCGGTGCATCCGGTGCGGGCTGGATCTCTTTCCGGGGGCGGAACGGGACACACGACCGACCCATGCTGGTCGAGTAGCCCCGCAGGGGCGTATCGAGACCCGACGTCGTCAGAACGACGGGACTGCAGACCGAGGTCTCGGCGACGGTGGATCTCGATACGCCCGCTGCGCGGGCTACTCGATCAGCATGGAGTGGGCCCGCTGTGCGGGCCGCTCGACCAGCGAGGAGCGCTCAGGCGCTGCAGAACATCAGCTGAGAAGGGGTGGCCTCCGCCATCAGGCGATGCCCCCTGCTCTCAGCTGATGTTGTGCGTACCCCCTGCTGGTCGAGTAGCCGCGGAGCGGCGTATCGAGACCCGACGTCGCCCGCACGGCGGGACTGCAGGCGCCCGGTCAGAGGCCGTCGCCGTCGAACCAGTCGTTCTGCCAGCGCCAGTCGATGGGGTCGCCGGTGCGCTGGTAGCGGATGTCGGTGGAGAGGCGGAGGCGACGGTCCGCGGCGACGTTGTCGAGCGAGGCGTGGACGATGAAGGGCGAGTGGATGAGGACGTCGCCGGCCCGCATGTCGGCGGCGAGCCAGCGCGCGTCGTGCTCGTCGGCGAGAGCCGGGAGGTCGGCCGTCAGCGAGCGGGGGCGGCCGAGGAGGCCGGTGCGCTCCAGCTCCTCGACGCGGAGATGCGAGCCCTCCAGGTAGACGAGCGGCCCGTTCTCGATCGGCGTGTCTCCGATCGGGATCCAGAGCGACAGCAGGTTGCGGGTGCCCTCACGCAGGTAGACGAGGTCGTAGTGCGCCTGGGTCGCCGTGCCGATGCCCTTCTGGCCGGGGCGGACCTGCCGGAGGATCTTCCGCCGGTGCAGGTGGATCTCGTCGGCCAGCAGCGTGCGCATCATCGCGAGGATCGCGGGCTGGCGGCAGAACGCGGCGTACTCCGGACTCGGGACGAGGGAGGCGAAGAGGATCTCGCGGAAGCGGGCGAGGTCGAGGTCCGCGCCGTCGTCGCGACCGGACTCCCACGCGTCCTCGTCCGCGAAGAGGCCGGACGGAGCGAGGGCCGCGCAGTACCAGCGGCGGAAGTCGAGCACGGTCTCCCGGTCGAGCAGCCCGCGGACGAGCAGGTAGCCGTCGCGGCGGAGCCGCCGCCACAGTGCGCCGTGGTCGGCCAGCTCCTCCTCCGGGACCTCGTCGAGCGGACCCCAGCGCTCCGGCGCCGTGCTCAGTGCGTAGCCGTTGGACGTCGGCATCGACGGCCTCCCTGCGATCGGATCGTGCGGCCCGTCCGCACTTCTGTCAGCATCGTGACGGCCGTCGATTCCTGTCACCAGGGACCGAGGCGACCCGGAGGAGGACTTTTGCACACCGCGCCGAGCGCTCGTTACCGGACCCCCGACACGTCGACGGGGCTCGGTCTGTACGTCTTCGGGGCCGGGCGGCGCGCGGGCGTCTCCTCCCCCGTCCGGCAGCGGGTGCTGCCGGAGAGCGCGGTGGTCCTGATCGCGGAGGGCCGGGGCGAGTTCCGGGTGGGAGGCGAGACGAGCGCCGTCGAGGCGGGCGATGCGCTGTGGGTGCCGGCGGGGGTCGAGCACTCCTACCGGTCGGCGGCGACCGGCTGGACGGAGCACTGGGTGCTGCTGGCCGGCACTGCGCTCGAGCACCTCGTGGCCGAGGGCCTGCTGCCGCGCGGGGCCGGAGTGCTGCACGTGCGAGGGGGCGACGCGGCGGGCCTCTTCGCCGCGGTGCTCGACGCGCTCGAGGACACCGGAACGGCCTCCGTCGCGCGGAGCAGCGCTCACGCCCTGCTGCTCCTCCTGCGGCTGTCGGACTCGCGCGAGCGGAGCCGGTTCGACCGGCGGATCGAGCGGATCGCCCTGTCCGGCGTGGGCGTCGAGGACGCCGCGCGCGAGCTCGGGCTGTCGCTGCGCGCGCTGCGGGCCCGGACGGAGGAGCGGGCGGGCGCCTCGCCGATCGAGCTGTTCCTCCGGATCCGCGTCGACGAGGCGAAGGCCCTGCTCTCGGAGGGGGACCTGCCGGTGTCGGCCGTCGCGCGGGCCGTCGGCTACGAGGATCCGGGGTACTTCACCCGCGTGTTCCGGGCGCGGGTGGGAGTCACGCCGAGCGGGTTCCGGAGGCGGCACCGGCGCTGACGGGGCGGCGGGGCGCGGCGCCGCGCGGTGGATCTCGATACGCCCGCTCCGCGGGCTGCTCGATCAGCATGAAGGGGGCCGCGCGGGCTGCTCGATCAGCATGAAGGAGGCCGCTCGATCGACATCGAGCGTGCGGCGCTGCACAACGTCAGCTGAGAAGGGGTGGCCTCCTCTGTCAGGCGAGGGGCCCTGCTCTCAGCTGATGTTGTGCGGACCCCTTTGCTGGTCGAGTAGCCGCGGAGCGGCGTATCGAGACCCACCGTCGTCAGCACGGTGGGCCTGCAGACCCAGCTCTCGGTGACGGTGGATCTCGATACGCCCGCTCAGCGGGCTACTCGATCCGCACGGAGTGGCCCGCTGCGCGGGCTGCTCGATCAGCAGGGAAGAGGAGCGCGGCGCCGGCCGCTCGATCGCGGCAGCCGGGCGGTCGGCGCCGCCGCCCCACTCAGCGGGAGGTGGAGAAGGCCGCGTCGAAGGCGTCGGTCGGGGGCGTGATCGCGTTGAGCTTGCGGACGAAGGCCAGGGACTCGGGGGCGCCGTCGAGGCGGTCCATGCCGGCGTCCTCCCACTCGACGCTGGTGGGGCCCGTGTAGCCGATCGCGTTGAGCGCGCGGAAGACCGGCTCCCACGGGACGGCGCCGTGGCCGGTCGAGACGAAGGTCCAGCCGCGGCGCGGGTTGGCCCAGGGCAGGTGCGAGCCGAGGACGCCGTTGCGGCCGTCGAGGTTGGCGATCGACTCCTTCACGTGCACGTGGAAGATGTGCTCGGCGAAGTCGAGGATGAACGCGACGCTGTCCAGCTGCTGCCAGACGAAGTGCGACGGGTCGAAGTTGAAGCCGAAGGACGTCCGGTGGCCGATCGCCTCGAGGGTGCGCTTCGCGGTCCAGTAGTCGTAGGCGATCTCGCTCGGGTGCACCTCGAGGCCGTAGCGCACGCCGACCTCCTCGAAGACGTCGAGGATCGGGTTGAAGCGGTCGGCGAAATCCTGGTAGCCGGCGGCGATCCACTCGTCGGAGGCGGGCGGGAACATCGCGACGCCCTTCCAGATCGACGAGCCGGAGAAGCCGTTGACCTGCTTCACGCCGAGCGCGGCGGCGAAGCGGGCGGTGTCCTTGAGGTCCTGCGCGGCCCGCTGGCGGACGCCCTCGGGGTCGCCGTCGCCCCAGACGCGGTCGCTGAGGATGTCGCGGTGGCGCGCGTCGATCGGGTCGTCGCAGACGGCCTGGCCGGTGAGGTGGTTCGAGATCGCGAAGACCTGGAGGCCGTTCTTCTCGAGGATGTCCTTCCGGCTCTGCACGTACTCCGCGTCGTCCCAGCGGGCGACGTCGATGTGGTCGCCCCAGCAGGCGATCTCGAGGCCGTCGTAGCCCCACTCGCCGGCGAGACGGGCCACCTCCTCGAACGGGAGGTCTGCCCACTGGCCGGTGAAGAGGGTGATCGGTCGCGTCATCGCGGAGTCCTTACTCTCGACTCCCGTGCGCCGTCGCACCGGGAGAGGTAATTTGAAGTTCCAGGCAACATATCAGGCGCTCCCTCGAGCCCGAAAGGAACCGATCATCTCCTCGATCGACAGCGCATCGTCGCGCACCGACCTCCTCGTCACCGCCACCGCCGCTCCCACCTGGGAGGAGGGGCTGATCGTCGGCAGCGGCCGCGTCGGCGCCGTCGTGCACGGGCCGGCCGATGCACTCACCGTGTCCCTGGCGCACGAGCGGTACTTCCTGCCCGTCAACGCGCGGCCCGCCGCACCCGATCTCGCCGGGGTGCGCGAGGAGCTGCGGAGCGCCCTGCTGGCCGGCGACGCCGAGGCCGCGAGCGAGGCGCTGACCCGCGGGGCGCGCTCCAGCGGCTACGACGGCGGACTGATCTGGACCGATCCGCTCGGGATCTGCGCGACCGTCTCGATCCGCACGGCCGGCGGCGTCGCCTCGAGCCGCCGCCTGATCGACCCGCTGCTGGGTGAGGTCGCCGTCGAGTGGGTCGACCTCGACGGCGGGCGGCACGCGGTGCGGCTGCTCGCTCCGCACGGCGGCGAGAGCGTCCGGCTCTGCGTGGAGTCCGACCGCGACACCGAGAGCGTCGTCGCGCTCGGGCTGGGCGCGGGGGACGCGACGTCGTTCGACACGGGGGTGCCGGACGCGTCGGCGGTCGTCGAGGCGAGTGTCGAGGGCGGGGCGGTCGGGCGGCTCATCGCCCTCGCCGGGACCGGCAGCGCGGAGACCGGGGGCGAGCGCGTCCGCGCGGTCGTCACCGCCGCCACCGGGGCGCCGTGGGAGGTCGACGGAGCGGTCACCCGTTCGGTCGCGCCGGTTGCGGCCGGCGCTCCCCGGCTCCTCCGCCTCGACCTCTCGCTCTCGGACGAGGAGCCGGTGTCGGACGACCTGTCGTGGACCGACCTGCGCGCGGCGCAGCGCGACGGTCACGGCCGCCTCGTCGGCGCCTCCGCGCTCGACCTCGACGGCGCCTCCTCCGCCGTGCTCACCGAGGACCTCTGGGACGAGGCCCGCGCCGGCGACGAGGGCGCGCGCCGGCGCGTCGTCGAGCTCGCGTACCTCAGCGGCCGCGCGAACATCGTCGCCTCGACCGGCGAGCTGCCGCCGACGCTGCAGGGCGTCTGGCAGGGCACCTGGCGGCCGGCCTGGTCCGCCGACTACACGCTCAACGGCAATGTGCAGAACGGGGCGATGGCCGGGATGATCCCGACCGGCACGCCCGAGCTCGCGCTGTCGATCCTGGAGCTGGTGCTGCCGCACCTCGACGACTACCGCGAGAACGCGCGCCTCGTCTACGGTGCGGAGGGGATGCTCCTGCCGTCGCGGATGTCGACGCACGGCCGCGCAGACCACTTCGCCGCGAGCTACCCGCACCTGTTCTGGACCGGCTGCGGCGGCTGGGTGCTGCGCCTCGCCGCCGACGCCGTCGCCGCGACGGGCGACCGCGGCATCGTCGACGACCGGCTGTGGGAGCTCGCGGAGGGCGTGCTCCGCTTCGCCGAGACCGGGACGACCGTGATCGACGGGGTGCGGCGGATCGTGCCGTCCTACTCCCCCGAGAACACGCCCGGCGGGGCGAGCTCGCCGCTGGCCGTCGACGCCACGATCGACGTCGCGGTGCTCCGCGACGCCGCCCGGGCGACCGCGCTGCTCGGGCGGGCCCGCGGCGACGACTCGCTCGACGAGCGCTGGGCGCGCGTGGTCGCCGAGCTGCCGGAGTACCGCGTGGCGGAGGACGGCACGCTGGCGGAGTGGATCGACCCGCGGTTCGCGGAGGAGATCGCGCACCGGCACGCCTCGCAGCTGTACCCGCTCTGGTACGGGGGCGATGCGGCCTTCGAGGGGGACGCTGCAGCTGCCGTGGCGTTGCGGGCGGCCGCGGCGGCGACGGTGGCGGCGAAGATCGCGTGGCGGGCGGAGGCGCCGACCGCTCCCCCGGGACGGATGGAGATGGCCTTCGGGCTGGTGCAGGTCGGCACGGCGGCCGCGGCGCTGGGCGATGCGGAGTCGGCGCTGACCTGTGCGGAGTGGCTCGCGGTCGAGCACTGGTCGCCGACGCTGACGACCCGGCACGACGCGGGGCGGATCTTCAACCTCGACGCGAGCGGCGGGCTGCCGGGACTGGTCGCGGCGATGCTGCTCGGCTCGGACGACGAGTCGCTGACGGTGCTGCCGGCGCTGCCGTCGGTGTGGGCGCGCGGTGCGGTGACGGGGCTGCTGGCGCGCGGCGGGATCGTGGCGGACCGGCTGGAGTGGGAGCCGGGACGCGCGTCGCTGTGGGTGCGGCGGGTCCCGAGTGCGGAGTGGCTGGCGCCGGCGGGCGGGACGCGGCTGCGGACGCTCCGCGACGCGGTGCTGCGGGTCGACGGGCGCGAGGTGTCGGCCGGGCTGCCGCTCGGCGCGGAGGCGGTGCGCGTGGACGTGGAGTGGCGCGGCTGAGGCCGCGAGGGGCCCTCCGGCTCGCGGAACGCGCCTCGGCACGCTGAGACACGCGGATCCGACGAGCCGGACGCGGAACCGCGAGCCGAAGATCAGCCGGAAGTCAGCCGGCGAAACCTCCGGCACGCGGAACACACCTCGGCACGCCGAAACAGACGGAACCAGCGAGCCGGACGCGGAACCGCGAGCCGACCTGGCCGTCGCCACCTACACCTACGAGTCGCTGCCGCCGGAGGAACAGCGTGCTCTTCCAAATGCCCAGCATGTGATCGATGCCATCACTGCTGACGATGGCCACGACGAGGCCGGTCGGCTGAAGAATGCGGAGTCACCGTGAGAGCGAGCATCGTCGCGCCGAGCCGGCTGACGGTTGCTTCCGTCGCCCCTCCCGGTGATCGCCGACATCAACGTTGTGTCAGTTTCTCAGTACGTTCAGCGGGGCCCTCGAACCACGCTCCGCCTGAGTCCTCGATGCCTGCCCTCGGGGCACACCAGCATTGCGGCTGCTCAGCGCTCGGTGTCGGCCCTCACTTCGCAGGTCGCGCTGCCGCTCCGAGGCGATCGGAGAGCTCGCTCGCGGCCTGTGACACGTACATGCCGAGCTTGTCGAGCTGCTCGCCGATGCGCGCTTTCGGGGCGCTGACGTTGACTGCGGCGACGATGCGACCGGAGTAGTCGTGCACCGGCGCGGAGGCCCCCACCACTCCGCGCTCGAGCTCCTCGTCCAGGGTCGCGTAGCCCCGCTCCCGGATGCGTGACAGCTCCTGGAGGAGCGACTCGAAGTCGGAGACGATCGCCTTCTCAGCCGGTGGCTCCTCGAGCACCGAGAAGCCCGCTGCCGCCATCATCGGATCGACCGGGCCGACCACCGGCCGGTCGTGACCGTGCTCGTCGTACCAGGCGCCGAGGGAGGCGCGGTCCCAGTCGCTGATCAGCACCCGGCCTGACGGCGTGCGCCACGCGGCGGTGATGACGCCCTCCCAGCCGGTGGTCCGCACCTCGTGGGGACTCAGCTCACTGAGGACGGTGAGCACATTGCCGCCGCGGAGCACGCAGAGGTGCGTGGTCTCGCGGGTCGACCGGGCGATGCGCCGCAGGAGCGGCCGCGACTCGGCGATGAGCGCCGCCTCCAGTGTGCGGGCGGCGAGGGAGAAGATCCGGCTGCCGAGGCGGTAGTTCAGTGACGTCGGGTCGCGGTCGAGCAGGCCTGCGTCGGCGAGGGTGGCGAGGCTCCTCGAGATCACGGCTTTGTCGCGTCCGGTGAGCTGGGCGATCCGCATCACACCCAGGCCGCCGGCCTGCTCGGCCTCCGCACCGCCGAGGAGCTCGAGGATCTCGACGTCTCTCGCGAGGCCCGAGGAGTTGCGCCGAGGGGCTGTCGAATCTGCGTCCATCAGGCCACGCTAAACCGCCGTTGTCATATCGACAACTGCCATTGTGTTTATGGCACCGCCGTTCGTACTCTTTCGGAGTCGCCACCTCGGCGGCCCCACTCGATGAAGAGAAAGGGAGTCCGCTGTGCCTGGACCCGACGTCTCCGGACTGATCGTCTTCCTCGGCCGCCGCTGGGACGACATCGCCGAGCTGCTCGTCGAGCACGTCCTCGTCGTGGCGATCTCGCTGGCGATCGCACTCGTGCTGGGGGTGCTGATCGGCCTCCTGGTCTGGGACCGGCCGATCGCCCGCTCGCTCTCGATCACCGCCGCCGGGATCGCGATCACCATCCCGTCGCTCGCCCTGCTGGCGATCCTGAGCCCGGTGCTCGGCCTCGGCTGGGCACCGACGGTCGTCGCGCTGGTCTTCTACTCGCTGCTGCCGATCATCCGGAACACGGTCGTGGGCCTGCGCGAGGTGCCGCCGCACGTGCTGGAGGCGGCTCGCGGCATGGGGATGGGACGGGTGCGGGTGCTGCTGACGACGCAGCTGCCGATCGCCTGGCCGATCATCCTCACTGGGGTGCGGGTCGCTGCGCAGCTCACGATCGGGATCGCGGCGATCGCGGCCTACGTCGCCGGTCCGGGGCTCGGCCAGTACATCTTCAAGGGACTCTCCTCCCTGGGCTCGAAGAACGCCCTCAACTACGCCCTGACCGGGACCGTCACGGTCGTGATCCTCGCCCTGCTGGTCGACGGCGCCTTCATCCTGATCACCCGCTCCACCACCTCGAGAGGACTGCGTGCCTGACATGAGCACCCCCGAACCCACCGACACCGGCTTCCTCTCGGCCATCTCGCAGCAGCAGGGCGGCGTCGCCATCGAGCTCGAGGGCGTCACCAAGACGTACCCCGGGCAGAGCGTCTCCGCGGTCGAGGACTTCTCGATGCGGATCGAGCCCGGCGAGCTGGTGATGTTCGTCGGCCCCAGCGGCTGCGGCAAGACGACCACCATGAAGATGGTCAACCGCATCATCGAGCCGACCAGCGGCGTGATCCGTATCGACGGCAAGAACGTGCTGAGCCTCGACCCCGATCAGCTGCGCCGGCACATCGGCTATGTGATCCAGCAGATCGGGCTCTTCCCGCACCTGACGATCGCCGAGAACATCGCCGTCGTGCCCAAGCTCCTCGGCTGGACGAAGCAGCGGACGGCCGAGCGCGTCGACGAGCTCCTGCGCACGGTGCAGCTCGATCCGGGGCAGTTCGCACAGCGCTACCCCAAGCAGCTCTCGGGCGGGCAGCAGCAGCGCGCCGGAGTCGCCCGGGCGCTCGCGGCCGACCCGCCGGTGATGCTGATGGACGAGCCGTTCGGCGCGACCGACCCGATCACCCGCGAGAAGCTGCAGGCGGAGTTCCTGCGGCTGCAGAGCGAGATCGGCAAGACGATCGTCTTCGTCACCCACGACTTCGACGAGGCGATCCGGCTCGGCGACAGGATCGCGGTGATGAGCGAGCGCTCGCGGATCGAGCAGTTCGACACTCCCGCGAACATCCTCGCGGCGCCCGCGAACGACTACGTCGCCTCCTTCATCGGAAGCGGAGCGGCGCTCAAACGGCTGGCGCTCCTCCCGGTCCGCAGCGCCCGCCTGGCCGGCGCCGGCCCCGCCGGCTCCCCTCGCGTCGCGCTGTCGGCGACGCTCCGCGACGCGCTGGATCTGCTGGTGCTCACCGGCGCCCCCTCGGTCGACGTGGTCGACGCGGGCGGTGCGGTGCGCGGCTCGCTCGACCACGCGGCGATCTCGGCCGTCCTGACCGGCGACGGCGGCGCGCTGCCGGTCGCGGGCGCCTCCGGACGGATGCTCTGAGATGGCCGCCACCGATACGGCCGCGCTCGCTCCTGTCGCCGCCGACCCTCTGGTGCGGAGCGGTCGTCCCGGCCGGGTGCTCCGCCGCGTCGCCGCGCCCGTCGCGGTCGCGGTCGTCCTCGCCGTCACGGTGCTCTGGCTGAGCAGCAGCACGCTCGACTCGATCGAGCAGCGGACGCTGAACCCGGGCTACATCCTCGCCCGCGTCGGCGAGCACGTGCTGCTCACGGTGACCGCCTCGGCCCTCGTCGCGGTGCTCGCCATCCCGGCCGGCATCCTCGTCTACCGCGCGAAGTCGCGAGTGTTCCACGGAGTCGTCCTCGGGCTCGCGAACATCGGCCAGGCCACGCCGGCCGTCGGCGTGGTCATCCTGCTCGCGATCGTCTGGCAGACCGGCTTCACCACGGCGCTCGTCGCGCTCGTCGCCTACTCCTTCCTTCCCGTGCTGCGGAACACGCTGACCGGCCTGGAGCAGGTGGATGCCGGAGTGCGCGAGTCGGCGCGCGGCATGGGCATGACTCCGAACCAGGTGCTGCGACGGATCGAGCTGCCGCTGGCCTCGCCGGTCATCCTCGCCGGGCTGCGCACCTCGCTCGTGTTCTGCGTGGGGGTCGCGACCATCGCGACCTTCATCAACGCCGGCGGTCTCGGCGACATGATCATCAACGGCCTGAAGCTGCAGCGCTACCCGGTGCTGCTCGTGGGCGCCGTACTGGTGGCGTGCATCGCGATCCTCATCGACTGGGCCGCCGGTCTCGTGGAGGACGCCGTCCGACCGCGCGGGCTCTGACCCGCCGCGTCACCACGCCCTCCGCTCCGTCCCGCCTCGCTCGACCTCCCTCGACTCAGCCCGCTCCGACCCGCCCACCACAGAAGGAACACTCATGAAGAAACGCACCGTCGTCATCGTCGCCGCGGCCGTCTCCGCCCTCACCGTCCTAAGCGGCTGCTCCGGCGGCGGCGGAGGCGCCGCCTCGGGAGGCGCCGGCAACGAGCTCGAGGGCCTGACCGGCCAGATCGGCTCGAAGGACTTCTCGGAGCAGTACATCCTCGCCCACATCACCACCGACCTCCTCAACGCCCACGGCGCCGACCTCGAGGCGAACACCAAGCTCGTCGGCTCGGCCAACGTCCGCCAGGCGCTCGAGAACAAGGACTTCGTCGGCTACTGGGAGTACACCGGCACCTCCTGGATCACCTACAACGGCAACACCGCGCCGATCCCCGGTGCCGAAGCCCAGTTCGACGCCGTGAAGGAGGCCGACGCCGCCAAGGGCATCGCCTGGCTCGACCCGGCGCCGCTGAACAACACCTACGCCTTCGCGATCCGCTCCTCCGAGGCGGAGGAGCTCGGCGTGAAGACGCTCAGCGACGTCGCGGAGCTGCCCGCCGACGACCAGACCTTCTGCATCGAGAGCGAGTTCTCCACGCGCGACGACGGCTGGCCCGGCCTCAAGACGGCCTACGGACTCGACGTCCCGGACTCGAACGTCACCCTGCTCGACACCGGCGTCATCTACACCGCGACGCAGAAGGGCGACGACTGCAACTTCGGCGAGGTGTTCCAGACCGACGGTCGCATCTCGGCCCTCGACCTCACCGTGATGGAGGACGACGAGCAGTTCTTCCCCGTCTACCAGGGCGGCTTCACGCTGCAGCAGTCGGTGCTCGACGAGTACCCGGCGATCGCCGACGTGATGGCCGAGGTCTCCCCGCTGCTCACCACCGAGGAGATGCAGAAGCTGAACGCGCAGGTCGACGTCGACGGCGAGGACCCGGAGGACGTCGCGAGCGAGTGGCTCGAGGACCAGGGGCTCCTCGGATGACCGCCGCTCCGCCCGTCCTGCAGCTCGGCGAGAGCTTCGTCGGCGACGGCGTCGATGCCGCGCACATCAACACGGTCTACGGCGCGCGCTCCGGACCGGCCGGCACGGCGTGGGCCACGGCGCTCGCCTCGCCCAGCGCCGGGCACGTGCCCTTCGTCGCCGTGCTGCGCCCGTCGCTGCCCGTCAAGCCGCTCACCCTCTTCGTCACCAAGGCGGCCCCGGCGAGCGACGCGCACGGCCTGATGATCTGGGGACCCGCCCAGGCCGGCGTCGCCGCAGGAGTCGCGGACGCCGTCGCCGAGGGCTCGATCGATCCGTCGCTCGTCGACGAGGCGGTCGTCATCGCAGCGGTCTGGGTGAACTCCGGCGCCGCCGACGCGGACGCCGTGTACCGGAACAACCGCACCGCCACCGCCACCGCACTGCGGAACGGGGCACAGAGCCTGCCCGCGCTGGACGACGTCCTCGCGGCCCGCTCCGCTCCCGCGAATCCCTTCTACACGGCACCCGCCGCATCCTGACAGGAGACCCGATCACTATGGCCCTAGGCACCACCGGGAACCGAGGCACCACCCCGACCGTCGGCTTCGTCGGCCTCGGCAACATGGGCTCCGGCATGACCCGGAACCTGCAGCAGGCCGGCTTCCCGCTCGTCGTCACCGACATCCGCCGCGAATCCGCCGACGAGCTGGTGGCCGGCGGCGCGATCTGGGCCGGCTCGGCCGCGGAGGTCGCGGCCGCCAGCGACCTGGTCATCACCATGCTGCCGACCCCGCGGCACGTCTCCGACGTCGTCCACGGCTCCGCCGGCATCCTCGCCGGGATCGCCGACGGCGGCACCTGGATCGACATGTCCACCTCGGTGCCGGAGGTCGCCGACCGGGTCCGGGCCGAGGAGGCGGACCGCGGACTGCGGATCCTGGACGCCCCGGTCAGCGGCATGGCCGTCGGGGCGGCGAGCGGCATGCTGCAGATCTTCGTCGGCGGCGACGCGGACGACGTCGCTCGCGTGCGGCCCGTGCTCGAGGCGATGGGCGATCCGGAGCGGATCCTGCACGTCGGTGGGCACGGCACCGGCTACGCGGTGAAGCTGATGATCAACCAGCTCTGGTTCTCGCATCTGGTCGCCACCGCCGAGGTGCTCGCGATCGGGACGAGAGCGGGCGTCGACCTGGGCGTTCTGCGGGACTCGCTGATCGCGAGCCCGGCCAACAGCACCTTCGTGGAGCGCGACGTGCTCTCGATCCTGACCGACGGCGACTACGACGAGGGCTTCGCGATCGCCCTCGCCTGCAAGGATCTCGGCCTCTCGATCGACCTCGCCCGCTCGGTCGGCGTCCCGGCCGAGCTGAGCGGGCTGGTCGAGCAGATCTACCGCCGCGCTCGAGCCTCCTACGGCGACCGGGCGGGCGAGATGACGCCCTTCCGTCTCTACGAAGACCTCATCGGGCAGGAGCTGCGGCTGTGATCCCGGCCGGCACCACCCCGAGTCCCGCCACGACGACCACCACGACGATCCAGGAGACCCGCATGACCACCGCCGCCGACGAGGCCGGGCTGCTCGCCCGCGTCCCCACGCAGCTCCTGCTCGGCTCCGGCTGGAGCGACTCCGCCGACGGCTCCGTCTTCGCGGTGCAGGACCCGGCGACGGGCCGCACGCTCGTCGAGGTCGCCGACGCCCGGCCCGAGGACGGAGTCCGTGCGCTGGACGCGGCCCACGCCGCCCAGCGCGACTGGGCCGCGACCGCACCGAGGCGGCGGGCGGAGATCCTCCGCCGCGCCTTCGAGCTGGTCACCGAGCGCACCGAGGACTTCGCGCTGCTGATGACGCTCGAGATGGGCAAGCCGCTCGCGGAGTCCCGCGGCGAGGTCGCCTACGGGGCGGAGTTCCTGCGCTGGTTCTCTGAGGAGGCCCCGCGCATCTCCGGCCGCTACGCGACGGCGCCCGACGGTGTGAACCGGCTGCTCGTGCTCAAGCGGCCCGTCGGACCGTGCCTGTTCATCACCCCGTGGAACTTCCCGCTGGCGATGGCGACGCGCAAGATCGCCCCGGCGATCGCGGCCGGCTGCACGATGATCCTCAAGCCCGCTGCGCTGACTCCGCTCACCGCGCTGCTGCTGGCCGACGTGCTCCGCGAGGCGGGGCTGCCGGACGGCGTGCTGAGCGTGCTGCCGACCACGAGCGCCGGAGCGGTGACCGGACCGCTGCTGCGCGACCCGCGGCTGCGCAAGCTCTCCTTCACCGGCTCGACCGAGGTGGGCCGGCGCCTGATCGCCGACTCGGCGGAGCAGGTGCTCCGGGTGTCGATGGAGCTCGGCGGCAACGCGCCGTTCCTGGTCTTCGACGACGCGGACCTCGACGCCGCGGTCGCCGGGGCGGTGCTGGCGAAGATGCGCAACGGCGGCGAGGCCTGCGTGGCCGCCAACCGCTTCCTGGTGCAGCGCGGCATCGCCGAGCGCTTCACCGCGGCCTTCGTCGAGCGGATGCGCGGCTTCGTCGTCGCCCGCGGCACCGAGCCCGGCTCCACCCTCGGCCCGCTGGTCGACGCCTCGACACGGGACAAGGTGGCCGGGCTGGTCGCCGGCGCGCTCGAGGACGGCGCCACCCTCGCCCTCGGCGGCGACGCCGTCCCCGGGGCGGGCTACTTCTACGAGCCGACCGTGCTCACCGACGTGCCGGCCGATGCGCGGATCCTGGACGAGGAGATCTTCGGCCCCGTCGCTCCGCTCGTCGTCTTCGACACCGAGGAGGAGGCGGTGGCCCTCGCGAACGCCACTCCGTTCGGCCTGGTCGCCTTCGCCTTCACGCAGGACCTCGACCGCGGCCTGCGGCTGGCGGAGGGGCTGGAGACCGGGATGCTCGGGCTCAACGCCGGCGTCGTCTCCAACCCCGCGGCGCCCTTCGGCGGCGTGAAGCAGTCGGGGCTCGGCCGCGAGGGCGGTGCTGAGGGGATCGAGGAGTACCTCGAGACGCGGTACGTCGGCATCGCCGATCCGCACCGCGCCCGCCCGGCCTCGCCGATCCCCGCCTGACCCCGCCCGCATCCGGAAAGGAACTCCGATGAAGATCACCGACTTCTCGACCGACTGGTTCTCGCTCGCCGGCCGCACCGCGGTGGTGACCGGCGGCAACACCGGCCTCGGCCGCGCGTTCACGCTCGCTCTCGCCACGGCCGGAGCCGACGTGCTGGTGCCCGGCCTCGCCGACGACGACGGCACCACCCGGCGCCTCGTCGAGGCGACCGGCGCGCGCTACGAGTTCCTCGAGGCCGACATCACCGCCCGCGGCACGCCCGCCCGGATCGTCGAGACCTGCGTGGAGCGCTTCGGCGCGCTCGACGTCCTGGTCAACTCCGCGGGCATCTGTTTGCTCGCGGACGTGGACGACTTCGGCCGCGAGCAGTGGGACCCCATGCTCGCCGTGAACCTCACCGCCGCGTTCGAGCTCGCCCATGATGCGTCACAGCGGATGCGCGAGCAGGGGGGCGGGAAGATCATCAACATCGCCTCGCTGTTCTCGTTCCTCGGCGGCAAGGGCTCGCCGGCCTACGCCGCCACCAAGGCCGGCATCGTCGGCTTCACCAAGGCCTACTGCGACGAGCTGGGCCGCGACGGCATCCAGGTCAACGCCCTCGCGCCGGGCTACTTCGCCACCGCGATCACCGCCGCCACGCGCGCCGACCCGGACGCGGACCGCCGGGTGCTCGAGCACATCCCCGCCGAGCGCTGGGGCGACCCCGCCGACCTGATGGGCGCGGTCGTCTTCCTCGCCTCCCGCGCCTCCGACTACGTCAACGGCCACGTCCTGGTCGTCGACGGCGGCTACCTCGTCCGCTGATGACCGCTCGCACACCTCTCTTGCCCGGCACGACCCTCCCGAAAGCGCAGGCCATGACCGCCTCCCGTTCCTCCCTCGACCGCACCGCGATCGTCGACGCCGTCACCGCGCTGCTCGGCGCCGAATCGGTCGACACCGACCCGCGCGAGCTCGAGCTCGCCTCCGTCGACCGCTTCAAGAAGTACCAGTCGGTGCACGGCATCTTCGACGGCCCCATCCCCGCCCTGATCGCCTACCCGCGCGACGCCGAGCAGGTGGCCGCCGTGCTCCGCTTCGCGAACGAGAACCTCGTCAACGTCGTTCCGCGGACCGGGCGGACAGCGACCGAGGGCGGCCTCGAGACGGTGATCGAGGACACGATCGTGCTCGACGGCTCCCGGATGGACGCGATCCTCTCGATCGACCCGGTCGACATGATGGCGACCGTGCAGTGCGGAGTCCCGCTGCAGCGCCTCGAGGACGAGCTGCGGAAGCAGGGCCTGACCACCGGGCACTCGCCGCAGTCGAAGCCGCTCGCCCAGTACGGCGGCCTGGTCGCCACGCGCTCGATCGGCCAGTTCTCGACGCTCTACGGTGCGATCGAGGACATGGTCGTCGGGCTCGAAGCCGTGTTCCCGGACGGGACGGTCGCCCGGATCAAGAACGTGCCCCGTCGTGCCGCCGGCCCGGACCTCCGCCACGTCGTGGTCGGCAACGAGGGCGCGCTCTGCGTGATCACCGAGGTCACGATCAAGGTGTTCCGCCACCAGCCCGAGAACAACCGCTTCTTCGGCTTCCTGGTCGATGACTTCGCCGACGGCGTCGACGCCCTGCGCGAGCTGGTCACGGCCGGCTACCGCCCGTCCGTCTGCCGTGCCTACTCCCCCGAGGACGCGAACCAGCACTTCGCGCACTTCGCCGGTGGGAAGAGCGTCGTGATCCTCGTCGCCGAGGGCCCGAAGCGGATCGCCGACGCCACCGCCGAGGCGATCGAGGAGCTGTTCGCCTCGCGCCCGCACGAGCGCGTCGAGACGGCGCTGATCGAGCGCTGGTTCGACGGCCTGAACTGGGGCCAGGACAAGATCGACGCCGAGAAGGAGACGATGCTCCGCGAGGCGCACCTCGGCTACACCACTGAGGTCTCGATCGACTGGTCCCGCGTGCGCGACCTCTACGACGCGATCATGACGCGGATCCGCACCGAGTTCCCCCGCGCGGACGACCTCACCATGCTCGGAGCGCACTCGTCGCACAGCTACCAGACCGGCACGAACCTCTACTTCGTCTACGACTACGCGATCCAGGTGCCCCCGCGGGAGGAGATCGTCGAGTACCACGTGCCGCTCAACGCGATCATCGTCGAGGAGTCGCTGCGCCTGGGCGGCTCGATGGTGCACCACCACGGGATCGGCAAGTACCGCACGCCGTGGACGCAGCAGGAGCACGGATCCGCCTTCGGGATGCTGACCACGCTCAAGGCCGCCTTCGACCCGCGCGGAGTGATGAACGCGGGCACGCTGATCGCCCTCGAATCGTGAGCGACGCGGACAGGACGCGCTACGTCGTCGCGGTGGACAACGGCTCGCAGAGCACGAAGGTGCTGGTCATCGACCAGGGCGGGGTGGTGCACGCCTCGGCGCAGCGCCGACTGCTCCCCTACCGGACGCCCGAGCCGGGCCGCGTCGTGCATCCCGGCGACGACGTGTGGGAGTCGATCGTCGAGGCATGCGCGGAGGCGATGGCCGCGTTCCGCGGGGACCCGGCTCAGATCGTGGGGCTGGGGTTGTGCACGATCCGGTTCTGCCGCGCGCTGCTCGACGCCGACGGGCGCCTGGCCGAGCCGATGCTGAGCTGGATGGACGAGCGCGTCTCGCGTCCGCACGTCCAGAGGCCCGGGGTCGCCTTCGTCACCACCTCCTCCGGTTACATCACCCACCGCCTCACCGGTGAGCGCCGGGATGCGGCGGCCAATCACCAGGGCGTCTGGCCGATCGACCAGCGGACGCGGCGCTGGTCCGAGGATCGCGCCGCCTACGAGGCGACTGGAATCCGGCCCGAGCAGCTGTTCGAGCTCGTCGACCCCGGCGAGCTCCTCGGGCAGGTCAGTGCGGAGGCGGCCGAGGCGCTGGGCCTGCCCGCCGGACTTCCGGTGTTCGCGACCGCGAACGACAAGGCCGTCGAAGCGCTGGGCAGCGGTCTGCGCACCGACGACCAGCTGCTGCTCTCGCTCGGCACCTACATCGCCGCGATGTCGACCGGGCCGTTCGCTCCCTCCTCCGAGGCGTACTGGGTGAACTTCGGCAGCGAACCGGGCCGCTACCTCTACGAGAGCGGCGGGATCCGCCGCGGGATGTGGACGGTGAGCTGGTGGCGCGAGCTGCTGGCGGGCGGGCTGACGGACGAGGAGCTGAACGCGGGCGCAGCGCTCGTCGCCCCGGGATCGGACGGCCTGATCGCGCTGCTCGACTGGCTGGCACCGGACGACGCCGCGCACCGGCGCGGGGCGCTGCTCGGCTTCGACGGACGCCAGGGCCGCTTCCACGTGCACCGCAGCATCCTCGAGGGCATCGCGATGACGATGCGCGGACACGTCGACCGGATGGAGCAGGCGCTCGGCCGGCGGTTCCGCGAGGTCGTCGTCTCCGGAGGCGGCTCCCGCTCCGACCTGATGATGAGCATCGTCGCCGACGTCTTCGACCGGCCGGCGCGCCGCGTCCAGGTGAACGACGCCGCCGGGATGGGCGCCGCGATCTGCGCACTCGTCGGCGCCGGCATCCATGACGGATTCGACGCGGCGATCGACGCGACCGTCCGCGAGCGGGACACCTTCCCGCCGCGCTCGGAACCCGCCTCGACCTACCGGAGACTCACCGCCCGGTACGCAGGTGTCTCCGAGTTCACCGATCCCCTCTTCCGCCATCTGCTCGACGAGGACAGGTAGAGGCCCGTCCTGGGCCTCTCCCCCGACGCTGACGACATGCTCGATCTGCAGGTGGCTCTCAACGGCGACACCGACCATCCCGCCATGCCCCGCACTGCGGAGGAGATCGCCGAGGACGCCGCCGCCTGCGTCGCCGCCGGAGCGACGCTCCTGCACCTGCACGCCTTCGACGACGACGGCCAGGAGTCGCTGGCGGCCGGACCGGTCGGGAGAATGCTGAGGGCGGTGCGCCGGACCTGCCCGGGCATCCCTCTGAACGTGACGACCTTCGCCGAGATCGTCCCCGATCCGCGGCAGCGCCTCCGGCTCATCGAAGGGTGGACGGAGCTGCCGGACCTCATCGCCGCCAACCAGGGCGAGGCGGGTATCGACGAAGTGACCGCCCTGCTCGCGCGCCGCGGAGTGGGAGTCGAAGCCTGCGTCCTCGCACCGTCCGACGTCGAGAAGCTCGTGCGGGCGGGAGCGCCGTCGCGATTCGTGCGCCTCGTGATCGAGCCCCTCGAGGCCGATGCCGACGACGCTGTCGCACTCGATGCCGAGATGGAGGCGATGGTCGCGGCGGCGGGCATCACTCTGCCGCAGCTGCACCACGGCATCGAACGCGCCTCCTGGCAGGTGAGCCGCCGCGCGATCGCGCGAGGACACAGCATCCGCACCGGGCTCGAGGACACCTCCGTGCTGGAGGACGGCACGTGGGTCTCGTCGAACGCCGAGCTGGCGGCAGCGGCGGCGGCCCTGATCAGCGCCGGCGGCTAGGACCGGATCCCGGTGGCGGACCACCGCAGCAAGTGCCATGGCGCCTGCTCCATCGCCCGGCGCAACCCACCCCACCGTCTGGGACTCACCTCGTCACCACCGGCCAGGACGTCGCTCTGCCCTCCCTCAGCCACCGGCACCCCTCCGCGGAGCCGTCGTCGCGCTCGAGGAGCAGCGGGCGCTGCCCTGCCGGCGGCGCTCCGCGTTCCAGCGCGTGCGACCGCGATGGATCAGCGCGGTGCTCAGGCGGCGGGCCGCGGGTAGGCGATCGCCCGGTCGACGCGCACGCGGACGGCGGCGCCGACCTCCGGCCGGAAGCCGTCGCTCCGGCAGCGCAGCGGCAGTCCCGCCCAGTCGAGGACGACGTCGTTGCCCGTGCGTCCGAAGAGGGAGGAGACGACGGTCGCGGTCGTGGCGTCGGCCGGGGCCGCCTCGATCCGGACGTCGTCGGGCAGGATCGCGACCTCGCAGTCGCCCGCGGGGCAGGGCCCGTCCAGCCGCTCCGGGTCCAGGCGCAGCGGGTGCGCCTCGGCGGTGAAGCCGTCGGTGGCCCGCCGGCCCGCGACGGTGGTCGCGTCCGAGAGGAACCGGGCCACGAGCGCCGAGGCCGGGCGGGCGAGGAGCTCGTCCGGTGCGGCGACCTGCTGGATCCGGCCCGAATCGAGGACCACGACGCGGTCGGCGAGCGCGAGCGCCTCCTCGCGGTCGTGGGTGACGTGGAGCACGGTGAGCCCCATCCGCCGGGTGAGCGACTGCAGCTCGATCCGGAGGCGGTCGCGCAGCGGCTCGTCCAGGGCCGAGAGCGCCTCGTCGAGCAGGAGGACCCGCGGCTCGGCGATCAGCGCGCGGGCGATGGCGATGCGCTGGCGCTGACCGCCCGAGAGTGTCGCCGGATCGCGCCGCTCGGCGCCCTCGAGCCCGACGAGCTCGAGCATCTCGGCGACGCGGCGCGCGCGCTCGCGCCGTTCCACCCCGGTCCGGCGGAGCGGGTAGTCGATGTTGCGGCCGACGTTCCAGTGCGGCCAGACGGCGTGCTGCTGGAAGACCATGCCGAGTCCGCGCGCCTCGGGCGGCACGAACGCCGCTGCGCTGGACACCACCGTGTCGCCGAGGCGGATCGTGCCGGAGGTGGGAGCGAGGAAGCCCGCGACCGCGCGCAGCAGGGTGGTCTTGCCCGACCCGGACGGGCCGACGAGCGCGATGAACTCGCCGTCGCCGACGCGCAGGTCGATCTCGGCGAGCCCGACGGCTCCGGACGGGTAGCGCAGGGACACGGAGTCGAGGGTGACGGAGGCCACGGAGACCTTTCAGCGGGGAGAGCGGGCGGCGAGTCCGAGACCGGCGAGCCCGACGAGGGTGACGAGGAGGGAGAGCGCGGCGGCGGTGTTGTAGGCGCCGGCCTGCTGGAGGTTGAAGATCGCGACGCCGAGCGTCTGCGCCCCGGGAGACAGGAGCAGGACCGACAGGGTCAGCTCCCTGACCGCCGTGAGCGCGACCAGGACGGCGCCGGAGATCGCGGCCGGCACGGCCATCCGGCAGGAGATGTCGACGAGCGCGCGCAGCGCCCCCGCCCCCGACACCCGCGCCGCCTCCTCCGCGGTGAGCGGAGTGGCACGCAGCGGAGCCGCGACCGCCTGCACGACGAGGGCGACGAACGACGTGATGTACGCGCAGAGGATCAGCCAGGGCGTGTTGAAGAGCCCGATCCGTGGGGCGAGGACGAGCCAGGCCACCGCGATCACGAGGCCCGGCACCGCCTGGGGCAGAAGAGCCACGGCTCGCAGTGCACCGTTGTCGCGGGACCGAGTCCTCGTCGTGAGCGCTCCGATGCCGAGCCCGAGGACTCCGCAGACGACGCCCGCGAGGGCGGCGAGCAGGAGGGAGGTCGTCGCTCCGGTCACCGTGTTCTTCGCCGTGACCGCGCGGGTCAGGTTGTCGAGGGTGAGGTTCTCGAGCGTGAGCGGCACGCCCGGCGCGGGGAGCAGCGCCTGGCTCAGCAGGGCGAGGAGCGGGAGGACGGTGAGGGCGAGAACGAACGCCCACGTCGCGAGGGCGGCGGCCCCCCGCGCGGGTCCGAGCGGGAGCCGCTGCGGGGTGGACGTCGAGGAGTCCAGCTCGACGCGCCGCCGGCTCAGCAGCAGGTCGACGACGAGGGCGGCGAGGGCGACGACGAGCAGCACGGCGCCGATCGTGGCGACGACCTCGAGGGGGCGGTCGACGGTACCCGACTGGATGTAGCGGTAGACGAGTGTCGAGAGGGTCGTGTACCGCTCGGGCAGCCCGATGATCGAGGGGATGCCGAAGTCCGCCAGGTTGCCGACGGCGATCAGGAGGAAGGCGGAGGCGATCGCGGGGCGCAGCAGCGGCACCGTGATCGTCGTGAGGGCGCGCAGGGCCGAGGCGCCGCCGATCCGCGCCGCCAGCTCGAGGTCGACCGGGATCCGCCGGATCGCGGCCGAGACGATCAGCATCGCGATCGGGTAGCTGTGGACGGTGAGCAGGAACAGGACCCCGTCGCCGCCGTAGATGCTCCACAGCGGGCCGCCCGTCAGGCCGCGCCACCACAGGTTGATCGCGCTGGTGGGCCCGGCGAGGCCGACCCACGCGATCGCGCCGACGAACGGCGGGACGAGCAGCGGACTGAGGGCGAGCATCCGCAGGGCGCGGCGACCGGGCAGGTCGGTGCGGTCCAGCAGCACCGCGAGCACCGTGCCGACGAGCACGGCTAGGGCGCCCGAGAGAGTGGAGGAGACGAGGCTGTTCACTCCCGCCTCGACGACGTCGCCCTCGAGCAGCGTGCCGAAGTGGTCCCCTCCCGCCGCGAGGACCAGGACCGTGCCGAGCGGCACGAGGACCAGGGCTCCGCAGACCGCCCACAGCAGCACCCGGAGCCCGGTGGCGCCGGAGAGCCGGGGCGCGCGCCCGCGACGCCGACCGGTGGCGGTCGGCGTCACGAGAGCGGAGGAGGCCGTCATCTACTGGAAGAGCGAGCCGAAGGTCGCGACCGCGGCGTCCTGGCTGTCGCGGATCGTCTGCAGGTCCGGCGAGAGGACGGTGATCTCGTCCATCGCCGGTGCACCCTCGGGGGTGCCGACGTCCGAGCGGACGGGGAGGTAGGACTGCTCGACCGCGAGCGTCTGCCCGGCCTCGCTCACGAGGAAGTCGACGAACAGCTCCGACGCGGCCTGCTCGTCCGTGTCGGCGAAGATGCCGGCCGGCTGCGAGACGTAGGGGACGCCCTCGCTGGGGTAGGCCACGGCGATCGGGGAGCCCTGCGCGGCGAGCTCGCGGACCAGGTAGTCCACCACGATCCCGACCGGCTGCGCGCCCGAGGCGACGGCCTGCGAGACCGGGCCGTTGCTGTCGGCGATCACCGGGCGGTTGGCGGCGAGCCCGGTCAGCCAGGACTCGCCGAGCGAGGGCTCGTCGAGCCAGACAGCGGCGTTGTAGGCGGCCGCCCCCGAGACGTCCGGGTTGGGCATCACGAGGCGGTCGGCGTAGGACGGGTCGGTGAGGTCGGCCCACGACTCGGGGGCGTCGGCCTCCTCGACCAAGCCGGTGTTGTAGGCGATGACGGTCGGGATGATCCGGGTGCCCGTGTAGTAGCCCTCGGGGTCGACGACGTCCTGGTTCAGAGCCTCGACGTCGGCGGGCGTGTACTGCAGCAGCAGGTCCTCGGCGGCGTAGTCCTCGAAGGTGCCCGCGTCCGCGGCCAGGAGCACGTCGGCCTGCACCGCGCCCGCGGTGCGCTCGGACTCGATGCGCGCGATCAGGTCGCCGGTGCCGGCGCGGAAGACCTCGACGGTGATCTCCGGGTGCTCCTCGGAGAAGGCCGCGACGAGGGCGTCCGCCTTGGCCTGCGGCTCGGAGGTGTAGAGCGTGATGGTGGCGGGCTCGGCGGCGGAGCCGCTCGCGGGAGCGGACTCGGCCGACTCCGCTCCTCCGCTGCAGCCGGCGAGGAGGAGGGTCGTGAGGGCGAGGGCCGGGACGGCGGCGGAGCGCAGGAGGCGGGGCATGGTGGTGTCCTTCTTCTGGAGGGGGTGGGATTCAGACGGCGACGGCGCGGCGCGCGGCCGTGACGAAGAGCGGTTCGGGGGTGCGCATGCTGACGGTGGTGGCGCCGACGGAGCGCGCGTCGAGGTGCACGAGCGAGAACATGGCGGAGTCGTGCCCGCTCACGGTGTCCGGCCCCGCGTTCATCACCTGGTGATAGGCGAGCGAGGGCCCGACCGAGACCGGGACGGAGCCGACGACCGCGGCGAGCGGATGGTGGAAGTGCCCGGCGAGGACGAGGCGGACGTCCGTCCCGGCGAGCACGGCGAGGAGCTCGTCGGCGTCGCGGAGGCCCTGCTGCGCGAGGGTCGGCAGCGGGGAGCCGAGCGGCGGGTGGTGCAGGGCGACGACGGTCCCGGAGGGGTGCGCCACGGCGAGCCGGTCGGCCAGCCAGCGCAGGCGGGCGGGCCCGAGGGCGCCGTCGCCGGAGTCGAGGAGGACGAGGCGCACCGTGTCGAGGTCGACGACGCGGTCGTGGCCCGCGGAGTGACCGGGCAGCACCCGGGCGGCGACGGGGTCGTCGTGGTTGCCGAGGGTGGTCAGCACCGGCGCGCCGACGCGGCCCTCGAGGCGCTCGAGGGCGCGGGCGAGCGAGGAGTAGGCGCTCGCGTGCCCCCGCTGCACGAGGTCGCCGGTGACGACGATCGCCTCGGGCGTGATGCCCGCGTCGAGGACGTAGGAGCCGACCAGGTCGAGCCGCCCGAGGCCGTCGACCGCCCCGTAGAGCAGCTCGCCGTCGGTCGCGTGCACGTCGCTGACGTGCACGATCGTGACGCGGCCGCTCTCGGTGCTCATCGTGCCGCCGTTCCCGCGTTCCACCCGGTGCGGAACGTCGTTACGGATCCAGGGTCGGTGCGCCCGATGAACGTCGGGTGACGAGGGCGAGACCTCGGCGCGAACGATCAGAGCTCGCCGATCAGAGCTCGTCGATCAGCGCCTCCGCGACCACGTCCCGCATGCCGGCGTCCGACGGGGCGAGGCGACGGGCCAGGCGGGTGTGCAGCGCGTGCAGCAGCACCGTCTGGTTCAGCCTGCTCAGGAACGGATCGACGCCGTGTCCGTCGCCGGTCGGCGAGCTGATGAGGGCCACCTCGGCCAGCCGCGCGAGCGGGGCCCGGGCGAAGCTCGTGACCGCGATGACGGCGGCTCCGCGCTCCGCGGCGGCACGGCAGGCCGCGAGTGTGTGGGCGTTCGCTCCGGAGTAGCTGACGGCGAGGCAGACGTCGCCGGGCACGAGCGCGTGCGCGGCGAACTGCTGCGCGAGGATGTCGGCCGGCGCCTCGACGGAGCGGCCGAGGGTGCTCAGCCGCAGCGCGGCGTCCTGAAGGGGCGGGCCCGAGAAGCCGTTGCCGACGAGCACCAGGCGGCGCGCCACGGCGAGGAGATCGGCGGCGCGGTCCACCGCCTCGGGATCCACTCCATCGCGGCCGAGGCACAGGGCGGCGACGGCCTCGTCGAAGACGGCACGGATCCCTCCGTCGGGGACCGCCGTCTCGACGCGGCTCGGCGGCGTCGACCGCGCCAGCTCGAGTCGGAGGTGCTGGAACCCGCGGAACCCCAGGCTTTGGCAGGCGCGGATCACCGTCGCAGCGGACGTCTCCGCAGCGGTCGCCAGCTCGGACGTCGACCACTCGACCACGTCCTCCGGCCGGCTGAGCACGACCCGCGCCACCCGGCGCTCACTCGGTCCCAGGCGCCCGGAGGCGGCCCGCAGCTGCACCAGGAGCGTGCTCTCACCGGTGGTCACGAGGATCGGGCGAGGCTCCGGCGTCGGCATCCGCGGAGCATAGCGAACCGACGTGACCCTCCCGCGCCGATTCCACAACACCTTTCAGCGGCTTCACCATCGACGACACCGCACACTGCTGCTCTGTCGCAGAGCTCCAGTTGTCGACATGAGCGATGATCGAGATCATGTGAGTTCACTGGTCGAGGGGTGTCCTCCGCAGACCCAGGTCAAGCTGAAGAAGAGAGTCGTGCCCGCGTGTCCGATGCGGTCTCTCCTGCACCCCTGCCGACGTCAGATCTCGGTGTGGCCCAGCTCGGCTCCTGCGAGCAGGCGGATCTCAGGCTCGGCGATCGACTCCAGCTCGAGCACGACGACGTCGTTGCGGCCCGCGCGCGTCACCGGCGCCGGCACGATCAGCGTGCGCTGCGGCCCGCGGCGCCAGTAGCGGCTGAGCAGGAAGCCGTTGACCCAGACGAGGCCCTTGCCCCAGTGCAGCGTGTCGACGGAGAGGTCGGCCTGCTCGACGACGTGGCCAAGCACGCCGACGTCTCTCGAGCGGCCGTCTCGAAGGTGATCCGCAACGCCTACGGCGTCAGCAGCACCATGCGCGATCTGGTGACGGCCTCGATCGACGAGTTGAACTACCGGCCGAGGGTCGCCGCCCGTGCCACGCGCGGCTCCACGTTCACGATCGGCGTGCAGCTCCCCCAGGTCGAGAACGGCTTCTTCACCCGCATCCTCCTCGGGATCGTCAGCGTCGTGCACCGCTCCGGCTATCAGTTGATCATCACTCCGATGATCGACAGGGTCAGCGGTACGACCGTGCTCGAGAGCCTCCTCGACCGGAAGGTCGACGGGATCATCGCGCCGGAGGTCAGCCGGGGTGAACTTCTGCACGCGGAACACACCTCGGCACGCCGAAACAGACGGAACCAGCGAGCCGGACGCGGAACTGCGAGCCGGAGATCGGCCGGAGGTCAACCGGGGGACGTCCGGCACGTGGAACACACCTCGGAACGCGGAAACAGGCGGATTCAGCGAGCCGGGGACGAATCCGCGAGCCGGAGGTCCGTCGGGGTGACCTCCGGCACGTGGAACACGCCTCGGCACGCGGGAACAGCCGGATCCGGCGAGCCGGAGGCGGTTCCGCGTGCCGGAGGTGCCGCGAGAGGTGCCGCCGCACCCCGCCCGCGCTCAGGCGCCCGACCGCCCGTAGCGGTCGTAGATGCGATTGCGGGCCGCCAGCTCGGCCGGCGGCAGGCGCTGGGCGTCGGCGATCTCGTAGACGCCGAAGGTGTCGCGCAGGCGCGAGGACGGGTCGACCTCGACGAAGGTGCACCAGGGCAGCCAGTGGTGGTGGCTGCGCAGCGTCTGGCTCGCGAAGTCGCCGCTCTCGTGGCCGAGGCCGGGCATCGCGTAGCCGACGCTGCCGTCGACGTCGGTCGACTGCCGGGTGTTGCGGTGCAGGAATTCCGCGACGTCCCGGTAGTGGTCGTCGCCGGTGATCAGGGACAGCCGGTAGTAGCTGTACGAGCAGGCCGCCATGTACACGTCCGCCCCGCCGCCGAGAGTGATGATGCTCTGGCCGCTGATCGAGTACCGGTTGAAGGGATGCTGCGGCCAGGGCGCGACCACCGGGAAGGACCACGCGTAGGTCCAGGTCTCGGTGTAGTCCGCGGCGCGGACGGCGCCCTCCAGCCAGCGGTGCTCCTCGGTCAGGTCGTAGAGCGCGAGGAAGCCGAACAGTCCGTAGATGCCGGCCTCCTTGTCCTGGATGTCGGCGTTGTCGCAGGTGCCGCCGCGGTACTCCAGGGTGCGGTGGATGTTCGCGAACGACCACTCGCCGGCGCGCACCGCGGACTCGCGGTAGCGCGCCTCCCCCGTCACCAGGTGCAGCTGGACGAGGAAGCGGATGACGCTCGGGGTGTTCGAGCGCGAGTCCATCCGCACCGAGCCGTCGGCGTTGTAGGCGCGGTGGAAGCTGCCGTCGGCGTCCTGCACCTCGAGCAGCCAGTCGGCCGTCCGCCGGCAGAACTCGAGCCAGGACGCGCGCTCGTCGCCGAGGCCGCGCAGGTGCAGGTAGGCGTCGAGGATCGCCTCGACGCCGTCGGCGAGCATCCGCAGGTAGTGCGGGTACGGCTCGAAGCCGCCGAGCGCGGGATTGAAGCACATCCGCGGCGGGCCCGACTCCGGCAGCGCGGTCCGCGCCCAGAAGTCGACGATGCCGACGCCCTGCTCGAACGCCTCGGGCACGCCCTCGCGGTCGCCGTAGCGCAGCAGCTGGTAGCCGATGCCGGGCTGCTGGCCGACGAAGCCGAACTGGAACGAGACGCTCGAGACGTCCAGGTCCGGCAGCTGGCAGGCGAACGGCAGCCCCCAGGCGTCGCCGTAGCGGCGGGTGAGCCGCTGGAGGATCGCCATGCCATTGTGGAAATGCTGCTCGTTGTCGACCTCGAACAGGTCGTCGCGGAGGCGCGCGTAGGCGCTGCGCCAGGTGGCGCGCATCATCGTCGCGAAGTCGTCGTGGCGGCCGAGGTCGACGGCGACGGCGTAGCGCTGGCGGAAGCCGACCTCGACCGGGTGGTTCACCCGCTGGAGCGACTTCGGCGCCGCGTCGTAGTCGAGGCCGGAGTAGGGGTTGTCGATCGGGCGCTCGCCGTCGGCGCCGGGGTAGACGTAGTCGATCGAGAGGCCGGCGGGCTCCTCGTCGAGCGGCGTCCGCACGCCGAAGCCGTAGTAGAGGTAGTTCAGCGTCGTGCCCTGCGGGCGGCTCAGGCCGATCGAGCCGACGGTGCAGTCCGGGTCGGTGAAGTTCTCCGAGCGCACCACGTCCAGGCGCGGCAGGGTGACGTCGGCCGCCCAGCGCGAGAGCGCCACGGTCTCGCCGTCCACAAGGCTCTGCGCGGCGAACAGCGGCAGCGCGTAGTGCGTCTCGGTGCGCCAGAAGTACTCGCTGCCGGGGTCGCGGCCCATCGCGTCGGCCGGGCCGAAGGCGTTGTCGCGGTACCAGGCGCCGGGCGCGAAACACTCGTAGTCGCGCAGCTCGGCGGACCCGGTCAGCCCGAGCGAGATCGCCGTCGAGAAGCCGAGGTCGCCGCCGGCCGCGAGCACCTCGACCTCGCGGTGCACGGAGAAGCCCGCGCCCGCGACGCGCCAGACGTCGGTGACGGCGAACGACGAGCCCGAGCGCACGGTGATCGTGCCGGTGGCGGTGAGCGCGCCGTCCGCGATCGAGACGTCGTCGTAGGGCGCGCCGGAGTACTCGCTGATCGCGGTGACGGTCTTGACGGTGACGCGCAGCGGGCGGTCGTTGGCGTAGAGGACGCGCTCGCCCGCGAGCACCTCGAGGCCGCCCGCGCGGGCGCGCAGGGTGTAGTCGCCGGAGCGGAGTTCCACGGTGGATCCTTCCTGGAGGGTCATGTCAGTGCTTCTCGTCGTGCGTGCGGATGTCGGCCGCGGGGGCGTCCGCCGGCCCCGGCTCGTCCTCGAGCCGCTGCGCCCCGGGATCGAAGCGCCGCGACCCCGGCCGGAACAGCAGCGCCACCCCGCCCTCCACGAGCGCCGCGAGCAGCAGCAGGATCGCGAACGGGATCAGCGAGATCTCGGCCCACGCGCCCATCACCGGCATCACCAGCCCGGCCGCCGTGAAGCTGACCGTGCCGAGGATCGCCGTGACGCTGCCCGCCTCGCTCGACGGGCCCTGGAGCGAGAGGTACTGCACCGGAGCGAAGCCGAGCGAGCGGCCCGCGAGCGCGAAGGTCAGCGCGCCGACGACGACGAGCAGCGGCTGCGTGCCGGTGAGCGCGAGCACCGCGACCACCACGGCGCCGACACCCGTGACGATCGCGGACGCGAACATCGCGAACCGCGGTCCGAACCGCGGCACGATCACCCGGCCGGTCGTCTGCCCGACCGCGATCGTCACGAGCGAGGTGACCAGGAACAGCAGCCCGTAGAGGTCCGGCCCCACCGCGTAGACGTTCGTGTAGAGGAACGGCGCGGTCGCCAGGTACGCGAAGCCGACCGACCAGCCGGCGGCCGACGCGGCGGCGAGCGCCAGCACCCGTGGCCGCCTCAGCATCCCGAACGAGTTCCGCAGCGACGGGCCGAGCCCGCCCTGGTGCCGCCGCTCGCGAGGCAGCGTCTCGGGCAGCACCAGCAGCGCGATCACGGTCGCGAGCGCTCCCCAGGCGGCGACCGCGAGGAAAGAGCCGCGCCAGTCGATCACCTTGGTCAGCTGCGCGCCGACGGAGGGCACCAGGATCGGGAAGACCGACACGATCACGGCGAGGTTCGCGAGCATCGTCACGAGCCGCTTGCCGCTGTAGAGGTCGCGGACGATCGCGGTGACGACGACGCCGGCCGCGGTGCAGGCGGCGCCCTGGACGAAGCGGGCCGCGAGCAGCACCGCCGTGTCCGAGGTCATCGCCGCGACGAGGCTCGCCGCGATGTGCAGCGCCGCCGAGACGCCGAGCGGCCACTTGCGGCCGACCGCGTCGCTGAGCGGACCCGAGATCAGCTGGCCGGCCGCGAAGCCGAAGGTCGCGCCGGTGACGACCAGCTGGGCGGTCGCGACCGAGACGCCGAGGTCGTCCTGCAGCGTCGGCAGGAAGGGCAGCACCAGGTCGATGGTGAGCGGCCCGAAGCCGACGAGCATCGCGAAGATCGGCAGCAGCAGCCGGCCGCGGGGCATCGCCCGGGTGGCGGAAGCGGCGGTGGTGGAGGCGGTCATGAGCGCGGAGCGCAGGTCACGGAGGGGGTCCTGTCCATCAGCTCCCGGCCGAGACCGGGAAGTAGAGCGAGAAGGGTTCGTCGACGACCTCGTGCAGAGGCCGGAAGCGGATCGCGGCGGGCTGGCCGAGGGCGCGGTAGCCGCGCAGCCACTGGGTCCACTGCCGCTCGTTGTCGGGGGCGAGCAGGGCGGGGGCGTCCTCGAGGCGGCCGCAGAGGCTCACCTCGCGGTCGACGAGTCCGGCCAGCACGACCGGCCCCTCGACGAATGCGACGGTGCCGGGCTCGTCCGGGATCGGCACGGCGCGGATCTCGGTGCCGAAGGCGAGGTCGACGCTCGTGCGGCCGCCGGGGTGCGTCAGCAGCAGCGCCCCGTCGAGGCGCTCGACCCGCGCGGTGTCGCCCGCGACGCCCGGCTCGCCGACGGTCCACTCCGGCACCCGGATCCGCACCTGCAGCGCGACCCCCTCCGCCGACTCCACCGAGACCCGGATCCGCGAGGCGGAGGGCCGGTGCGCGTCGCCCGCCTCCCCCGCGTTCGCATCCGGCCCCACGTAGCCCGCGTTGTCGAGCACCTCGACCCGCACGGACGCCTCGCCCGCGACGGTCGCCACGCGGACGCTCGCGTCGACGTGCTGCGCGATCGTCAGCTCGGCGTCGCCGCCGCGGTAGAAGACGAGCCCGGAGTGGCGGGTGTGCGCCTGCACCAGCGTGCCGTGGCAGCACCAGAAGTCCTCGGTCGGGCTGCCCCAGTCCTTGCGGGCGCCGCCCTCGAGCGGCAGGAAGTAGGCGACCATCCCGGTCGTCGGGTGCTGCTGGGCGAGCAGGCCGTTCCAGAGGTTCCGCTCGATGTAGTCGGCGTAGGCGAGGTCGCCGGTCCAGCGCAGCAGCACGTCGGCCAGCCGGATCATGTTGTAGACCGTGCAGTGCTCCTGCGTCTTCTCGCCGCGGCGGGCGGCGAACTCGAACGGCGGCGTCCAGATCTCGCCGGAGGTCTGACCGCCGGTGCAGAAGGTGCCGCGGCGGACGACCGCCTGCTCCCAGTAGGCCTCGACGATCCGCCGCCAGCGCTCGTCGCCGGTGACCTCGTAGGCGCGGGCGGCGCCGAGCACCTCGGGGATCGTGGTGTTGGCGTGCTTGTTGGTCAGCACGTCGCGGCCCGCGAGCAGGCCCTCGAAGAGCGAGCGGCGGTCGTAGCGCTCCAGCAGCTCGGCGTAGACGGGGTCGCCGGTGATCGCGAGCAGGTCGGCCCAGACCTCGAGCATGCCGCCGGTCTCGACCTCGAGGATCTCCTGGAAGGCGTCGTCGTCGAAGCCGCGGACCCACTCCAGCAGCGGGGTCGTCGCCGCGCGCGCCATCCGCAGCGCCCGCTCGTCGCCGAGGTCGAGGTGCAGATCGACCAGGCCCATCAGCAGCTTGTGCATCGCGTACTGCGGCGCCCAGATCGGGCGGCCGGTCGCGAGGCGGTCGAGGTAGCCGCGCGGGATCGCCCAGATCCAGCCGCCGCCGTTCTCCTCCTGGCAGCGCTCGAGGCCGTCGAGCACGGAGTCGATCCGGACGCGGAGCAGGGGATCGCCGGTGACCGCGACCTCGCGCGCCGCGGCCGAGAGCCAGTGGCCGAGGAAGTGCCCGCGCAGCTGCGAGCCCGGCGTCTCCCAGCCCCAGTGCCGGTCGAGACCGCGGGCCTCGCGCGACTCCTGGGACGGGTGCAGGTGCCAGCCCTGGTCGCCGATCCCGGCCTCGATACGGAAGTTCTGCAGCAGCCCCTCGTCGGTCAGCGAGAGCAGGTAGTCGCGGTTGAGCCGCCGCCGCGCGTCGAGCACTCCGCGCTCCAGGCGGGTCTCGTGCGGGGCCGGGTGGGTCAGCGGCATGGATGCTCCTCGTCGTCGAGTGGGTGGGGTGTGCGGACCGGCGCCCTGCGGAGGGAGGCGAAGGTCGAGATCGATCTCTCACTGTACTCAGCCCAGGATCGACGGTAGGAATGTCATCATGCAATCCCCGAGAGTGATCCATCTCGTCGCCGATGACGTCTCCGCCCTCCTCACTCAGTCGGGAGGCGACCTGCCCGTGCTGCTGCACTGGGGTCCGCGGATCGACGCGAGCGACGACGACCTCGCCGGTTTCGCAAGAACCCCCGAGAGGACGGGGATGGACGGCGGTTCCGACGTGCCCTACGAGCCCGGGATCCTCCCCGAGCACACCTTCGGCTGGGCCGGTCTGCCCGGACTCCGGGTGCACCGAGCGGGCGCCGGCTGGTCGCCGCGGCTCACCGTGGACGCCGTCTCGGTGGACGGCGAGGCCCTCGCGGAGGGCGCCGTCGTGCAGCGCGGGAGCGCCGCCGTGACGGTCGAGGCGCACGACGCGCAGGCCGGAATCGGGGTCGTCCTGGAGATCGTTCTCTCGCCCGCCGGACTGCTCCGGACGCGCGTCTCCGTCCGCAACGACGGCACCGGGCACCTCGAGGTGATCGGCGTCGACCCCGCCCTGCGGATCCCCACGGAGGCCCGCGAGATCCTGGACTTCTCCGGCCGCTGGGGCACCGAGAAGGTCCCCCAGCGCCACCCCGTCGTCACCGGCACCCACTCGCGCTCCTCGCGGCGCGGCCGCACGGGCCTGGACGCGACGACCGTCGTCGCGATCGGGACCCCCGGCTTCGACGCGGCCGACGGCCGGGTCTGGCTCTGCCACGTCGGCATCGGCGGCAACCACGAGCACGCCGTCGAGCGCGGCGACGGCTGGCTCGCCTTCCGCGGTGGCGAGCTGCTCCTGCCCGGCGAGGTGCGCCTCGCGAGCGGCGAGAGCTACTCCTCCCCCTGGATCTCCGGCAGCTTCGGCCACGGCCTCGACGCCGCCGCCGCCCGCTTCCACGCCTTCCTCCGCGGAGTCTCCCGCTCCTCGCACCGCCCGCGCCCCGTCACCCTGAACGTCTGGGAGGCGGTCTACTTCGAGCAGGACTTCGCGACCCTCGCCGAGCTGGCCGACCGCGCCGCCGCCCTCGGCGTCGAGCGCTACGTGCTCGACGACGGCTGGTTCCTCGGCCGCAGCGACGACCGCGCGGGCCTCGGCGACTGGACGCCCGACCCCGCCTCCTGGCCGGACGGCCTCCTCCCCCTCGCCGAGCACGTCCGCGGCCGGGGCATGGAGTTCGGCCTCTGGGTCGAGCCCGAGATGATCAACGAGGACTCCGACCTCGCCCGCGCGCACCCCGACTGGATCCTGCGCGCCCGCGAGGAGCTGCCGCCGCAGTTCCGCTTCCAGCAGGTGCTCGACCTGACCAACCCGGACGCGTTCGCGCACATCCTGGGGGTGCTCGACGGGCTGGTCGCCGACCTCGGCGTCGCGTACCTCAAGTGGGACCACAACCGCGATCTGATCGACGCGGGGCACCCCGCCACCGGCACCGCCGCCGTGCACGAGCAGACGCTCGCGCTGTACCGGCTGATCGACGAGCTGCGCGAGCGGCACCCCGAGCTCGAGATCGAGAGCTGCGCCTCCGGCGGCGGCCGCGTCGATCTCGGCATCCTCGAGCGCACCGACCGCGTGCACACCTCCGACAACCAGGACCCGCTGGACCGCTCGCGGATGCTGCGCTGGACCGGGCTGCTCGTGCCGCCGGAGATGCTCGGCTCGCACGTCGCCTCGCCGGTCAACTCCGTCACCGGCCGCACCAGCGACCTGCACACCCGCTGCGCGATCGCCTTCCTCGGCCACTTCGGCCTCGAGTGGGACCTCCGCGAGCTGGACGCCGAGGAGGAGCCGGTGCTGGCGGGCTGGATCGCGGCGTACCGCGAGCACCGCGCGCTGATCGCGACGGGCCGGGTCGTCGGCAGTGGCGACTCCGACCCCGACGCGCCGTCGCTGCGCGGCGTCGTCGCGACCGACGGCTCGGAGGCGCTCTACACGCTGGTCACGCCCGCGCTGACGGCCGACTCGCGCCGCCGGGTCCGGCTCCCGGGCCTGGACCCGCGGGCCCGCTACCGCGTCGAAGCCGCGCGCCCCGGCTCGCTCGGCCCGCCCTGGCAGAGCCCGCGCTGGCTGGAGGCGACCGTGCCGCTCGACTCCGACGCCCCGGCCCCCGCCTACTCGGGCAGCCTGCTGGGCGAGGCGGGCCTGGACCTGCCGACCTTCCACGCCGACCGCGCGATTGTCCTGCGGCTCGTCCGCGTCGACGCGTGAGCGCCGCCGCGTGAGCGCCGCCGCGTGAGCGCCGCCGCGTGAGCGCCGCCGCGTGAGCGCCGCCGCCCCGACCACTGCCGACTCGCCCGCCACCACCCTGGAGCACCCCGTGAACACCACCGTCACCGTCGACCTCGACCGGCCCGGCGCCACCATCAGCAAGCACGTCTACGGCCACTTCGCCGAGCACCTCGGCCGCTGCATCTACGACGGCTTCTGGGTCGGCGAGGACTCGCCCGTCCCGAACGCCGGCGGGATCCGCCTGGACGTCGTCGAGGCCCTGCGCGCCCTCGACATCCCCAACCTCCGCTGGCCGGGCGGCTGCTTCGCCGACCGCTACCACTGGACCAACGGCATCGGCCCGCGCGAGGAGCGCCCCGGCCTGATCAACACCCAGTGGGGCGGGGTCGCCGAGGACAACTCCTTCGGCACCCACGAGTTCATGGCGCTCTGCGAGCTGCTCGGCGCCGACGCCTACATCTCCGGCAACATCGGCTCCGGCACGGTCCAGGAGATGGCCGACTGGGTCGAGTACCTCACCGGCGCCGGGAAGTCGCCGATGGCGGACCTGCGCCGCTCGCACGGCCGCGAGGAGCCGTGGACCGTCCGCTACTGGGGCCTCGGCAACGAGACCTGGGGCTGCGGCGGCAACATGCGCGCCGGCGCGTACGCCGACCTCGCCCGGCAGTTCGGCACCTTCGTGCAGAGCGGCAACGACGTGCCGCTGCACCGCATCGCCGCCGGCGCCGACGGCGCGGACACGCACTGGACGCAGACGCTGATGGAGGTGATCCCCGAGATCGAGGGGCACCCCTTCTCCTCCGTGCCGTGGGAGTCGATCTCGGTGCACTACTACACGATCGGCGGCAGCTGGCACGCGAAGGGCAGCGCCACCGACTTCGACGCGGACACCTACTGGAGCACCATCGTCGCCGCGCAGGGCATCGAGGAGCTGCTGCGCTCGCACGCCGCCGTGATGGACGTGCACGACCCCGAGAAGAAGTACGGGATGGTGCTCGACGAGTGGGGCACCTGGTGGGACGTGGAGCCGGGCACGCACCCGGGCTTCCTCTTCCAGCAGAACACCATCCGCGACGCGATGGTCGCGGGGATCCACTTCGACGTCTTCCACGCCTTCGCCGACCGGCTCTCCATGGCGAACATCGCGCAGACCGTCAACGTGCTGCAGGCGATGCTGCTCACCGACCCCGACGGCGGCGAGATGGTACGGACGCCGACGTACCACGTGTTCGAGATGAACAAGGGGCACCAGGACGCGACGGTGCTGCCGACCACGGTCGCCGGGCCCACTCACGCGGTCGACGGGCGCGAGATCGCGCTCGCCTCCGCCTCCGCCTCGGTGAAGGACGGGCGCGTGCTGGTCTCGATGACCAACGTCGACCTCGACGAGCCGCTGGAGATCGAGCTGTCCTTCCGCGGCGGTTCCGTGACCGGAGCGACGGGGCGGCTCCTCACCGCCGACTCGCCCCAGGCGCACAACCGGCCGGGCGACGCCGACGCGGTCAGCCCGGTCGCGCTCGAGGGGCTGGAGACCACGGCGACCGGCCTGCGGGTGACGCTGCCGCCGCACTCCTTCGCGACGGTGTCGCTGGAGCTGGCCGGGGCCCTCGAGCCGACGGGCGCCGACGTGGCAGGGTCGAAGGCGTGACCGCCATGAGCACTGCCGCCGCACGCACCGAGGCCGCCCGCCGCCCGCCGATGGGCTGGAACAGCTGGGACTGCTTCGGCTCCTCCGTCACCGAGGACGAGGTGCTGGCGAACGCCGAGTACCTCGCCGAGCACCTGCTCCCGCACGGCTGGGACACGGTCGTCGTCGACATCCAGTGGTACGAGCCGGACCCGGGCACGAGCGACTACCAGGAGGTGTCGGAGCCGGTCCTGGACGACTGGGGCCGGCCGCAGCCCGCGGTGGGGCGCTTCCCCTCCGCCTCCGTCGCGGGGTTCACCGCGCTCGCCGCGCGCGTGCACGCCCTCGGGCTGCGCTTCGGCGTGCACCTGATGCGCGGCGTGCCCCGCCGAGCCGCCGAGCTCGGGCTGCCGGTGCTCGGCTCCGACGCGACCTGCGCCGACATCGCCGACCGCGGCAACGTCTGCCCGTGGAATCCGGACAACTACGGCGTCGACATGACCGCGCCGGGCGCGCAGCAGTACTACGACTCGGTGATGGCGCAGCTGGCGTCGTGGGGCGTCGACTTCGTCAAGCTCGACGACGTGCTCTACCCGCCGATCCAGGCCGACGAGATCGCCGCGCTCTCCCGCGCGATCGACGCGACCGGCCGGCCGATGGTGCTGAGCCTCTCGCCGGGCAAGCAGCTCTCGCTGGAGAACCTGGACCTGCTCCGGGACACGGCGCAGATGTGGCGGATCTCGGACGACTTCTGGGACGACTGGGGGCACCTGCAGGAGCAGTTCCAGCGCGCCGCGCGCTGGGCGCCGCACCAGCGGCCGGGCGCGTGGGCCGACGCCGACATGCTGCCGCTCGGCCGGATCGGCCTGCGGGCGCACGTGGGCGAGGACCGCCTCTCGCGGTTCACCCCCGCCGAGCAGCGCACGCTGGTGACACTCTGGTGCCTGCTGCGGTCGCCGCTGATGATGGGCGGGCACCTCCCCGACACCCCGCCCGAGACGCTCGCGCTGCTGACGAACGACGACGTGCTGGCGCTGCTGTCCAGCGAGGGCAGCCGCGAGATCGTCCGCGACGGCGACCTCGTCGTCTGGAGCGCCTGGCAGGGCGACGTGCAGTGGCGCGGCGTCTTCTGGCTCGGCGACACCCCGCGCGAGTACTCCGCGCACCTCGCCGACCTCGGCTGCACCGGCACCCCCGTCGACGTCTGGACGGGCGAGCCCCTCCCCGTCGTCGACGGCGCCGTCGCGCTGACCCTGGAGCCCCACGGCGCCCACCTGCTCCGCTTCGCCTGACGCCCGCCCATCATGCTGATCGAGTAGCGCCCGCAGGGCGCGTATCGAGATCCACCGCCGTCGGCACATCGGTCTCGATGCGCCGCTGCGCGGCTACTCGACCAGCATGGGGCGCGGCTCCTCCGAGTCTCACGCGCCATCATGCTGATCGAGTAGCGCCTGCAGGGCGCATATCGAGATCCACCGCCGAAGGACTCTCCCACAGGACCCGGGTGTGTGAATATTCTCACAACACGCTCCTGTGTACTTTTCCTCACAAGCCGGTAGCGTGAGGAATTACCCACAGGAGAGTCGCGACACGGGTCGGATTCCGAACCCTCAGGAGGAGCAGTGCCGACCATCAAGGCGCGCAAAGCGAGCGATCTCGCCTCGGTCGTCCGCGCCGTGCGCGAGGAGTCGGGGCTGACCCAGACTGAGCTCGCGGAGCGGATCGGCCTCTCGCGCGAGTACGTCGTGAACCTGGAGACCGGGGAGCCGACGCTCTACGCCAAACGGCTCTTCCGCATCCTGCACGAGCTCGGCATCACTGTGTCCCTCGAATACCGTGACGACGATGCCCGAGCTTGACCTCTTCCTCCACGACCGCCGAGTCGGCTCGGTATCACCCGCGGACGGCGGCCGCCGTGTCGACCTGCGGATCGCTCGTGACTACGACGAGGAGGTCGTCCTCACCGAGTCCTTCGCGACGATCCGCGGTCGAACGCCGGCCTCACTCCGCGTCTCCGACTTCCTCGGCGGCTACGTCCCCGAGGGGAGCCACCGGGAGCGGATGGCTGCGAAGCGCCGGATCGACAAGGACGACCTCTTCGCGCTCCTCACGGAGTTCGGCGGATCCGTCGCCGGCGCCGTCACCCTCCGCCGACCGGACGAGAATCCGCTCCAGAGCCCGTCCTACGAGCGACTGGACGACGCGTCCTTGTCGGCCAGGCTCACGCAGGCTTTGAAGGACAGCGACCAGGGGATCCCCGCCGACAGCCGGTCGACACTGCCCGGATTCCAGCCGAAGGTGCTCGTCGCGAGGATCGAGGGGGCCTGGGCCGCCCCCCACGGCCGCGCGCACTCGACGCACATCCTGAAACCTCAGATCCCCTCCCGCCCGCACCGCATCCACGACGAGCACTACAGTCACCTCCTCGCTCAGCACCTGGGGCTCGCGACGTTCGAGAGCTCCCTCCACACCGCCGCGATGACGACGTACCTCGCGATCGAGCGCTTCGATCGCGAGATCCACGATGGCGAGGTCCTCCTCCACCACCAGGAGGATCTCGCGCAGGCCCTCGGACTCGACTGGCGGGACTCGGCCGTCAAGTTCCAGGACCCCGCGTGGCCGAACGACCCTCGTCGCGCCTCCGCCGCGCGGATCGCCGAGCTGCTCGGGTCGATCCCGGAGGGGGCGGCCGCGGTTCGCGACTGGATCCGAAGACTCGCCTACACAGTGGCGATCGGCGACAACGACGCACACGCGAAGAACGTCGCCATCCTCCATCTCCCAGAGGGATCGAGACTCGCGCCGATCTACGACGCGCTGCCGAACCTCTTCCAGGACGGCCTCATCTCCTGGGACCTCGCACTCGCCGTCGACGGGCAGTTCGATCATCGCAGGATCTCGATGGAGCGGATCCTCGCCGAGATCACCTCCTGGCGGGTGATCGGCGAGAGGCAGGCCGACCTCCTCGTGCGCGAGACGATCGGGCGACTACGCGAGGCCCTCGACGCGGTGCCGGCACCGTCCGGGTGCTCCCCGGGTCTCCTCGAGCGACTCCGCTGGAACGCCGACCGGCTTCTCGATGACAAGGAGATCAGCGCACCCAAGAAGCGGAAGTGACGCGGCCCGCTCTGCGGCGCTCGACGAGACGCTCCGCGACTGCTCGACCAGCATGGGGCGCGGCTCCTCCGAGTCGCACGCGCCATCATGCTGATCGAGTAGCGACCGCAGGGCGCGTATCGAGATCCACTGCCGTCGGCACGTGGGTCTCGATACGCCGCTCCGCGGCTACTCGACCAGCATGGGAGGGGGGCGCCGCCCCGCGGATCTCCCGTGTCGCAGGCCTTCGCCGGAACGCGGAAGTCGCGGTGGTCGGGCGCGACTACCGCGACTTCTGCGTTCTCGGGGGGCGGGTCAGGACTCCGTGTCGACGAGGGCGTCGAGGCGGGCGACGTCGTCGGCCGAGAGGGGGAAGTCGACCTGGGCGTTCTCGCGGATGCGCTCGGGGGTGGTCGACTTGGGCAGGGGCAGGACGTCCTTCTCGAGGAGGTAGCGGATGCAGAGCTGCGCGACCGAGACGCCGTTCGCCTTCGCGATGTCGGCGAGGTCGGAGTTCTCGAGCAGGCCGCCGGTCGCGAGCGGCGAGTAGCCCTCGACGAGGATGCCGTTGCTGCGGCAGTAGTCGGTCGTCTCGTCCTGGGTGTTGCCGACGAACCAGCGGATCTGGTTGGCGTGCGGCTTCACATCCGTCGCCGCGATCAGCGACTCCAGGTCGTCGACGGAGAAGTTCGAGACGCCGATGGCGCGGGCGCGGCCGGAGTCGTAGATCTCCTCCATCGCCTTCCACGCGGCGATGTTGCCGTCGCGGTGGTCCGAGCCCATGTCCGACCACGGCCACGGCGCGTGGATCAGGTACAGGTCGACGTGCTCCAGCTCGAGCGCCGCCATCGTCGTCTCGAAGCTGTCCTTCGCGCCGGCGTGGTCCTTGACCTCGGCGGGCAGCTTCGTGGTGATGAACACCTCGTCGCGGGGGATCCCGCTGTCGCGCAGCGCCCGGCCGACGCTCGCCTCGTTGCCGTAGCCGCGGGCGGTGTCGATGTGGCGGTAGCCGGCCTCGAGGGCCGTGGTCACCGCGTCGTAGGCGTCGGCGCCGTCCTCGATCTGCCAGGTGCCGAAGCCGATCTTCGGGATCTCGACCCCGTTGGACAGAGTGAAGGTGTCGGTCAGTGCAGGCATGTCTCTCCTCGAGAAGTCCGGCCCCGCGCGCGTCCTCGCGCCGGGGGTGCTGCTGTTCACGGTAGGCGCGCGGGGCGCGGCGCGCAGGCCCCTTGCGCCTCATGCTGATCGAGTAGCGCCCGCAGGGCGCGTATCGAGATCCGGCGTCACCGGGAGGGGTGGGTCTCGATACGCCGCTGTGCGGCTACTCGATCAGCATGAGGAAGCGGCGGCTGCTCGACCGGCACGGTGGGGGCGGCGGGTCAGCCCCGCGTCACCGACCACGGGGTGCGGAGCGCGCGCTCGGCGAGCACGCGGCGCGCGCCCGTCAGGGCGACGTCGGCGGTCTGCGCGGCGTCGGCCGCGGACGGACCCGCGATCAGGCGCAGCGGGCCCGGATCCACGCTGAGCGCGCCGTCCTCGCCGGTCGCCGCGAGCCGCGCCGCGTCGACGTGGAAGTGCACGGTCAGCGACTCCCCCGCGGCGATCGGCACGCGCGCGTAGCCGAGCAGCTGCGCGGCCGGCCGCACCACGGGCGACGTCGGGTAGGCGGCGTACAGCTGCACCACCTCGACGGTGTCCTCTCCGCTGTTGCGGATCGTCACCGCGGCGTCGAGCGCCCCGTCCACCGCCAGCACGGCGGGCGCGGACAGCGCCTCGTACGCGATCGCGCCCCGGGTGAGCCCGAAGCCGAACGGGTGCAGCGGCGTGTTGTCGAGTGCGGTGATCCCCGGGTTCGACAGGCCCAGCGACGGCTGCAGGTACGTGGTCGACGCCGACGGCAGCCGCGGGATCTGCACGGGCAGGCGCCCGGTCGGCGAGACCCGCCCGGAGAGCACGCCGGCGACCGCGGCCGCCCCGTCCGCTCCGGGGAAGAACGCCTGCACGACACCGCGCGCCGCTCCGTAGGCGCCGAGCGCGTAGGGCCGGCCCGAGAGCACGACCAGCACGGTCGGCACGCCGGTCGCGAGGACCGCCGCGACGAGCTCGTCCTGGGCGCCCGGCAGGCGCAGGTCGGCCGCGTCGCAGCCCTCGCCCGAGGTGCCGTCGCCGAACAGCCCGGCCACGTCGCCGACGACGACCACGGCCGCGTCGCTCGAGCGCGCCGTCGCGACGGCCTCGGCGATCGCCGAGGTGTCGGCGGAGGTGATCGATCCGCCGGCCGCGAAGCGGACGCGCTCCTCGCCGAGCTCGGCGCGCAGGGCGGTGAGCACGGTCGGGATCTCGATCCCGAGGTCGTGCCCCGGGTGCTTCGAGAGCACGTGGTTGGGGAACGCGTAGCAGCCGACGAGGCTGCGGAACTGGTCCGCCGCGGGGCCGACCACCGCCACGGTGCCGGAGGCGAGCAGCCCGGTCACGTCCTCGTCGCGCAGCAGCACGATCGACTCCTCCGCGATCCGGAGCGAGATCGCCCGGTTGCGCGCGCTGTCGAGGTCGACCGACTCGGCGCCCTCGGGCACGAGGGGCCCGCCGTCGAGCAGCCCGGCCTCGAACTTGTGCCGCAGGTGCCGCTCGACGGAGCGGTCGAGGTCGCGCTCGTCGACGACGCCCTCGCGGATGAGGCGCGGCAGCTCGCCGTACGCCGCGGTCTGCGGCAGCTCGACGTCGACGCCGGCGCGGATCGCCAGGCGCCCCGCGTCAGCCGTGTCGACCGCGACGTGGTGCATCGCCTGGAGGAACGGCACGGCCCAGTAGTCGGCCACGACCGTCCCCTCGAAGCCCCACTTCTCCCGCAGGATCGTGGTGAGCAGGTGCCGGCTCGCGCTGCTGGGCACGCCGTCGATGTCGGTGTACGAGGTCATCACGCTGCGCGCGCCGCCGTGCCGCAGCGCGGCCTCGAACGGCGGCAGCACGGTGTCGGCGATCTCGTGCGGCCCCATGCTCACGGGTGCGTGGTTGCGGGCGCCGCGGGAGGCCGCGTAGCCGGCGAAGTGCTTGAGCGTCGCGATGATCCCCGCCGACTCGAGCCCGGCGACGTACGCGGTGCCGAGCTGCGAGACGAGGTACGGGTCCTCGCCGAGGGTCTCCTCGACGCGGCCCCAGCGGTAGTCCTTCACCACGTCGACGACGGGCGCGAGCCCCTGGTGGATCCCGAGGGCGCGCATGTCGGAGCCGATCGCCTCCGCCATCTCGCCGACGAGGTCCTCGTCGAAGGTGGCCGCCCAGGCGAGCGGCGTGGGGAACGCGGTCGCGCCGTACGCGGCGAGCCCGGTCAGGCACTCCTCGTGCGCGATGGCCGGGATGCCCAGGCGCTGCGAGCCGACGACCCGATCCTGCAGCTCGCGGAGCCGGCGCACGCCCTCCGGCACCGAGACGGGCTCGGTGCCGAAGACGCGGGTGAGCTGGCCGAGGCCGCCGTCGAACGGGTCGGCCGCGGTCTCGGGGCCGCCCTCGAGCTTCGGGGCGAAGTCGTCGGCGGAGTCGGTGAGCCAGACGGAGCCGAGCTGGGCCGCCTTCTCCTCGAGCGTGAGCTCGGCGGTGAGGAGGCGGGCCCGCTCGCTCGCGGAGAGGGAGCGGTCCCGCCAACCGCCGCGACCACCGCTCCGATCCCCGGTCTCGTCGGTGCGGTCGGAGGGGACGAGAGTGGTGGAGGCGTCGTGCATCAGCCCTTGAACGCTCCGTCCATGATCCCGGACACCATGCGGCGGCCGACGAAGAAGAACGCGATCAGCAGCGGCAGCGTGGCCATGAACGAGCCGCCCATCGCCAGTGCGACGTCGATCGAGCGGTTGGCCTGCAGCTGCTTCAGCGCGATCTGCACCGTGAACAGCTCCGGCGACTTCAGCACGATGAACGGCCACATGAAGTCATTCCAGACCGCGGTGAACGTGATCAGGCCGAGCACGAACGCCGCCGGGCGGACCACCGGGAAGGCGATGCGCCAGAACAGCTGCCAGGAGTTGGCGCCGTCGATGCGGGCCGCCTGGATCAGCTCGTCGCTGACCGTGGTCGACATGTGCTGGCGCATCCAGAAGATGCCGAAGGCGCTGGCCAGACCCGGGACGATGATCGCCTGGAGGGTGTCGACCCAGTCGAGGGCCGAGACGATCAGGTACTGCGGGATGATGCTCAGCTGCGCCGGCACCGTCATGGTGAGCAGCACGATCAGGAACAGCACGTTGCGGCCCGGGAACTGCAGCTTCGCGAAGGCGAAGCCGGCCATCGCGCAGAGGATCGCGGAGAGGACCGCGATGCTCAGCGACACGATCAGCGAGTTGAACAGCGACGCGATGAACGGGACGGTGTCGAACACCTTCTCCGCGATGGCGAAGAAGTTCGTGCCCGGGTACAGGCGCGGCGGGATCGACGTGACGGCGGTCGCTCCGACCGACGCGATGACGAACATGTAGTAGAGGGGGAACACCGAGACGAGCACGGCGACGACGAGGAAGACGTACGTCGGCCAGCCGACTCCACCGCCCTTGCCGCGGCGCCGCGGGAGCACCTTCGGGGTGTCGCCCGTGGCCACGGCGCGGGCCTGCGGGAGGGCCTGATCGATCACATCGGACATCAGACGGCCGCCTTCCGGGTGCGGGTGGACAGGTAGAAGTTGATCAGCGAGACGACCACGACGATCACGAACAGCACGACGCCGATGGCGGAGCCGTAGCCGAACTTGAACTGGCCGAAGCCCTGCTCGTAGAGGAACAGCGCGAGCGTCTGGCACTGCCGGCCGGCGCCGCAGGTGAGGCCCGATTCGGGAGCCACCAGGAGCGCCTCCGTGAAGATCTGCAGACCGCCGATGGTCGACATGATCACGGTGAAGACGATGATCGGGCGCAGCGCCGGGATGGTGAGGTGGCGGAACTGCTGCCAGCTGGAGGCGCCGTCGACCGAGGCGGCCTCGAACATCTCGCGCGGGAGCGACTGGAGCCCCGCCAGGTAGAGCAGCGTGTTGTAGCCGAACCAGCGCCAGAAGACCATCGTCGAGATGACGATCCAGGAGCCGTAGTTGGTGGCCAGGAAGTTGATCGAGGGCAGTCCGAAGATGCCGAGGAACCAGTTGATCAGGCCGAAGTTCTTGTCGAAGATCTGCGCGAAGACGATCGCGGTCGCCGCGACGGAGGTGATGTAGGGCACCAGCAGCGCCATGCGCCAGAAGTTCGCCCAGCGCAGCCGCGCGTGGTTGAGCAGGTGCGCCAGGAAGAGCGCGAAGAGCAGCTGAGGCACCGTCGAGATGATGAAGATGCCGAAGGTGTTGACCAGAGCGTTCCAGAACCGGCTGTCCGCGAAGAGCTGCTGGAAGTTCGCGAGGCCGACGAAGGTCTGCTCGCCGATCGGGTTCCAGTCGAAGAGCGAGACGTAGAACGTGAAGAGCAGCGGGAAGAGCCCGAAGACGATGAAGATGAGGAAGAAGGGCGCGACGTACGCGTAGGGGGCGATCCGCTCCGAGAGGGAGTTGCGGATCCTCGCGGCCTTCTGGACCGGGGCGCTGTGCTGCTTGCGCTGCTTGGGGGGACGTATGGCTGTCGCCGTTGACACGTGGGTTACCTCCGTCGAAGGGGCGGCCCGGCGCGCGAGGCGCCGGGCCGCTCGGGTGGGTGGGGCGATCAGCCGCCGATGGCCTGCTTGGCCGTGTCGAGGGCCGTCGTCCACGCCTTGTCGGAGGTGACGTTGCCCGCCTCCAGCTCGACGAGGGTGTTGAGCAGGGCGCCGTTGATCGGCGTCGTGTCGGGACCGTTGTAGAAGGAGGGGAACTGCTCGACCGAGGTGGCCATGACCTCGCCGATCTTCGAGTCGCCGAAGAACGGGTCGGTGTAGTTGCGGACCTCGTCGCTCGCGACCGCCTCGGTGGCGGCGGGCAGGGTGCCCGAGGCCGCGAAGTGGTCGGTCTGGCCCTCGGCGGACATCATCGTCTCGATGTACTGCCAGGCGGCCTCGGGGTGCTCGGCGCGGGCCGGGATGGCGATGACGCTGCCGCCCCAGTTTCCGCCGACGCCGGGGACGCTCGTGACGCGCCAGTTGCCCGCGGTGTCGGGGGCGTCGGTCTTGATGCCCGCGAGGATCCACGACGGCGCGATGGTCACGGCGAAGGCGCCGTTGGCGCGGCCGGGAGCCCAGCCCGAGGACCAGGCGGCGATGCCGGCGCTGATGCCGGCGTCCTTGGTGTCCACGGCGACCTGGAACGCGTCCTTCACCTGCGGGTTGGTGTCGTAGACGAGCTCGCCGTCGGGCGAGTAGTACTTCTCCGAGACCTGGTTGACGGTCGAGAAGAAGACGCTGGTCTCGATGTTGTCGACGAACGGCTTGCCGGTCGCCTCGGTGTACTTCTCGCCCATGGCGATGAAGGACGGCCAGTCCTTCCACATCTCGGCGACCTCGGCCGGGTCGGTCGGCAGACCGGCGGCCTCGAAGAGGTCGGCGCGGTAGGCGAAGCCCAGTCCGCCGACGTCGGTGGGGACGCCCACGACGGAGCCGTCGTCGGCCGTCGCCGCGGAGGCGGCCCACGGGAGGTACGCGGAGGCCACGTCGTCGCCGCCGAGGGTGCGCAGGTCGAGGAAGTTCGAGCTGTTGGCGACGAACTGGGGCAGGTCGTCGTTCTGGATCATGACCAGGTCGGGCACCTTGCCGCCGGCGAGCGCCGCGGTGAGGGCGGTGGCCGTCTCGGTGGTGCTGCCGACCTCGGAGAGCTTGATCTTCGCGTCCGGCATCTTCGCCAGGTACTCGTCGACGCTGTCCTTGGCGTTGATGCCGGTGAAGGACCAGAAGGTCGCTTCGGCGTTCGGGTCGTCGGACGCGCCGCCGCCGCTTCCGGATGAGCATCCGGTGAGGGCGAGGGCCACGGCGGCGGCTGCTGCGGCGACGGCCGTCAGTCTTCTGTTCACGATTGTTCCTCTTCGTCGGGGATTCGCGGTGGGTGGTCTCGCAGGTGGAGACCCAGGGGGCAGAGAACGATCTCTTGGACGCCAAGGTAGCCCGCGTTCGACCCGGGTGCAAGCGCGATCTTCGAGTCGTTACCGCAGCGTGAGATATCGATCTCCCCTAGTATTCAGAAGAACTTTCGCAAATCGGACCGCTTCGGCCCAGGGGGAGGCGTCCCCGTGGGACTCTGGAGATCGAGCATCCGGCGCCCCGGTCCGCTCCCCTCCTCGTTCAGAAGGATGCAGCCATGACCCGACCCACGCTCGTGGACGTCGCCCTGGCCGCGGGCGTGTCCCGCGCCACCGCCGCCCGGGTTCTCGCGGGCGGCACGAACGTCGACGTCCGCATGTCGGCGGCCGTCGAGCACGCCGCGAAGCAGCTCGGCTACGAGGCGAACAGCGCCGCGCGGATGCTCCGCGGCGGCCGCTCCGGGGCGATCGCGCTGATCGTCGCCTTCAACGAGCTCGACAGCCTCACCGGCACGTTCTTCACCTCGGTGCTCAAGGGCGCGGCGAAGGGGCTCTACGCCGCCGAGGTGCAGCCGGTGCTGCTGCCCGCGGACCACGACGACGGCGACCGCATCCCCAAGTTCCTCCGCTCGCGCGCGGTCGACGGAGCGATCGTGATCCTGCAGCACGAGATCACGCACCTCGCGCAGGCGCTCGCCGACTCCCCCGTGCCGATCGCCTGGGTCGGCCGGCCGCGGGTCGCCCTGGCCGAGGACGCGATCGTGATCGACTCCGACAACTACGGCGGCGGCCGGCTTGCCGCCCGCGCGCTCGCCGACTCCGGGCGGCGGCGGCTCGGGATCATCGCCGGCCCGCACGACATGGAGCCCGCCCGCGACCGCATCCGCGGCTGGCGCGACGAGCTGACGGAGCTGGGCCTGGACCACAGTCCGATCGTGCACGGCGAGTTCACCCTCGAGAGCGGCTCCGCCGCGATGGCGCGACTGCTGCAGCGCCACCCGGACCTCGACGGCGTCTTCGCCTCCTCCGACCTGATGGCCAACGGCGCGATCCGGGTGCTGCAGGCCTCCGGTCGGCGGGTGCCCGCCGACATCTCGGTGGTCGGCTTCGACGACGTGGTCATCGCGACCACCTCGGATCCGACGCTGACCACGATCCGCCAGCCGCTCGAGGACATGGGGCGCGTCGCCGCCGAGACCGTGGTGGCCGTGGTGGCGGGCCGCGAGGTCGACCGGCAGCCGATCCTCGCGACGACGCTCGTGCAGCGGGAGTCGGCGTGAGTGTCGGGCCGGCACCGCACCGGCTGATCGTCAGCACCGACGCCGCGAACGAGGCCGACGACCAGTTCGCGATCGTGCAGGCGCTGCTGAGCGCGACGCTCGACGTGCGGGCGCTCGTCGCCGCGCACTTCGGCCGGCCCGGGAGCCTGCGGGAGTCGCGCGCGGAGATCGATCGCGTGGTCGCCCTCGCCGGGGCCGACGTGCGGGTCGTGGACGGGGCGTCAGCGGCGCTGGTCGCCGGCGGTTCCGCGGAGTCCGTGGCGTCCGAGGGCTCGCGCGTGATCGTCGAGGAGGCGCTGCACGGCGAGGGCCGGCTCTGGATCGCCGTGCTCGGCCCGCTCACCGACGTCGCCGCGGCGCTGCTGGCGGAGCCGTCGATCGCCGAGCGCGACGTCGTCGTGGTCTGGGTGGGCGGCCCGCCCTACGAGGGCATCGCCGCGTACCACCCGGAGTTCAACCTGATCAACGACGTCGCCGCCGCGAACGCCGTGCTCGCCTCCGGAGTCGCCGTCTGGCAGATCCCGATGCCCGTCTACACGATGGTCGGCGTCGGCCACGCCGAGCTGCGCACGCGGCTGGGCGGCACGAGCCGGCTCGGCGACTACCTCGTCGACCAGCTGATCGCCTTCAACGCGACGATCCCCTACGGCCCGCTCGACTTCCGCTCCCTCGGTGACAGCCCCGCGATCGGCGCCGTGATGAACCCCGCCGGCGGCCGCTGGCGCGAGGTCCCCGCCCCGCGCTTCACCCCCGCCGGCGACCTCCAGCCGGGCGTCGGCCCGCACACCGTCCGCGTCTGCGACGCCTTCGACACCCGCTGGCTCCTCGAGGACCTCTTCGCGAAGCTCGTCGAGTTCGGCCGCGCCGCCCGCTGACGGCTGCCCTGGGCCGACTCCGGCGCACAACATCAGCTGAGAGCACCCGGCCTCCCCTGTCAGAGGAGGGACCCCCGTCTCAGCTGACGTTGCGCGCGACCTCGCCGGCAGAACATCAGCCGGATCGGGTGCAGACGGGGTCACGGTCAGGCGCGGGCGGCCTTGACGTAGGCGACGAGGGCGTTCGCGTGCCCATGGCCGAGACCGTGCTCGGTCTTCAGCCAGGAGACGACCTGCATGTGCGTCTCGGAGTCGAGCCGCTCGTCCACCAGGTCGAGCCACTCCTGGACCGGACGGCCGTAGGTGGTCTCGATGCTCGGGAAGTACGACGCGGGTCCCTTCGGCTTCGAGCCGTCGGCGGGAGGCTCCGGTGCGAGGACGCGCGAGGGGGTCATGCCGGTCACTGTAGCGGCGGCGGTGCGCCGCCCGACAGAGCGGCGGAGTGACGGACTGACGGAGTCATGCTGATCGAGTAGCCCGCTCCGCGGGCGTATCGAGATCCACCCAGCAGACGACACCGGGTCTCGATACGCGGCTGCGCCGCTACTCGACCAGCACGAACGGCCCGCCCCGCCCCACGGCAGCCCGCCGGCCGCACCATGCTGATCGAGTAGCGCCCGCAGGGCGCGTATCGAGATCCACCCGTCCGGGCACGGCGGGTCCGACCCGCGGCTGCTCGCTCACACCTCGGACCTCCGACGCGACGCGACGCGCCGACGCTCCCTCCGGTCCGCGCCGCGCCCTTGCTGACGTCGGTGATCGGGAGGAGGCTCGTGGCCATACACAGAAGGCCATGCCGGTACGGCCTCCTCGGTGATCGGCCCTTCTGAGAGCGGGAAGAGGAACGAGATGGAGTGGACGGCACCGGGAGCGGTGAGCTCCCTGTGCCGCGAAGTGCGGAGGGAGCTGCGCGGGGCGGTCGCCTCCCGGCTGCTCCTCGTCCTCCTGCTCGCCGGCGCCGCCTTCGCGGTCTGGAGCGCGGTGACGGACGTCGGCAACGCCCGGTCGACGGCGGCGCTCTTCGAGAGGACCGCCGCGGAGTACCGCTCGGCCGGGCACTCCGTCGAGGAGGCGCTGGCCGAGCCCGTGAGCGTGACCGGTCGCGGGGACGGGCGGACGGAGATCGACAACCCGCTGCGCTACGACTTCGAGGCGGCGACGGCGGCCTCGGCGGCGCTGACACCGCTCGGTGCGGTCGAGACCGGGCTGAGCCTCGCGGTGTTCCTGGTGACCCCGCTCCTCGGGTACGCGACGGGGCTCTTCGCGGCGACCACGGACCTCCGCGGCGGGTCGATCGTCGTGCGGTGGCCGCAGGTCCGTCGGGCGCGCACCTTCGTCGCGGCGAAAGCGGCGCTCCTCGTCACGGCGGTCCTGACCTTCGGCGCGGCGCTCGTGCTGACGGCGGCCGTCGCCGGACTCGTCACCGCGCAGCTGAGGCCGTTCCCCGTCGACGGAGGGGCGGCGCGGCCGTCCGCGGATCCCGCGGCGATTGGAGCAGTGGCGGTCGCCTTCGTGCTGATCGGGGTCGCGTTCGGTGCGCTGGGCTTCCTCGTCGCCACGGTGACGCGGGAGCGGGCGTTCTCGCTCACCGTCTTCGCCCTCGCTTACTACCTGGTGCCGATCCTGGGGACGAGTGACCCGCGGAACCTCGTGCCGAGCGTCGCGGCGCCGTGGCTCGCCTTCCACGGCGGGTTCCAGCCGCGAGCCGTCGGCGACCTCGGCGTGCCGGTGAGCGCGCTCACCCTCGGCGGCGGGGCCCTCCTGCTCCTGGGCGCGAGCGCGGCGGTGTGGTCGCTGCGCGACAAGACGCCGCGGGACGTCTGAGCGGCTCCGGCGCTGTCGCCCGCGGCGTCGACTGCGCTGGGGACGCGGGGTCTCGATACGCGGCTGCGCCGCTACTCGTCCAGCATGCAGGGGGCGGCGCCCTCCGATGCCTGGCCTGCAGCGCCATGCTGATCGAGTAGCGCCCGCAGGTTGCGTCTCGAGATCCAGCCGCCCTGGAGACGTCCGGTCTCGATACGCGGCTGCGCCGCTACTCGACCAGCACGGGGCGAGTGGGCCGCTCCTCGGGCGGCGCGGCCGCGCGGAGGGGCAGGCCGAGCGAGCCGGTGACCGCGGTGGACTGCTCGACCGGGAAGAAGTGGCCGCCCTCGACGACGCGGAGGCCGAAGGCTGCGCTGGTGCGGGCCGACCAGCCGCCGCCGCTCGCGGGTGGCGCGAGGCGGTCCCGCGTCCCGTGCCAGGCGGTCAGCGGGACGGAGACGGCCGCCGCGGGCGCGGGCGCGTAGCCGACGAGCAGCCGGAGGTCGGCCCGGAGGCCCGGGAGGAACAGCCGGCGCATCGGATTCGCGGGGAGGGCTGCGTCCACCGCCCCCAGCTCCGCGAGTGCGGCGAGGAAGTCGTCGTCACCGAGGTCGACGACGGGGGCGAAGGTGCGCCCCGTCGCGGCGCTCGGCGGGCTGCTGCCGAGCACCAGCAGCCGCTCCGGCGGCGGATCGCCTGCCGCCTCCAGAGTGCGGACCGCCTCGAACGCGACCAGCGCACCGAGGCTGTGCCCGGCGAGCGTCCACCGCCCGACCCGCGGCGCGGCCGCCGCGAGCGACCGGGCGGTGTCGAGCAGGGTCCCGCCCGGGATCCGCGGCAGGTGCGGCGTCTCGACCCGGGCCCGGCCCGCCAGGTCGCCTGCCCACCGGCGGCGGAGCAGCGCCGAGCCGCCTGCGGGCGGGACGAGCAGCACCGTCGGCAGGTCGGTCACCGCTCCGCCCCGATCGGCGGCGCGGCGGTCAGGCTGCTCGCCAGCGAGCCGGCCAGCAGGGAGCTGCCGACGAGCAGCCCACCGTAGCCCGCGCCCAGCAGCCGGTCGACGTCGTCCCGCGAGTCGATGCCGCTCGCGCTGACGGCCAGCGGCGTGCCGGTGGCGAGCACCTCGTGCACCAGCTCGAGACTGCGGCCGAGGCGGGCACTCCCGCGCTCCTGGTCGCGGATGTCCTTGTTGTTGACCGCGATCGCGCACTCGCCGGCACGCGGGACGGAGGCGATCTCCTCGGCGGAGATCACCTCCACGAAGGGGGTGAGCCCGACTCCGAGCGCGTGCTCGACGAGGATCTCCAGGCTCTCTCGCCGGAGGAGCTGCGCCGTCAGCAGCACCGCGCAGACGCCCGCCGCGGCGGCGCGGTCGAGCTGGGCGCGCCGGGTGAAGAAGTCCTTCTGGAGGACGGGACGGTCGGTCGCGCGCAGGACGTCGTCGAGCAGCGCGGCGTCGCCGCCGAACCAGCGGCCGGTGACCACCGAGAGGCACGGCGCTCCGGCGTCCTCGTAGAGCCGGACGAGCTCGGCGGCGCTCCGCCCGGCCGTGAGGTCGTCCCCGGCGGCGGAGCGGCGCTTGATCTCCATGATCAGCCGTACCTCCGAGGCGAGGACGGCGTCGACGAACGGCGCGGCGCTCACGCGAGCACCGCCCGGCGCTCGGCCCACGGCGACCACGCGGCCACCAGCGCGGACACCGCGGTCGCATCGAACGCGCCGGACGCGTTGCGCGCCGAGCTGTCGACGTCGATCCCCCGCCAGTGCTCGCTCGCCGCCAGGCCGACGAAGCGCTCGGCGTCGTCTGCGCCGAGGCCGCCGGCCACGAGGAAGGATCGGTCGAGTCGCTCCACCGCGCGCTCGAGAGCGGCCGGATCGGCGCGGATCCCGGTGCTGCCGATCCGGCCGCCGACGACGGTGTCGAGGAGGTAGCCGTCGGCGCCGGCGCACCCGTAGGCGCCGAGGAACGGTCCCTCGAGCAGGACTCCGGCGTCGAGATGGAGCACCTTGACGATCCGGCGGTCGCGCCCCGCGGCGTCGAGCCGTCGCCGGAGCTCGTCGACCACCGAGGGCCGCTGGAAGGCGTGCAGCTGGATCCAATCGGCGTCCAGCGCCGCGGCGGCGAGGGCGATCCCCTCCGCGTCGGACGAGAAGGTGACCAGCGCGCGGCGGATCGGGGCGTCCGCCTGTCCCAGATCCTGCAGTTGCGGCACGGAGAGCGAGCGGGCCGAGCCGGCGACTCCCCACCAGACCCCGGCGTCGCTCGCGCCCGCCGCGGCGAGCAGCGCGAGCTCGGCGGGATCGACCACTCCGCAGACCTTGACGATCGGCGCGGCCATCAGCGCAGGCCGATCATCGCGGCGACCCGGTTGTACTGGATCTCGTTCGTGCCGGAGTAGATCGGCCCGGCGACGGCGTCGCGCAGGTCCCGCTCGATCCCGTGCTCGCTGAGGTAGCCGCGGCCGCCGAAGATCTGCAGGGCGTCGAGGCTCGACTGGAGGTTGCCGCGGCTGGTGACCAGCTTGGCGATCGAGATCTCGGTGGTCGCCGAGACCCCGGCGTCGAGCCGGTCGGCGGCGGCCTGCAGCCACATCCGAGCCGTGTCAGCGGCGATCCGCATGTCGACCACCTTGTGCGCGATCGCCTGGTTGGAGCCGATCGTCCGGCCGTACTGCACCCGGTCGCGGCACCACTGCACCACTCGGGCCTCGCGACGGACCATCTCGCCGACGTTGACGGCGAAGGAGAAGAGGATCTCGCGTTCCATCACGTGATCGAGCACGAGGAACCCGCCGCCGACCCGGCCGACGACGCTCGATGCCGGGATCCGGCAGCCCTCGAAGGAGAGCTCGGCGAGCGGGCTGCCGGAGAGCCCGAGCGTCGGCAGCCGGCGGCCCACGGTGAAACCGGGGGTCCCTGCCGGGAGGAGGAACGCGGTGATCCCGAGCGGGCCCGGCACCTCCGAGGTCCGCGCGTAGACCACGTAGACGTCGGCGAGGCCGCCGTTGGTGACGAAGGTCTTCGCGCCGTCGAGCACGAACTCGTCGCCGTCGCGCACCGCGCGGGTCGCCATTCCGAGTGCGTCGGAGCCGCTGCCCTCTTCCGTGATCGCGTGCGCGGCCAGGAGCCGCCCGCCGACCACCTCGGGCAGCACGCTCGCCCGCTGCTCGGCCGAGCCGAAGCGCGCGAGCGCGACCGCCGTGCTGGCCATCGTGGTGACGGCCGCGAAGGAGAGGCCCGCGTCGTGGTTCAGCCGGCCGAGCCGCTCCAGCAGCGGCAGGCACTCGCGGTGGCTGAGCCCGGACCCGCCGGCCGAGCGGTCGAAGGCGGCGCCGAGGATCCCCGTCGAGCGGAGCCGGTCCCAGCCTGCGCGGTCGAAGACGGTCTCGTCCGCAGGGCGGTCGTGCGCGGTGCCGAAGGCGCGGTCGAGGCGCTCCGCGATGACCTCGGCGGTCGGCGGGGCCGCGCTGTCGAGGGCGCTGTCGGGGAGGGCGCTGTCGAGGATCGTCATGACTCGGCTCCTGCTCAGTACTGCGAGTAGCCGGACGGGTCGAGCCGGTGGCGCTCGGTGCCCGTGATCGGGGGATTGAAGATCGAGACGAGGTGGAGGTCCTCGTGCTCGGCGGCCCGCAGTTCGTGCGGGTCGTGCAGGTCGAGGGCGTAGAGGGTGCCGGGAACGATCTCGTGGACCGTGCCGTCCGCTTCCACCACCGCGCCGGAGCCGGAGAGGCAGTAGCAGGCCTCGATGTGCCGGCGGTACTGCAGCCGCGAGCTGGTGCCCGCGGCGACGACGGTGTGGGCGACGGCGAAGCCGAGGCCGTCGGCCTCGTTGACGAGGCGGTCGCTGGTGCCGTTTCCCCAGTCGACGGTGCGGACGTCGGAGCGCTTCCTGATGAGCATGACTGCTTCCTTCCGAGTGGTGGTGCGGTGGTGGTGGGTGGGTGGTCAGTGGGTGGGTGGTCGGTGGGCGGTGGATCCGTGCTCCGCCGGCGGGTCGCCCGCCGGATCCGCGGCGCCGGGCAGGAGGCCGGCGAGGAACGCGCGGAAGCCCGCGACGGCTCCGTCGCCGCCCGCGTCGAGCGACCGGACACCCGCGGTGCCGATGATCGCGGCGTCGACCCCGAGACCGGAGAGCCGCCGGACGTCCTCGGCCGTGGAGACGCCGAATCCGACGGCGATCGGCGCGGTGCCGCTGCGGCGCAGCTCGGCGACGGTCCCGGCGAGCTCTGCGAAGGAGTCCTGCGAGGGGGTGCCGCTGCGGCCGTAGCGGGCGACGAGGTAGACGTAGGCGGTCGCGTCCCGCGCGGCGGCGGCGATCGTCTCGGGCGAGGAGGTGCCGTGGTAGCAGGTGGTCACCACCGGCAGGCCGACGGCGTGGGCCTCCGCGAGGTACTGCGTCCGGAGCACCGGCGGCAGCCCGTGCACGAGGACGGCGTCGGCACCCGCCTCGCGGATGCCGCGCAGGCTTTCGCCGAGGTCGTGCCCGCGCAGAGAGTGGCTCCAGTCGACCAGGAGCGCGACTCGCAGGCGCGCCGTCCGCTCGCGAATCGCGGTGACCAGGCGCAGGGCGGCGGCGAGGTCGGTGCCGGCGGCGAGCGCGAGCCGGGCGCTCTCCCGGATCACCGGGCCGTCGGTCACCGAGTCCGGGAACGGGACGGCCAGCTCGAGGCAGTCGACGCCCGCCTCGTCCATCGCGATCGCGATCTTGAGCAGCTCGTCGTCGGGCGGATCGCCGGCGTTGAGGAAGAGGGCGAGTCCCGGCGAGCGTCCGGACTCCCCGCGCTCCACGAAGAACGGGCGGGCGGGCAGCAGCGTCCGCTCAGGCACCGAGCACCACCGCCTCGTGCGCCTCCGAGCGCAGTCGCTCGAGCAGGCTCGCGGCCGCGCCCGACTCCAGGCTCGACCGCGCGCGGTCGATCGCGGCGGGCAGCTCGGACTCGACCTCTGCCGCGAGCAGGACGACCGCGGCGTTCAGCGCGATCGTCTCGGTCACGGCCGTGCCGAGCCGGCCGGCCAGCGCGCGGACGAAGTGCTCGGCCGCCGCCTCCGGAGCGACGGAGCGCAGCTCGGCGAGCGAGCCGGCGCCGGAGACGAGCGCACCCGGCTCGATCCGCTCGACCCGCCCGTCCGGCCGCACCAAGCGGCTCGGGCTGACGCTGATCAGCTCGTCCGCGCCGACCGCGCTGGAGCAGATCCAGTGCGCCCGCTCGGGTCGTGCTCCCGCGAGGGCGCGGAGAGTCCGCTCCCCCGCCCGGTCCGACCGGCCCACGACCACGGCGGTGACCGGGACGCGGGAGAGGAACGGCCCGATCACGTTGAGGAGCGCGCCGAACTCGCGCAGTCCCACCGGGACGATCCGGCGCGCCAGGCGGACCAGCTGCACCGGGTGCGCGTGCCGCCCGGGGAAGGCGAGGCCGTCGCGCTGTCGGTACCGCTCCACCTGCTCGGCATCGGCGTCGGCGCGCACGCCGAGTCGTCCGAGCAGATCGGTGGAGCCGAGCGAGGAGGTGTAGGCCCGGGATCCGGACTTGAGGACGCTCGCCCCGGCCGCCGCGGCGGTGAAGGCGGCGGCCGTCGAGAGGTTCATCGTGGCGGGGCCGCCGCCGATGCCGACGATGTCGACCGCCGGGTCGGGGCGCGCAGCAGCGACCGGCGCGAGCGAGCGCACGAGGGCGACGAGCGTCTCCTCGCGCGGCAGCACCCGCGAGGCCGCGGTGAGCACCGCGACGAGCTCGCCCGGGTCACTGGAGCGATCCTCCACCCGCGCCCAGAAGGCGGCCCATTCCTCGACGGGGACGCACCGCCCCTCGTCGAGGAGGCGGACGAGCGGCGAGGCGGTCATCGTCCGTCGGAGCGGGCGCGCGAGACGAATCCGGCGATCGCGGAGATACTGCGGAAGTTCTCCGGGTCGAGGTCGGTGTCGTCGACCCCCACCTCGAACCGGCTCTCGATCCAGGCGATCAGCTTGAGGAGCCCGAGGCTGTCGAGCACTCCGCTGTTCATCAGGTCGAGGTCGGTGCCGACCCGCTCGGGCTCGGTGCCGGGGAGGAACTCCTCGACGAGGTAGCTCCGCAGGGCCTGGACGACGCCGTCGGAGCCGGGCTCCGCCGTCTCGGTGGTGGCGGGTCCGGTGGTGTCAGTGCTGCTCATGTCTGTCCCTTTCGAGGTGGCCGCGCGCCTGGGTGAGGGCGCGGGATCGGTCGGTCTTGCCGGTGATGGTCAGGGGGAAGGGGGCGTCGGTGACGTGGAGCTCGCTCGGCGCGCTGCCGCTGGCGAGGCGGAGCGCGGCGAAGGAGCGCAGCTCCAGCAGGTCGAGCGCGGACGGGAACGCGCGCTGCACGACCACGGCCAGTCGGTGGCCGGCGACCGGATCCGGCTCGGCGATCGCCACGGCGGCGCCGACGAGGGGATGGCTCTCGAGGATCCGCTCGACCTCGGCCAGGTCGACCGCGAGACCGCGGATCTTCACCCGCCGGTCCAGGCGGCCGAGCAATCGGGTGGGCTCGCCGGGCCGGCGGTCGACGAGGTCGCCGGTGCGGACGAAGACCCGCCCGTCGCCACTGCCGCCGTCTGCGTCGAGGGTGACGAAGCGCTCGGCGGAGGCGACCCGGTCGAGGTAGCCCTCGGCCTGGAACGGCGTGCTCACGAGCAGCTCACCGAGGCCGTGCTCGGTCGTCCCGCCGTCCTCGCCGCGCACCCGCACCAGCACGCCGGGGAGCTCGGTGCCGATCGGCAGGGCCTCGGCGCCCTCGTCCGCACCGATCTCGTGGGCGAAGCTGTCGTTCGTCTCGGTCATGCCGTAGACGTTGAGCAGCCGCGCCGCGGGGAACAGGGTGCGCAGGCCCGCGAGCAGATCGGCGTCGACGCGGTCGCCGGTGAGGATCAGGGTCAAGACCGAGCGCAGGGTGCGCCCCGGGGCCGTCGCGCTCTCGAGCATCAGCCGGTAGAAGGTGGGTACCGCCTGCACGAGGTCGATCCCGCCGTGCTCGATCAGGTCGAGGACGTGCCCGCCCCGCACCGCTCGCGCCGGCGGCACGAGGACCGCCCGCCCGCCGGCCGCGAGGGTCGCCCAGACCTCGAGGAGCGTCAAGTCGAAGTTGAGCGGCGCGAGGTTGAGCACCGCGCTGGCGGGCGAGAGCGCGAACTCCGTCCGCGCCCAGTCGCTGAAGCGCTCGACAGCATCGAGGCCGATCGGCACGACCTTCGGCACGCCGGTGGTCCCGGAGGTGGTGAGCAGCAGGCGCGCGGCGGCCGAGCCGTCCCCGCGGCGGCGCCCGCTGTGCCGCGGGACGGCGTGCGGGCGGACGACGACGGGGCCGCCGGGGCGCGGATCGACCAGGATCCGGACGTCCGCCGCGGCGACGACGGCGGCCGAGCGCTCCTCCGGCATCGTCGGTGCGAGCAGGAGCACCGACCGGCGGTCGGCAAGGGCGCCGAGTGCGAACGCGATGGTCCGCGGGGTCTTGTGGGCGAGGACGGCGAGCACGTCGTCGCCGGGCAGCGTCGCGGCGAGCTCGCGGCTCAGGGCGACCAGGGCCGAATAGCTGAGGGTCTCGTCGCCGCACTGCAGCGCCGGGGCGTCCGGCCGCGACCGTGCGTGCTCGAGGATCCGCGCGATCAGCGGCGCGACGGGTGCCGACGCGGGGGCAGGCAGCGGCTCCGCAACGAGGCCGCTCACGATCCGCTCCGCTCGAGGGTCGGCGCGATGCCGATCCAGGCGGCCTTGAGGGCGGGGCCCTCGGCCGTGCGCGCGCGGAGCACCAGCACGGCCGGGTCCTCCGCCGGGACCACCTCGACGGCGAGCTCGGAGTCGCAGAGCACGGGCGCCGAGAAGCGGACGCCCAGCGAGCGGATCCGGGACAGATCGCCGTCGAGCACCGCGTCGGCCGCGACCTCCAGTGCGAGGGCGACGACGCTCATCCCGTGCGCGATCGGGCCGTCGAATCCGGCGGCCCGCGCCGCTTCCGCGTCGACGTGGATCGGATTGTCGTCCCCGGAGACCCCGGCGTAGAGGCTGCTGAAGACCGCCGAGACCCGGATCGTCGCGTCGGCGACCGGGGCGCCGGGGAGCGGGCGCGCCGCGGGGGCTGCGGCCGGCCGGCCGGCGCCGTCCAGATGGGGGCGGAGCGTGTCGGGGTCGACGCCGCCGAGGAGGACGGTCGAGACGCCGGAGGCGATCTCCTCTCCCGCCGCCGTGAGCAGGATGCTGTCGACCGTGACCACGGTGCCGCGTGGGTCGGGACGGACCTCGCGCAGGCGGCAGCTCACCGAGGTCGAGGAGCCGGAGCCGAGCGGCAGCGACTCGAGCGGCGACGACGCGAGCAGATCGGGCCGGGCGAGGCGCAGCTCCTGGCCGAGGTGCACGACGTGCTCGATGCGGCCGGCGACCGCGCCGAGATACGCGGTGAGCGCCGGGTGCAGCGCGAGGAAGGCCGCGACCGGATTCGGCGCGTCGGAGCGCGCCGGGCTGCCGAGCGCGGAGCGGAGCAGGCCGCTCAGCGCCGCGGCGGCGGGCCGAGCCGGGGCGGGTGCGGGCGGTGCCGTGGGGATCGTCATCAGGAGTCCTTCCGAGGTGCGGTGGCGGTCAGGCGAGGACGAGGGCGGCGTTGTGCCCGCCGAAGCCGAACGAGGTGCTGAGGGCGGGCGCGGGCCGGATCGTGCGCGGAGTGCCGGCGACGACGTCGAGGGCGATCGCCGGATCGGTCCGCTCATGGTTCGCGACCGGAGGAACGAGTCCGCGCCGCGCCGCGAGCATCGCGACGACCGCCTCCAGGGCGCCGGACGCGCCGAGCAGGTGGCCGGTGACGCCCTTCACCGCGGTGACCGGGGGCACCCCGTCGCCGAAGATCCGGCCGAGGGCGCGCGACTCGACGGCGTCGTTCAAGCGGGTCGAGGTGCCGTGCGCGTTGACGTGGCCGACGTCGCCGGAGTCGACGCCCGCGTCGCGCAGGGCCGCGGTCATCACCTGCACCGCGCCGTCGCCCTCGGGATGCGGCATCGACAGGTGGTGCGCGTCGGAGCCGGCGGCGTAGCCGAGCACCTCGCCGTGGATACGCGCGCCGCGTGCCCGGGCGTCGGACTCGCGCTCGAGGACGACGAACGCCGCCCCCTCCCCCATCACGAAGCCGTCGCGGTCGGCGTCGAACGGCCGGCTGGCGAGCGACGGGTCACCCGATCGCGTCGAGAGAGCACCGAGCCGCGCGAAGGCGGCGAGCGTCACCGGGCTCAGCGTGGCCTCGCAGCCGCCCGCGAGGACGAGATCGGCGGAGCCGGCGCGCAGCAGAGCGGCGCCGGTGCCGATCGCGTCCGCCCCGCTCGCGCAGGTGGTCGCCAGGGTGAGCGCGGGGCCGGTCGAGCCGAGCGCCATCGAGACGGCGACCGCGGCCGCGTTGGGCATGGTGACCACCGGCATCAGCGGGCTGACCGCCTCCGTGCCGCGGTTCGCGAAGGCGATGCTCTCCGCGTCGCTGGTGGTGCGACCGCCGACCGCGTTGCCCACCACGATCGTGATGCGCTGCGGGTCGACCCGGGGTGAGCCGGCGTCCGCGACGGCGTCGAGCGCGGCGGTCAGGCCGTAGCGGGCGAACGGATCGAGGCGGCGCAGCTGCTTGGCCGAGACACCCTCCGGCACCCGGCGGTCGTCGACCTGGCAGCCGATCGACACGGGGTGCCCGGAGGCGTCGAACCGGTCGAGGACGCGAGCGGTGGAGCGGCCGAGGAGCAGCGCGTCCCAGACCGCCTCGACGGTGTCCCCCGCGGGGGTGAGCAGGCCGATGCCGGTGACGACGACGCTCTCGCGGGCGGTCACGACCCGCTCCCCGCGAGAGCCGGCGCCGTGCGCTCGGCCGCAGTGCGGGCGGTCGCGAGGGCCGGCGCCGTGCGCTCGGCCGCCGCGCGGAAGGCCGCGATCGCGGTGTCGATGTGGGCCGGCGAGTGCGCGGCCGTGATCGCGATCCGGAGGCGGGCGAGCCCGGTGGGGACGGCGGGGGTCACCACGGGGAGGCCGACGACGCCCTCCTCGCGACAGGCGGTGGCGAAGTCGTAGGCCTGCAGGTCGGTGCCGATGATCAGCGGGACGATCGCGGTGACGCTGTCGCCCACGTTCGCGCCCGAGGCGGTCATCGCCGCGCGGAACCGCTCCGACTCGGTCTGGATCCGGGTGACGCGCCACGGCTCGCGGCCGAGGATGCGCACCGCCTCGAGGGCGGCCGCGGTCTGCGCCGGGGCGAGGGCCGCCGAGAACAGGAACGGGCGGGCGCCGTAGCGCAGGTGATAGATCAGCTCGGGCGAGCCGGAGACCCAGCCGCCCATCGAGGGGATGCCCTTGGAGAGGGTGCCGAGCTTCACGTCGACGCGGACGGTGCGGTCGTAGTGCTCCTCGATCCCGCGCCCGGTGGCGCCGATTACGCCCAGGGCGTGCGCCTCGTCGACCATCAGCAGCGCACCGTGGCGGTCGCAGACCTCGCGCAGCGCCGGGAGCGGCGCGATGTCGCCGTCCATCGAGTAGACGCTGTCCACGACAACCAGGCGGATGCCGCCGGCCGGCGCCGCGAGGAGCCGCGCCTCGAGGTGCTCGGGATCGTTGTGGCGGAAGCGGGTGACCGTCGCGCCGCTCAGCTGGCAGCCGTCGACGATGCTGGCGTGGTCGAGCTTGTCGACGAAGACGTGGTCGCCGGGGCCGCAGAGCGCGCCGATCGTGCCGACGTTCGCGGCGTAGCCCGAGCTGAAGACCAGCGAGGCCTCGCGCTCGGTGAAGCGCGCCACCTCGTCCTCGAGCTCCTGGTGCAGCGGGGTGCTCCCGGCCAGGGCGCGCACGCCGTGGGCGCCGGTGCCGTAGGTGTCCACCGCCTTCGCGACCGCGGCGGCCAGGCGCGGATCGCCGGCGAGCCCGAGGTAGCTGTAGCCCGACATCATCAGCAGGCGCTCGCCGTCGACGTCGACGAACGGCGTCCCGGCGACCGGGACGTAGGGCCGGAAGCTGTTGCGGCGGTGCGGCGTCGACTCGAGCGAGCCGACCCGGCGCCCCGTGGCGGCGAGCTTCGCCGCCAGGAGGCCCGCCGAGTCCGGGAGGCCGGAGCCCGGGAGGCCCGGGCCGGGGAGCGCGGCCGAGCCGGGCAGCGCGGCGCCCGCGCCGACCGCCTCCGCTCGCGCCGGGGAGACGGTCGTGTCCGTCGCGGTGCCTGCAGTCATGGTCCTCGTCCTCCGTGCCGTCGATCAGTGACGAGGACGATGCAACGCGGCGGCCGCAAGAGCGGCGCAACCGGGACGCGAGCGGCTCGAGGCGCGGAGCGCTTGCGCCCCGAGGCCGCGGGCGAGGACGCGGCCGAGGACGGGGGCTCAGCCCGCGCGGTAGCCCTGCGGGCTCACTCCGTAGTGCTTCTTGAACGCGGTGCTGAAGCTGAAGGGGCTGCCGTAGCCGACCCGCTGCGAGATCGCCGAGAGGGTGAGCTGCGGATCGCGCAGCAGATCGGCGGCGAGAGCGAGCCGCCACTTCGTGAGGTACGCCATCGGCGGCTGCCCGACGATCGCGTGGAAGCGCCGGGCGAGGGAGGCGCGCGAGACCGCGACGCTCCCCGCGAGCGACTCCGTGGTCCAGTGCTGCCCCGGGTTCTCGTGCAGCAGCGTGAGCGCGTCCTTCACCACCGGATCGCGGTTGCCCAGCAGCCAGTCCGGCCGCGCCTCGCGGGCGATCTCGGACCAGGAGCGGACGGCCTGGATCAGCACGAGGTCGAGGAGGCGGTCGAGGATCGTGCCCTGCGCGATGCCGTCGCGGACGACCTCGTCAGCGAGCGCCGCCACCATCGGGTTGTCCTCGGCGCGCACCACGAAGGTCCGCGGCAGCGAGTCGAGCAGGATGCGCCCCACCTCGCCGGCGCTGCGGAACGTGCCGACCAGGAGCCGGTCCTCGCCGTCGACGTCGTTGCCCCAGGTGCGCACACCGGCCGAGAGCTCGGTCGAGAGGTCCCGTCCGTCCGGCCCGGAGCAGGCCTGGCCGCTGCCGATGTGCACGGTCGGCGAGAGCCCGAGCTCGGAGGAGAGCAGGTAGGGCGCCTCGCCGCTGACGACGAAGACGTCGCCCCGGCGCAGGTGCACGGCGGCCTCGCCGTCGGGGACCACCCAGCTGTGGCCGTCCAGCACGGCGACGAGGGTGAGCGGGGCTCCGTCGGCGACGTCGATGGCCCACGGCGGGCTCATCACGACGCGGAGGAGGAAGGCGTTGCGGGCGCGGGGCCCGTCGAGGAAGTCGGAGAGAGGGTCCACAGGCAGAGACGTTCGCGAATGAAGCTGAGTGAATGCAGAATTCACGCGCAGGTCTTTCCCGGCTGGTATAGATGCGACCAGCCACTCGATGAGAAGGACTCTCATGCTCATGTCCCGCCTGCTCTCCGGAGCCGCCGTCGTCACCTCCGGCGTCACCGCCGCCGTCTACACCTACTTCTCGGCCTCGGCCATGCCCGCCCTCGCCGCCGCCCCGCCCGCCGAGGGCCTCACGCGGATGCAGGAGTTCAACCGCGACGCCGAGCAGGCGCCGTTCCTGCTCTGCTTCTTCGGCGCGGCGGCGCTGAGCGTCGCGACGCTGGTGCGCCAGGCGCGAGCGCCCCGCGGTGAGCGCTCCGTCGTCGCCGTCGTCGGCAGCTGCCTCTACCTCGCCGGCTTCGTGCTCACGATCGTCTACCACGTGCCCCGCAACACCGCGATCGCGCAGCTCGACGCCTCCTCCGCCGCGTCGGCCGCGCCGTGGGCGGCCCTCGCCGCCGAGTGGACCGCCGGCAACACCGTGCGGGCCGTGCTCTCCGGCGCGGCGACCGTCTGCTTCGCCGCCGCGCTGCTGGCCCGTCGGGGAGTGCGCCGCGCGCGCCGGGTCCCGACGACCCGGTAGTGGCCGCCGAGACGGCGCCCGAGGGAGACGACGCCGCTTGCGCGCAGGTCCGCCTCCTCGGCGAGGTGGGCGCGATCGGGCTCGACGGCGTGCCGCGCCGGCTGAACAGCCCGCAGGCGCGCATCGCCGCGGCGCGCCTCGTGCTCGAGCGCCGCCGCTCCGGCACCAGCCGCCGCGAGCTCGCCGAGACCCTCTGGCCGGAGGAGCTGCCGGACACCTGGGCGTCCGCGCTGCGCAGCGTCGTCACCCGGGTGCGCCGCCTGGTCGAGGACCTCGGCCCCGGGGTCGTGCTGGAGTCGATCGGCGGGCGCTATCTGCTGCGGCTGCCCTCGACCGTCCGCATCGATCTCGAGGAGGCGGTCGAGAGCGCCGCCCGCGCCGGCGACGCCCTCGCCGACGGCCGGGCGGAGGAGGCGCGCGCGCTCGCGCGCTCCGCGGTCGCCGTGCTCGAGGGCGGCTTCCTGCCCGACCACGACTCGGAGTGGGCCGACGGCATCCGCCGCTACCTCGGCGACACCGTGGTGGAGGCGTACGAGGTGCTCGCCCGCGCCGCGCTGGCCGCCGCCGATCCGCCGACCGCGCTCGCCGCCGCGCGGGCCCTGGTCGAGCGCGCTCCCCTGCGCGAGAGCGGCTACCGTGCGCTGATGCAGGCGCAGGTCGACTCCGGGAACCGCGGCGAGGCGCTGCTCAGCTACGCGCGGCTGCGCACGATGCTCGGCGACGAGCTCGGGATCGACCCGTCGCCCGAGAGCGAGGAGCTCTACTACGGCCTGCTCTCGGCGGACGACGCCGCGGAGCCGGAGCAGCCGCGGGCCGCCGCCGAGTCCGCCACGGCACCACCGCCCGCCGAGCGGCCCTCCTCGCCGCGCCCGGAGCAGAGCAGCACCCGGCCGCCGGAGCGCAGCACGCGATGGGCGAACTCGTCCACCGTGCTGGTCTTCCCGAGGCCCAGCTCGCCCGTGACGATCGCCAGCACGGGCCGGCCGGGCGCCGCCTGCTGCGCTCCGGCGGCCGGGTGCTGCTCTGCTCCGGGCGCGGCGAGGAGGGCCGCTCGGCCGTGGGCCGGGCGCTGGCCGACCGGCTGGCGAGCCTGCCGCCCGCGGTCGCGGCCGCGGTCGAGCCGGCGATGGCCGCGCGGGAGGCGGGGCCGCTGATCCGCGCGCTGCACGCCTGCGCCCAGGGCGGGCCGCTCCTCCTGGTGGTCGACGACCTCGACCAGGCGGACACGGCGACGCTCGACGTGGTCCGCTCGCTGCTGCTCCCGCACGCCGGCGCGGAGCCGGCACCGGCCGTCTGCGTCGTCGCGACGGCCGACTCCTCGCGCCTGGACACCGGCACCCTGCGGCTGCTCCACGACCTCGACCGCGCCGGGACCGCCCGCCGGATCGACCTGCCGCGCTTCGACGCCGTCGACGCCCACGACTTCGTGTCGACGCTGCCCGCGGCGACGCAGGAGGACGCCGAGCAGCTCGGCCGGCTGCTCACCGCCTCCGGGGGCAACCCCTACGTGCTGGCCCGCCTGGTCGAGGCGGACCCCTCGCGACCCGACCTCGTCTCGACCCTGGTCGGCGGCCTCCGCGACTACACGCGGATCCGGATGCTCGGACTGCGGGCGGACGCGACCCGGTTCCTCCGCGCGGCGGCCGTCTCCGGGCCGGTCTTCGACGCCGAGATCGTCGGACGCGCGGTCGGCCTCGACGGCGACGCCGCCGCCGCGGCGCTCGAGGAGCTGGTGCGGCACGAGCTGATCAGCCCGGACGAGCCGCCCGTCTCCGCCGCCGTCTCCACCGCCGTCGTCTCCACCGCCGCGGTCTCCGCCGCCGCCCCCGACCCGCGCCGACCCGAGCAGTACCGGCCCGAGGAGTACCGCTTCGTGCACGGCGCCGTCTGCGACGCGCTCTACGCCGACCTCGCCAAGACCGAGCGGGTCCGGATCCACCGCCGCCTCGCCGACGAGCTGCGCGAGCAGGAGGAGCTCGGCGAAGCGACCGCCGGACAGCGCCTGATCGCCCTGTCGGCCGCGGCGCCGCGCTTCGACAGCGCCTCGATCGAGGCGCTGTGGCGGGCCGCCGACCGCGCGAGCGAGGCCGGCGACGTCGGCGACGCGGTGCGGCTGCGCACCGACGCGCTCGGCCTGGTGCCCTGCGGGGACGCCGAGCTGCGGACCCGGTCCCTCGCCGCCCTCGGTGCCGAGGAGCTGCGCGCCGGCGCCCCCGGCGGTCGCGGCCACCTGCTCGAGGCCGCGCTGGTCGGCCTCCGGCGCGGCGCGGTCGGCGTCGCCCTCTCGGCGGCGACCGGGCTCATCGAGCACCTCGCCGCCGATCCCGACGGGCGGGAGGACGCGCGGTCGACCGGCGAGCAGCTGCTGGAGCAGCTCGCAAGCCTCGACCAGCGGGTCCTCGACGGGGAGGACGCCGCCAGAGCGCTCGGGCACTTCCTCGCTCGGCACCTCCGCGGCGGAGGCGCCGCCGGCGATCCGGCCCTCCTCGCCCGCGCAGTCCGCACCCACCGCGCCGCACTCGACGAGTGCCGTCATCCGCTCGAGGGCGAGGCGCGCGTCGAGCTCGCGCGCGGTCTCGGCGCCCTGGCCGCGCGCGCCGGCGACCGCGAGGCGGCCCTCCTCGCCGCCCACCACGGTCTCGGCCGCGGCGATCCGGCGCTGCCCGGAGGAGACGGTGGAGTTCGACGCGGCGTGGACGAGCGCGCTGGACGCGCAGGCCGACCCCGGCCGGTTCGCCCACCTGCACGCCGAGCGCGCGCTGGTGCGCTCGACCGGCGGCCGCACGGCCCTCGCCGCCGCGGTGCCGCAGCCCGCGAGCGGGAGCGAGCAGGGGCCGCTCGGCGGCGACCTCACCGGCCGGCAGCGGCTCATCGCCCGCTGGCTCGGCTTCCACGACCCCGGCTCGTGGTCGGCCGCGGTCCCCGGCGCGCGCGGCGACACCGCCGCCGTGCCGCCGGCCGACGCGGCGCTCGCGGATCTGCTCGCCGGACGGCGCTCCGCCGCGCGCTCCCGGCTGCGGATGCTCCTCACCCTCGATGTGCCGCTCGCCCAGGACGACGCGACGCTGCACGACGCAGCGGCCCTCGCGATCGTCGCCGCCGCCTCCGGCGACCAGGACCTCATCGGCTCGGTGCGCCAGCGGCTGCAGCCCTTCGCCCTGGTGACGGCCGGGCACGGCTACCGCAGCGACGCCGGGCCGATGGCGTTCCACCTCGCCCGGCTCGCGTCGGCGGCGGGAGACCTCGACGACGCGGAGCGCCTCCTGCTCTCCGGTCTCACCGCGGTGGCCCGCTCGCGCTCGCGGGTCTGGGTCGCCGCGCACCAGCTCGGCATCGCCGCGGTGCTGGACGCGCGCGGGACGGCCGGCGATCTGGTCGCGGCGGCGGCGTTCCGGCAGGAGGCGCGGCGGGTCGTCGACGTCTCGGCCGTGCGGCTGGACCGCTTCGAGACCACGGGGGCGGTGCAGCGCTGAGGGCACCGACTCTCCAGGCCACCCCCGGCACGCCGAACCACGCGACTCCCACGAGCCCGAGCCCGTTCCACGAGCCGGAACCCGACCCGCCCGACCTCCGGCACGCCGATCGCCGCGCCGCCGCGCCGCCCCACGTCAGCAGACCGCCCCGCGCTCAGCGGGCCAGGACGACCCGCTCCACCTCGTCCTCGCCGAGCCGCCCGCGCAGCCGCGCGACGAACGCGGGCTCCTCGCCGACGGCGCCGACCACGAGCCGGACGTCCGGCAGCCGGCGGTCGCCGAGCATCCGCTCGAGCAGCACGCGGCTGAGCGGATCGAGCCGGTCCCCCGCGGTGATCACGAGGGTGACCGGACCGGCGGCCGCGATCGAGCGCAGCAGCCGGTCGAGCAGGTCGAGCGTCTCGCGGCCGGCCGGACCCGCCCGGTGCGCCTGCCCGCCCTCGGCCCGCCGCGCCAGCCCCGAGCGGTGCGCGATCTCGGGCAGCGACCGCGAGACCGCCGCCCACTCGTGCGCGGACTCGCCGGTCGCGAGCGCGGAGCCGCGGTCCTCGGCGTAGGCCGCGATCAGCTCGACCACGGCCGACAGCAGGCGTCCGCACTCGGCGCGCCCACCGGAGCGCAGCACGTGCGCGCCGGCGGAGTGGGCGCCGAGGGCCGCGTGCGCGACGGCGGTCTCGAGTGCGCCCGCGTCCTCCGCGACGAGCGACGTGATCCGCGAGGCGGGACGGATCCCGTCGATCCCGCGCGCCCGCACGGGAGCGCCGTGCAGGCGCCGGCGGGCCCAGTCGAGCCGCGCGCAGGAGGTCAGCCGGCGGGCGACCTCGGTCGGCCGGATCTCGTAGACGATGGCCGCGCCCTCGGACTCGGCCGACCCCTCGCGCCGCTCCCGGCGCCCGCTGTCGACGAGGTCGAGCCCGGCGCCGAGCAGCGGGCCGGCCAGCAGCGCGACCTCCGCGGTCGCCAGGCACTGGCCGGGCTCGGCGGAGGCCAGCAGCGCCGACACCCGGCCGGCGAGCGGCACCCCGCCCGTGCCGGGGCCCGCGGAGCCGGAGGCGATCGCGACGCTCCCGCCCCCGGCCGACCGGTCGTCGGAGCAGACCGCGCCGACCGCCGTCAGCGCGTCGAACACGCTCGGGAACGCGGCGGTGAGCACGCTCGCCCCGTCGCGCTCTCCGCGCCCGGGCGCGGTGCAGCCGCACCGCTCCCAGCGGCTCAGCTGCCGATCGGCCTCCTCGCGCGAGGGGCAGCGCATCGCCACCAGCACCACCGCCGCCGACTGCTCGACGACCCCGAACACCGTCTCGACCGCCCCGTCGATCACCCCCCCGGCCCCCCGTCAGACCGTGACGGGGGCGGGCGCCCAGACGCCGGTCGCCGCGACCTCGCGCGCGTAGTCGGTGAAGTCGCGCGGCTCGCGGCCGAGCGCCCGGCGGACGCCGTCGGTGACGCTCGCGTTGCGGCCGTCGAGGATGATCGTGAAGAGCTCGACGAAGTCCTGCGGCAGGCCCTCGCGCTCGAGCATCGCGCCGTACTCCTCCGGGGTCACCGGGGCGTAGACGATCTCGCGGCCGGTCGCGCGGCTGAGCTCCGCCGCCACCTCGGCGAAGCTGAGCAGACGCGGGCCGGACAGCTCGTAGACGGCGCCGTCGTGGCCGTCCTCGGTGAGCGCCGCGACCACCACGTCGGCGATGTCCTCGGCGTCGACGAACGGCTCGACCGCGTCGCCGGCCGGGATGGCGATGACGCCCTCGCGGACGGGCTCGAGGAAGAAGCTCTCGTCGAAGTTCTGGTCGAACCAGTTGCAGCGCACGATCGTCCAGCGCGCGCCGGCCTCCTGCAGGGCCTGCTCGCTGGCGAGCGCTCCCTCCTCGCCGCGGCCGGAGAGCAGCACCAGCCGCTCCACCCCGGCGGCCACGGCCAGCCGGGAGAAGTCGCCGATGAGCTCCGAGACGCCGGGGAAGGCGAGGTCGGGGTAGTAGGTGACGTAGACGGCCTTCTGGCCCTCGACCGCGGCGGCCCAGGTCGAGCGGTCGTTCCAGTCGAACGGCGGGGTGCCGGAGCGCGAGCCGACCCGCACCTCCACGCCCTTCGCCGTGAGCCGGTCGACCACGCGTCGACCCGTCTTGCCCGTTCCACCGATGATCAGCATGGGAATCTCCTTCGTCGAAGCGGTGCCGCGGGAGCGGCGGGGCGGCTGCGCCGGGTCGGGACCGACCGGCTCCTTCCGTCCTGCGTCCATGCAACCGGTCCCGCCGCGACGACGGAATGCGCGCGCGACTCAGCCCCATACGCGGCCGTCTCCGACTGCGCGCCTCCCGCCGCGGGCACGCCGACGACCCCGCTCGCCCCTCGGTGCAGGGGGGGGCGGGCGGGGTCGTGGCTGCGCGCGGTGGATCAGCCGATCGGCACGGGCGCCGGGCGGTGAGCCGCGGCGGAGGCAGGGGCAGGGGCTGAGGACTTCGCGACGTCAGCCGGGTGCGGGATCGCGCAGAAGTCGAGGTGTCGGGATCCTGTTCACTGCCGTCGAGCGGACGCTCGGCTGTTCTGCGGATTGTCGTTTCGCGCCGCCGAGAGCGTCCTGAAGTCTCGGCGGGAGTGGCGTGCCAGGCTGGGTGCGATGACCGAGAACACCGATCCGGCCGTGGTCGAAGTGGCCGACCCCCCAGGCCGAGCCGGACGAGCCGGCTCGGCCTGGGTCCCTTCGGAGAATGGCGCCGTTCGCCCTCACCGCCGCGGTCGCCGCCGGCGCAGGGAGCTTCGTCGGGCGCCTACTCCCACCGTTCGTCATCGATGACGGATTCTGGAAGGAGTTCGTCACATCGGCCGGGTTCGGTGGCGTGGCGGCTCTCCTAGCGGCCGTGATCGCCTTCTGCGCCGCGGCGTACACGAGCCATCGTTCAGCGCAGAACGCAGCTGCCGACCGCGTCCACCGCGACGTCGCGCCGAGGACGACCGCCTCCAACGGGAAGTGGCCGATCAGCGGTCCCAGTGGTGGGCGCGGTTCTCCTGGGCGACGGAGCAAGCCCTCGAGGAGAAGTCCAGAGACGTCGGTGTGGCGACCATGATCGGTCTCGTCGGCCACCCGTGGGCGAGCGCTCAGGACGCCGACATCGCCATCGCCGTTGCCGACGCCCTGGACCAGATGGATACTGAAGCCACCGAGAGTTCGCACGAGGAAGGCAGAACATGACCTCCACCACTGAGCAATCCCGTGCCCTCGTTCGTGAGCTCCGAGAGAAGGCGATCGCCGTCAAAGCCGCGCGCGGCGGCACCGAACTGCCGGTCGTGCGTTCCCGCTCCGGTCAGTACCTCATCATCGGCCCCCGCGGTGGCGACTCTCGCGGTGTCGACGGTGCGAGCACGCGCGACGGAGCCGCCTCCCCCTCGAGCAGCGAGGTCCCCTGACCCTTCAACCGCAGGCAGTGGCGTTCGCAGCGAGGGTGAGTGGTGTCGCGGACGCCGTCGGGCGCGGCCGTCTCCGGGTGCGCACCCCGCCGCGGGCACGCCGACGACCCCGCTCGCCCCTCGGTGCAGGGGTCGCTCGGGGTCGTGGCGGCGCGGTGGATCAGCCGATCGGTACCGGAGCCGGGCGCGTGGCGGCAGGAGCGGTGACTCGGTCGGCGGCACGGGCGCCCGCACGGACGGCGTCGCGGACCGCGAGCACCGCCTCGAGCACGGCGTGCGGCGCCTCCACGGGCAGCGCGTGCCCGCGGCCGGCCAGGAGCACCGGCCCCGGCAGCCCGGCCGCCCGGGCGGTGCGCCGCGCCTGGTCGGGGGTCGTGGTGCGGTCCTCGAGCCCCGAGAGCACGCCGATCGGCGTGCCCCGCGATGCGACGGCGGCGAGGCGCCGGCGCAGGTCGATCCCGCTGGACGCGTCGAAGTACACGCGCCGCACCTCGGGCCGGGTCGTGGCGAAGTCCTCCGCCACCGCGCGCCTCCCCTCGAACGGCCGGGCGGGCCCCATCGTCCGCGAGAGCACCAGCTCCGGGCCCGCCCCGGTGCGCAGCACGCGCCCGAGCAGCCCGCCGCCGACCAGCGCCCGCTCGGCGCCGGGAAGCCGGGGCGCCTCGACCGCGGTCGAGACCAGCACCAGTCCGGCGACCGACGCGGGCCGCAGCGCCGCGGCGGTGAGCGCCACCAGTCCGCCGCCGGAGTGCCCGGCCAGCACGACCGGCTCCTCGCCCGCGAGCGCGTCGATCGCCGCGAGGACGTCGTCGGCGAGCACCGCCAGCAGCCCCGCGGCGTCCGGCAGCGGCAGCCGGGACGAGCCGCCGTGGCCGCGCAGCTCCGGGCAGAGCACGAGCGACCCGCGGCGCGCGAGGCCCGCGGCCGTCTCCGCCCAGGCACCGGGGGTGCTCGCCCAGCCGTGCAGCAGCACCACCGTGGCCGCGCTCGGCACGGCCGGCGCGTAGCGCAGCACCCGGAGCTCCCCGTCCCCGCCCAGCGGCACGCGCTCGACGATTCCGGAGACGCGCACCGGCGGCTCCTCGGCGAGGTGCGCCGCGAGCCGCTCGAAGGCCCGGGCGACGCCGGCCGAGTGCTCGGCCCCCACGTCGACCACGCGGGCGAGGGCGCGGACCCAGCCCACCGGCTCCGCCTCGAAGACGACGGCCAGGCGGGTGCCGCCGCCGTCCGCCAGCGGCGACAGCTCGAAGCGCCAGCCGCCGCGGAAGCAGCCGTCGACGAAGTCCATCGCGAGCAGCACCTCCGCCACGGCGACGCGCGTGACCGCGGTGAAGGCGAGCACCGGCCCGCCGCCGTCGCGGCCCTTCGGCCGCACCTCGACCCGGAGCGCCGCGCCGGGCGTGTCGACCCGGCCGGCGAGCGGCACGAAGGTGTTGTTCGGCAGCCACCAGCGGCTCCCGCCGCCCAGCTCGGCCAGGAGCGCGGCCCACACCGTCGCCGGCGGCGCGGCGAGGTCGACCTGGTCGCGGACCGCGACGGCCCTGCTGTCCCGGCGGGAGGGCCCGCTCATCCGAAGAACCCCTGGCCGGGGGTGAGGATGCGCGACGGGTCGTGCCGCGCCTTGATCCGCTCGAAGTCGGCGTGCTCGCGCGGGCCGAAGTGCCGCTTCCAGTCCTGGACCGTCATGCGCGGGATCGCTCCGATGATGTAGCGCTTGCCGCCGAGCTGCACGAGGCGGTCGTAGAGGCGCCGGTTGCGCTCGAGCATGGCGTCGATGCCGGGCTCGCCCGGCTCCGGGAAGGCGAGCAGGTCGAAGAAGAACGCGAGCCCGTCGCGTCCGCGGGGCACCGCGAACCTCGGCGCGGTGATCACCCGCGGGTCCAGCGGCGACAGCAGGCAGAAGCCGGCGCCGAGGTCGGCGGGCGTCAGGTCCGGCAGGATCTCGCCGACGAACCGCTCCACCTCGTGGCTCGGGATGAGCAGGCTCAGCCACGGCTTGCGCTGCTGCCAGTAGCCGCCTTCGAGCAGCCCGGGGATGAGCGGCTCGAGGCGGAACGCCCAGTCGCGGTAGGGCAGCGTGAACTCGTCGCGGTCGGCCGCGACGTCGCCGAAGCGCTGAGCGAGGTCGTCGATTCCGGGGGCCGCAGGCGTGGAGTGGTACGTGCCCAGCTCCATCGCGAAGCGCCAGCCGGTGCCGTCCACGGTGCGGACGATCGAGCCGGACTGGTGATCGACCCGCTTCGCCTGCATCACCAGGGTCTGGTCCGCGAGGAAGCGGCGGAGATCGGTGTAGTAGTAGGTGCGGATCGTCGCCGTGCTCTCGGCGGGGACCAGGTCGAGCTCGACCTTCGTGATCACGCCCACCTGCCCGCCGCCGGCGCGGGCCGCGTCGAACAGCTCGCGGTGGCGGCGGCGGGACGCGGTGACGACCTCGCCGCGGCCGGTGACGATCTCGAGCGAGCGGACGATGTCGGCCGAGAGCCCCACCCGCTGCACGTTGCCGCCGATACCGCCGACCGAGATCGTGCCGCCGACGGAGAGCTTGAGGTAGTCCGGCAGGGTCGGCACAGTGCTGCCGATGGCCAGCGCCGCCTCGACGACCTCCGCCCAGGTGGCGCCGGCGCCGACGACCGCGCGGCGCGGCTCGATCGTCTCGAGCTGCGCGAAGGAGCGCGCGTCGATCTGCAGGCCGCCTTCGGTCTGAGCCTGACCGTAGTTGGAGTGCGACTCGAGCACACCCGGCTCGCCGCTCTGGCCGTTGACCGCGACAGTGAGGCGGTTGCGGCGCGCGTAGTCGATCATCGCGACGATGTCGCGGGTCGAGCCGGCCCGCAGCACCGCCCAGGGAGTGCTGGTGACGAAGCCGCCGAAGTCGTGATCGAAGCCGGTCTTCTGCGCGAGCTCGAGCGTTCCGTCGAGCCGCGGAACGCGGTTCCGGTCGCCGCCGCGCGCCTCGGCGGCGGCGGCGCTGTCGGCGGTGAGCCAGCCGGAGGCGAGGCTCCAGGCGACCACGGCGGCGCCGGCGCCGAGGACGACGGTCCGGCGGGACGCGCCGGGCGCCACCGGGGAGGAGCCGGGCGCCGTCGGGGAGGAGGACAGGTCGGAGTCGGGGGCGGGGGTCTGCACGGTCATCGGTCGGCTTTCTGTGACGGCGTCAGCGCACGGGCGGAGACGGAGGTGAGGAGGTAGTCGGACGGGGAGAAGCTGCGGGTGAGGCGCTCGAACCGAGTGGTGGTCGAGGGCCAGATCGAGGGGTTCCGGCCGGAGGCGTCGGCGTACCAGCTCGCGCAGCCGCCGTCCTGCCAGACCGTGCCGTCGAAGCGGCGGCGGATCATCGCGTCGTGCCGGTCCTGCACCTCGCGCCGCACCTCGAAGGAGCGGGCGCCGCGCTCTCGCAGCACGGCCAGCGCTGAGACCAGGTAGGCGAGCTGGGCCTCGATCATCACGGTCTGCGAGGAGTGGCCGAGCGCCGTGTTCGGCCCCATCAGCAGAACGAGGTTGGGGAAGCCCGCCACGGTCGAGCCGAGGTACGCGGAGGCGCCGCCCGCCCAGTGCGCGGCCAGCGTGCGCCCCTCCGCGTCGCGGACGAGGTGGGCCACCGGGCGGTCGACGGCGGAGAACCCGGTGGCGAAGATCAGCACGTCGAGCTCGCGCTCGTCGTCGCCGGCGATCACGCGCGAGCCGTCGATCCGGCCGACCGCCGCAGGCACCAGCTCGGTGTTACTGGCAGTCAGCGCCGGGTAGTAGCTGTTCGAGAAGAGCACCCGCTTGCAGCCGGCGACGTAGTCGGGTGTGAGCGCGTCGCGGAGCGGTCCCTCGGGGACGCTCGCGTGCAGGTGGCTGAGCGCGTTGCCCTGCAGCGTCTTCCGCATCAGGTCCGGCTTCGAGAGCAGGGCGACCACGATCTCGCGGCCGTACTTGTTGAACAGCCGCCGGAAGCGCTGATAGCCGGGCACGCTCCGCCGCAGCCGCAGCTGCAGAGCCGAGATGCGCTTGTCCGGCTTCGGCGCGACCCAGGCGGGCGTGCGCTGGTACACCGTCAGCTCCGCCACCTGCTTCTGGATGCTCGGCACGATCTGGATGGCCGACGCCCCGGTGCCGACGACGCCGACCCGCTTGCCGGCCAGCTCGATCGACGGGTCCCACTGCGAGGAGTGCACCGCCGTCCCCGTGAAGCCGTCCAGGCCGGGCAGTGCGGGGAAGGCCGGCTCGCTGAGGTAGCCGGTGCCCAGCACCAGCACATCGGCCGTCCACTCGCCGCGCGAGGTGCGCAGCTGCCAGCGGCCGGCCTCCGCGTCCCACTGCGCCTGCTCGAGGCGGTGGCCGAAGCGGATGCGGTCGCGGACCCCGGCGCGATCCGTCGTCCGGATCAGATAGGCGAGGATCTCGTCGCGGGTGCCGAAGGTGCGCTCCCAGCCCGAGTAGGGAGCGAAGGAGTAGGAGTAGAGGAGCGACATAACGTCGCAGGCTGCGCCAGGGTAGGAGTTGTCCCGCCAGGTGCCGCCCACCTCCTCGGCCCGCTCGAAGACCAGGAAGTCGTCCTGGTCCTCCTGCGCGAGGCGGATCGCCGCGCCGAGACCGGAGAACCCCGCCCCGATGATCGCGACGCGGATGTGCGGTGCCGCGCTGTCCAGTTCCTCGTCCATGCCTGTTCCTCCCTGCCCGCCGGGGAGTCCGGCGCGTTCCGGGTCGAGCCTGCGCCGGAGCCGCAACGGCACGGCAAGCGGCCGCGCGCGGGCGCTCTTGCGGGCCGGTTGCGGGCCTGGTCTGGACTGAGTCCGGCGACGCTCCCCGGGCCGAACGCTCCCGGGCCGACCGCCGCGAAGACCACCGATCCGTCGACCGCTCCGCCTTCGGGAAGCGCTCGACCCGCGCAGAAGGACAGAACGATGATCCCCACCCTCGACGACCTGATCGAGCAGATGCAGTCCGTCTCCGGCGCCCCCGAGATCGACGCCGACACCCCGCTCACCCAGCTGTCGGACGTCGACTCGATGGACCTGATGGAGTGGCTGTACGGCTACCAGTCCGCGAATCCCGACTCCGGGGTCGACGCCGACGTCTTCGCCAACGAGGACGGCTCGCTCACCCTCCGGATCGTGCACGAGCGCCTCTCGCAGCGCGTCGCCGCCGGCGCGGTCGGCTGACCGTGGCCGAGATCAGCATCGCCGGCTGGGGGATGGCCGTCCCCGAGCGCACCGTCACCAGCGCCGATCGCGCCGTCACCTTCGGTGTCGACGAGAACTGGATCGTCAGCCGCTGCGGCATCCGCTCGCGGCGCTGGGTGGAGGACGGGCAGACGACCGCCTCGCTCGCCGTCGACGCCGGCCGCGCCGCGCTGGAGCGCGCCGGACTCACCGGCGCCGACATCGCGCACCTCCTGGTCGCGACCGCGACCCCGGAGCAGCCCTCCCCTGCCACCTCGGCGTTCGTGCACCACGATCTCGGCATCGCCGGCAGCGCGCACGACGTCAACGCGGAGTGCTCCGGTTTCGTCTACGCGCTCATCACCGCCGCCGGCCTGATGAAGATGGACCCGCGGCCCATCCTGGTGATCGGCAGCGACACCCACTCGCTCACCACCGACCCGGCGGACCGCGACCTGGGCATCCTCGTCGGCGACGGCGCCGGTGCGGTCGTGCTCGTGCCCGGCGACGAGGACTGGATCCTCGGCTGGGACATGGGCGCCGACGGCAGCCGGACGAACAGCCTCAAGGTGCTCGCCGGCGGCAGCCGGATGCCCACCACCGAGCAGACGGTCCGCGACGGCCACCACTACGCGCGGATCAACGGCAACGAGATCTACCTCAACGCAGTGCGGCTCACCGTCGGCACCGTGCGGCGCACGCTGGAGTCGGCGGGCGTGGCGGTCGGCGACGTCGACCTGGTCATCCCGCACCAGGCGAACATCCGCATCATCAACTCGATCGCCCAGCACACCGGCATGGTCGAGGAGCAGCTGTTCACCAACCTGCAGAACTACGGCAACACCGCGTCGGCGTCGATCCCGATCGCGCTGTTCGAGGCGCTGGAGGAGGGGCGGATCGCCGACGGCGACCTCGTGCTCCTCGCCGGCTTCGGCGCCGGGATGACCTGGGCGTCGCTCCTGCTCCGCTGGGGCGGGAAGGCGGTCGCAGCATGAGCGGCAGCGGCACCACCGACACCGGCGCCACCGACACCGTCCGCGTCCGCGTCCGCGGCGAGCGTCCCGCCCGTCCCGTCGCCCTCGTCACCGGCGCGTCGGGCGGCTTCGGCCGCTCGCTCGCCGTGCAGCTGGACGCGCTCGGCTTCCGCGTGGCCGTGCACTACAACTCCTCCGCGGAGGCGGCCGCCGAGACCGCCGCGCTGCTCACGAACGAGTCGGTCGTGGTCGGCGGCGACGCCTCCTCCTGGAGCGAGTCGTTCCGGCTGCACTCCGAGGTGGTGAACGCGCTCGGCCCCGTCGACGTCCTCGTCAACAACGGGGCGGTGCGGCACGACTCGCTGATGGCGATGCAGGATCCGGAGCAGTGGCGATCGGTGATCGACACCAACCTGATCGGCGCGTTCCACCTCGCACGGCTCTGCCTTCCGCCGATGCTCACGCACCGCTGGGGCCGGATCATCAACGTGGTCTCGCCGTCGGCGCTCGTCGCGACGCCCGGGCAGACCGCCTACTCCGCCTCGAAGGCGGGCCTGATCGGGATGACGCGCACGCTCGCCGCCGAGTGCGCCGCGCGTGGGGTGACGGTGAACGCCCTCTCGCCCGGCTTCATGATCACCAACATGACGGAGTCGCTCTCGGACCAGGTGAAGGAGGGCATCCGCACCAAGTGCCCGATGCGCCGCTTCGGCACGACCGACGAGGTCGCGCGGACGATCGGCTTCTTCGTCGATACCGACTACATGACCGGCCAGGTCGTCAGCATCGACGGCGGCGTCTCGATCACCTGACCGGCCGTCGCCCGGGAGCCCGCCGCGGCTCCCGGGCGACGGTCCGCGCTCGCCCCCCTCCTCCCGGAAAGGCTGCCGTGCCCGACTCCCTCCTCCCGCCGCTCCTGCTCGCCGCACTCGTCGCGAACGCGCTGGCCGCCGGCTTCTTCTACGCCTTCGCCTGCGCGGTCATGCCCGGTCTCGCCCGGACCGACGACCGCAGCTTCGTCGCCGCGATGACGGCCATCAACGCCGCCGTGCAGAACCCGCTCTTCGCCCTGTCGTTCTTCGGCAGCGGGCTCGCGTCCGCCGCCGCACTGCTGGCCGCTCTCTCGGGCGGCGCCGGCCCCGGAGCGACGGCCGCGATCGCCGGAGCCCTCGCCCTCGGCGTACTCCAGTACGTCGTCACGTTCGGGCGGAACATCCCGCTCAATGTGCGGCTCGACCGCAGCGCCCGCGGCCCCCTGCCCACCGCCCGCCGCGGCTTCGAGCAGCCGTGGGTGCGCGCGAACACGGCGCGGATGCTCGCCTCGACCGGGGCGCTCCTGCTGCTCGGGATCGCGCTCGCGGCGCTGTGAGCGCCGGTCGATCTGTGCTCGCCGGGCCGGAGGGACTCGCGGGCCGCGGCGCGCCAGCGGGCCCGGCCGCACTCGCGGGGCCGGGAGCACTCGGCGGACCGGGGCTGCTCGCCGGGCTGCTGCCGGCCGGCGCCGTGGGAGCCGACGACGGCGCGGACGGCACCGCCCCGCCCTGGCCCGGCGAGGAGGACCTCGTCGGCGCCACGATCGCGACCGCAGGCTCCCGGCACCAGTCCATCCAGGCCCGCGCCTGCGCTCGCCGCGCCCTCGCCCTGCTCGGCGAGGAGCCGTGTCCGCTGCCCCGCTCGTCTTCGGGAGCGCCGGTCTGGCCTCCTGGGATCGTCGGCGCCCTCACCCACACCGCCGGCTACCGCGCCGCGGTCGTCGCCCGCTCGAGCGCGCACCTCGGCCTCGGCGTCGATGCCGAAGCGGCGCGGGACCTCCCCGACGACCTCGTCCGCACCTTCGCCCGCCCGCGCGAGCTCGAGCGGCTCGCTCGCCTGCGCGCCGACCGCCACCCCTCGTCCGCCCTCCTCCCCCTCGCCCTGTTCACCGCGAAGGAGGCCGCCTTCAAGGCCTGGTTCCCCGCGACCGGCGTCTGGCTCGGCCCGACGGCCGCCGAGGTCGTCCTCCGCGGCCGCTCCGCCTTCGAGGTCGTGCCGGTCCTCGCCGGCGGCCGCCCGCCCCTCCGCCTCCGCGGCCGCTGGGCCCTCCGCTGCGGCCTCGTCCTCGCCGTCGCCCGCCTGGAGCGCGCCGCCCCCCGCATGCTGATCGAGTAGCCCTCGCAGAGGGCGTATCGAGATCCACCCGCCTCGAGACGCCGGGTGTACTTGGAAGAGATGCCCGCAACCATGCTGGTCGAGTAGCCCCGCAGGGGCGTATCGAGACCCGCCCACCGCAAGGACGTCGGTCTCTTCCCCGCCCTGCGCTGGCGCCGAAGGCGCCCCCTCCGCTCGATACGCGGCTGCGCCACTACTCGACCAGCATGGGGGGCCGCTGCGCCGCTGCTCGACCAGCACGCGGGGGAGGCTGCGCCGCTCCGCGGCTCCTCGGGCGGCGCCGCGCGTCAGAGCCAGCCGCCGTCGACGACCCAGTTCTGGGCGGTGCACATCGCGGAGTCGTCGGCGGCCAGCCAGAGGACCAGGCGGGCGACGTCCGCCGGGACGAGGCGGCCGGGGAGGCACTGGCTGCGGTCGATCTGCCGCTCCGCCTCGGGCGTGACGACCTGCTGCAGCTGGCGCTCGGTCATGATCCAGCCGGGGATGACGCAGTTCACACGGATGCCGCCGGCGCCGAGCTCGCGGGCCAGGGCGCGGGTCATGCCCTCGATCGCGGCCTTCGCGGTGATGTAGCCGACCAGCTCGACGAGGTCGATGTGCGCGCTGATCGAGCCGAGGTTGATGATCGAGCCGGCGCCCGCGCGCAGCATCCCGCGCGAGACGAGCCGTGCCGCGAAGAACTGGTGCCGGAGGTTCACCGCCATGCGGTCGTCCCAGTAGGCCGGATCGAGGTCCTCGACCGTGTGCCGCGCGTCGTTCGCCGCGTTGTTGACGAGCACGTGGGCCGGGCCGAGCTCGGCGGCGAGCCCCTCGATCGCGGCCTCGAGCGCCGCGACGTCGCGCACGTCGCACCGGACGAAGCGGACGGCGTCTCCCAGCTCGCGGGCGAGCGCGCCGCCCTGCTCGGCGTCGATGTCGAGGAAGCCGACCCGCGCGCCCTGCGCCGCGAACTGCCGCACGAACTCCGCGCCGAGCCCGGACGCCCCGCCCGTCACGATCACGGTCCGCCCGTCGAGGCTCGGGTACCGGGCGAACGCGCTCACCGCGCGCCCTCCCGCGCCGGCACGACGATCGAGCGCCCGACACTGCCGTGCTCCAGCGCCGCGAACGCCGCGCCGATCTCGTCGAGGGCGAACCGCTCCCCCACCAGCTCGTCGAGCGGCAGCGCGCCGCTGCGGTACAGCTCGAAGATCCGCGGCAGATCCAGCTGCGGGATCGACGACCCGTAGAGCGAGCCGACCACGCGCTTCTGCTTCTGCACCAGGTCGTTCACGGGGATGTCGAAGCGCTGCCCGACCCGGCCGAGGCCCACGGCGACGGCCGTCCCGCCCGGCTGCAGCATCGCCACCGCCGACGCCAGCGTCTCCGGCCGACCCACCGCCTCCACCACCCAGGGCACTCCGCCGGGGACGAGGGCGAGCAGCTGCTCGACCGCGTCGCCGCCGCCCGAGGAGCCGGACGACCCGTCGATCACGTGCGTCGCGCCGAGCCGCCTCGCCAGCGCGAGCCGGTCCGCGTCCACGTCGACCGCGACGACGGTCGTCGCGCCGGCCGCCCGCGCGCCCATCACCGCGGAGAGGCCGACGCCGCCGGCGCCGATCACCACGACCGCGTCGCCGAGGCACGCGCCGATCACGTTCAGCACTGCGCCGACCCCGGTGATGACCGCGCAGCCGGCGATCGCCGCGATCTCGGCCGGCACGTCGTCGGGGACGCGGACCACGCTGCGCTCGGGCACGACCACCCGCTCCGCGAAGCAGGACACCCCGAGCAGGTGGTGCACGGTCTCGCCTCCGGCGCTGAGCCGGCTCGTGCCGTCGAGCAGGCCGCCGGACGCCGCCTGCACCGGTCCGTACTCGCACATGATCGGCCGGCCGGCGACGCACTGCCGGCAGCGCCCGCAGTTCGGCCGCCAGAGCAGCGCGACCCGGTCGCCGACGGCGAAGCCCTCGCGCAGGTCCGGCCCGAGGGCGACGACGCGGCCGGCGCCCTCGTGCCCGGGCACCACCGGCAGCGGGCAGCGCAGATCACCGTGCAGGTAGTGCAGATCGGAGTGGCAGACGCCCGCCGCGTCGATCTCGACGAGCAGCTCGCCCCGGCCGGGGTCGGCGAGGTCGACGTCCTCGACGGCCAGCGGCGCGCCGAACTCCCGCAGCACCGCCGCGCGCATCCGCGTGCTCATCGCGGTCCTCCTGTCGTGCCGGTCATCGTGGTCCCTTCGTCGTGCTCCCGGGAGCCCCGCCCCGCCCCGCTCAATGCGACTCCCGCAGCACGCCGGGTCCGGTGGCGCCGGTCAGGAAGTCCAGGTCCGCGCCGCGCTCGGCCTGCTCGACGTGGTCGATGTAGAGCCGCTCCCAGCCGCGGACCGGGGCCGCGTAGGCCGCCGTCGCCGCGGCGGACGGAGTGCGGGCCGCCAGATCCTCGTCGGACACCAGCAGCGTCAGCGTCCGCGCCGCGACGTCGAGCTCGATCAGGTCGCCGTCCTGCACCAGGCCGAGCGCGCCGCCGACCGCCGACTCCGGAGTGACGTGCAGCACGATCGTGCCGTAGGCCGTGCCGCTCATCCGCCCGTCGCAGATGCGGACCATGTCGCGCACGCCCGCGTCGAGCAGGCGCTTCGGCAGCGGCATGTTGGCGACCTCGGGCATCCCGGGGTAGCCGCGCGGACCGCAGCCGCGCAGCACCAGGACCGAGTCCGCGGTGACGTCGAGCTCGGGCGAGTCGATCCGGGCGTGCATGTCCTCGACCGAGTCGAAGACGACCGCCGGCCCGCGGTGGTGCAGCAGCGCCGCCGTCGCCGCGGCCGGCTTGATGATCGCGCCGGTCGGCGCGAGGTTGCCGCGGAGCACGGCGATGCCGGCCGCCGGCAGCAGCGGCGCCTCGACCGTGCGGATCACGTCGCGGTCCCAGACCTCGTGCCCCGGCAGCTCGTCGACGAAGGGCGTGCCGAGCACCGTCACCGCCGTCGGATCCAGCAGCGGCCGGACCTCGTTCATCACGGCGAGGAACCCGCCCGCGCGGAACAGGTCCTCCATCAGGTGCGCGCCGGCCGGCTGCAGATTCACCAGCAGCGGGACGTCGGCGCCGATGCGGTCGAAGTCGTCGAGGTCGAGCTCGACGCCGAGCCGGCCCGCGATCGCGAGCAGGTGCACCACGGCGTTGGTCGATCCGCCGATCGCGGCGAGCGCCACGATCGCGTTGTGGAACGCGGCCTTCGTCATCACGTCCGCCGGTGCGAGCTCCTCCTCCACCATCGCGACGACGCGGTTGCCCGTCGCGTGCGCGAACTGCAGCAGCCGGCTGTCCGAGGCGGGGACGCCCGCGACGCCGGGCAGGGTCATGCCGAGCGCCTCCGCGACGCAGGCCATCGAGGACGCCGTGCCCATGGTGTTGCAGTGCCCGCGGCTGCGGATCATCGAGGACTCGGACTGGACGAAGTAGTCGCTGTCGAGCGCGCCCGCCCGCACCTCCTCGCTCAGGCGCCAGACGTCGGTGCCGCAGCCGAGCGTGCTGCCGCGGAAGGTCCCGTTGAGCATCGGCCCGCCGGGGACGACGATCGCCGGGATCCCCACGCTGGCGGCGGCCATCAGCAGCGCCGGGATGGTCTTGTCGCAGCCGCCGAGCAGCACCAGGCCGTCGATCGGATTGGCGCGGAACAGCTCCTCCGCGGCCATCGCGACCATGTTGCGCCAGAGCATCGCGGTGGTCCGGACGGTCGTCTCGCCGAGCGAGATGACAGGCAGGTTGTAGGGGATCCCGCCCGCCTCGTACACGCCGTTCTTGACGCTCTGGGCGACCTCGTCGAGGTGCGAGTTGCACGGCGAGAGGTCGGAGGCGGTGTTCGCGATCGCGATCTGCGGCCGGCCGTCGAAGGCGTGGTCGGGCGTGCCGCGGCGCATCCACGCCCGGTGCAGGTAGGTGTTGCGGTCGTCGCCGCCGTACCACTGGGCGCTGCGGACGGCGCGGCCGGTCCGGATCACCGGGCCCATGCCGGTCGGCCGCCCCGGGTTCTCGTCGTTCATCGGGGGACCGATCTGCCGTCGCGGCGGTGAGGGAGGCGGGCGAGGCCCGCATCGGTGAGGTCGGCCGGGAGCGCGGCGGCCGGAGCCCCCTGGTAGGCGATCGGCCGGAGGAAGCGCCGGATCGCGGTCGCTCCGACCGAGGTGTGCTGCGAGGTCGTGGCGGGCCACGGTCCGCCGTGGTGCTGCCCCCAGGTGACGCTGACGCCGGTCGGCCAGCCGTCGAAGACGACGCGGCCGGAGCGCTCGGCGAGGACGGCGACGAGCGCGCCGATGTCCTCGCCCGGCGCGCTGTGCACGGTGGCTGTCAGCGATCCGTCCAGGTGGGTGAGCGCGGCGAGCACCTCCTCCGGCGAGCGGTACTCGATCAGCAGCGTCAGCGGGCCGAAGCACTCCTCGAGCAGGACGTCGCTGTGCCGGACGACGTCGTCGATGGTCGTCACGAGGACGACCGGTGCGGTGCCGTCGACCTGCGCGCCGCGGGCGAGGACACGGACCCCGTCCGCCGACGCCAGCCGGCCGGCGGACGCGGAGAAGGACTCCGCGATCCTCTCCGTGAGCAGGACCGTCCCCGGCAGGCTCTCGACCCGCTCCGCCACCGCCTGGCGGAACGCGGGTCTCGAGACGCGCTGCGCGCTACTCGACCAGCATGGAGGCGTGCCGCCGCCCGCCCCTGCTGATCGAGCGGCCCGCTCCGCGGGCGTATCGAGATCCGCCGCCGCCGGCACGAAGACCACGCCGGGCTTGGTGCAGAACTGCCCGCCGCCGAGGGTGAAGGAGGCGACCAGCTCGGCCGCGAGCTCCGCCGCGCGCTCCTCGGCCGCCCCGGGCGTGATCACCACGGGGTTCACGCTGCCGAGCTCGCCGAAGAACGGGATCGGCTCCGCGCGCTCGGACATCGCGTCCATCAGCGCGGTGGCCCCCGGCAGCGAGCCGGTGAACGCCACGGCGCGCACCTCGGGCGCCCTGACGAGCACGAGCCCCGCCGCGCGCCCCTCCACGAGGTCGAAGACGCCGCGCGGGGCGCCGGCCTCCTCGAGCGCCCGGTCGACCACGGCGGCGGTGCGCCGCGACAGCTCCGGATGCCCGGGGTGGGCCTTCACGAGCACCGGACAGCCCGCCGCCAGCGCCGACGCGGTGTCGCCGCCGGCGACCGAGAAGGCGAACGGGAAGTTCGAGGCCGAGAAGACCGCGACCGGCCCGATCGGGCGGAGGAAGCGGCGGATCTCCTGCGAGCCGTCGCCGCCGATCGTGCCGGCGACGTCGATCGAGGCCTCGAGGTAGGAGCCCTCCTCGAGCACGTCCGCGAACAGCCGCAGCTGGCCCGTCGTGCGCGCCACCTCTCCCCGCAGCCGCTCGACGCCGAGGTGCGTCTCGGCCTCGGCCACCTCGACCAGGTCGTCGCGCGCCTCGTCGAGCCGCGCCGCGATCCGGGTGAGCCAGCCCGCCCGCTCCTGCCGGGAGGAGGCGAGCACCGCCGGAGCCGCGGCCGCGGCCGCCGCGACGCGCAGCTCGGTGAGCCGGGTTCCGGCCGCGGCCTGCACGCGCTCCTCCTCGGCCTCGATGCTCATCGCGGCACCACGACCGCGATCGGGCCGCCCTCGGCCGACACCTCGACCTCGACCGACGCACCGCCGGCGGTCACCCGGTAGCGCCCGGCGAAGCCCCGGAGCGGCACGCACCCCTCGGCTCCCGTCGTCGCGGTCGTCTCCGCGTGCCACCACTCGCGGCGGATCAGGTCCTGCAGCGCGTCGTAGCCGGGCTTCCGGCTGCCGTCCCGGCGGAGCAGCCCGGAGGGCGCCCCGAGCCAGGCGCCGTCGTCGGTCAGCCCCCAGTAGGTCAGCGACTCGACCGCCGGATGCGCGAGGACGCTCCGGTAATGCCGGACGAGCTCGTCCGCCTGCCGCGCCTCGCCCTCCTCGGTGCTCGGCCAGGAGTCGACCACGTAGTCGTTCAGGTCGTCGATCTCCGGCGGCATCAGGTCGCCGGAGAGGAGGGTCGTCTCCGTCATCTGCAGCGGCAGGCCGAAGCGGGAGAAGCGCTCGAGCACCTCCGCGATCCGGTCCTCACCGCGATAGCCCTGGTGCATGTGGGTCTGCAGGCCGATGGCGTCGATCGCGATCCCCGCCTCGAGGCACTCCTCGATCACGTGCTCGTACTCGCTCGACAGATCGAAGTCGTTGAGGACGAACCGCCCGCCCGAGCCGACCGAGCGGGCCTCCTCGAACGCCAGCCGGATCATGCCGACCCGGCCGAGGCGCTGCGCCAGCCGGGTGATCGCGTTCGGCTCCGCCGTGAAGCGCGGCAGGATGACCGTCTCGTTGATCGCGTCCCACACGTCGACGACACCGGCGAAGTCGGCGACCTCGCGGCGGACCCGCGCGCGCAGCACCTCCTCCACCTCGGCGTCCTCGAGCGGCAGCAGCCACTCGGGCGCGAGCGTGTGCCAGACCAGGGGGTGGCCCTTCACCCGGACGCCGCGCTCGGCGAACCACTCGGCCGTCCGGCGCAGCCGCTGCGTCTCGGGACGGCCTCGCTCGGGCTCGAAGGCCCGCCAGTAGAAGGGCAGGGTCACCGTGTCGAAGACGCCGAGCCAGGCGTCCGCGAGCTGCTGCGGATCCGAGTCGACCTTGCCGCCGAAGAACTCCGAGGCGTCGCCGCCCGTCGAGAGCGGCGGACCGCCCAGCCAGTCGAGGAAGTCGAAGCCGATGCTGCCGAAGCCGAAGGCGTGCCGCAGCTGCTCGGTGGTCACGTCCACGTCGGCGACCGGCCGGCCCTGCTCGTCGACGACCCGGACGTCGGTCGTGAGGGTGCGCGCGCCGAGGTCAGCCACGCTCGCCCCGCGCACCGGGGTACCAGTCGTCCAGCGTGTTCTCGGTGATCGCGATGAACACGTCGTCCGGGCGGACGCCCTCGGCCTCCAGCCGGCGGGCGACCGCCTCGAACATCGCGGCCTTGGTCTCCTTGTCGTACATGCGGACCATGAGGACGCGCACGTAGACCACGTCCCTCCGGTCGCCGCCGAGATAGTGCGGGTCGGCGACGAGGTGGCTCGCGGGCAGGGGGTGGATGACCTGGAAGCGGTCCTCCGCATCCATGCCCAGGCCCTCGACGAGGCCCGCGTTGACGGCCTCCGCGTAGGCGAACCGGGTCTCCTCGGGGACGGTGTCGGCGATCTCTATGGTGACGAGAGGCATCAGGCCCACGCTTCCTTGCTCACGCGCACATCGGCGCTGGTTCGTACGGACTCCTCGATCGCGAGACCGAGGAGATGGTCCTGGCAGGCCTCGGCCAGCGGGTAGGGCTCGGGGCCGGCGTCGCGGGCCCACCGCCCGGTCGCCTCGAGGAGGTCGGCGACCGCGAGGTCGTCCTCGGACAGCCGGGTCCCGACCCACTCGTTGCGCCAGACGATCCGGCCCTCGAAGGAGGCGGTGACCACCTCGTTGCCCTCGAGGTTCATGTCGATGCCGGTGCGCCGGTAGGAGATCGGCGACACGATCACGCCCTCGTCCGTGAGGTGGGTGACCGTGTCGTCGGCGATCTCGCCGAGCGAGCCGCGGATCACGATCCGCCGGCTGAGCAGCGGGTTCCACCACTGGTTGTCGACGAAGTCGTAGAGGCCCATCCTGCCGTCGCCGAAGTCGAGCGTGCCGATCGTCGTCGTCCGCGGCTCGGGCGATGGATCCTCGCGCCAGCCGTCGAAGGTCAGCGGGTCGGCCTGGGGCGCGGTGAAGGCGCGGGCGCTCACGACGGCCTCGGCCATGCCCGCGCCGAGGAAGCCGCGGATCAGGCTGGTCGCGTGGTACAGGTGCGTGGAGGCGATGTGCACGGCAGTGGCCTCGCCGATCGCGCCGCTCCGGACGACCGCCTGGCGTGCCGCGTGCCCGGGCATCAGCATGTACTGCTCCGCCACCTGCACCCGGGCCGAGGCGCCGAGGGCGCTCCACAGCTCGCGCAGCCCGTCGGCCGTCGGCGCGGGCGGGGTCTCGGCGAGCACGGGGACGCCGAGCTCGGCGAGCCGGGTCGTCACGCCCGGCATCGACGGCCAGGAGACGGCGGCGATCACGAAGTCGGGCCGGTGGGCGAGGGCCTCCTCCAGCGTCCGGACGACGGGCGCGTCCCAGCGCGCCCTCATCCGGTCCTCGGCGGCGGCGGAGTTCGCCACGATCGCCACCGCGCGCAGCCGCTCGGGGGCCGTGCGGGCCAGGCGGAGGTAGAACTCGGAGCGCCAGCCGGTCCCCACCACCGCGAACGTCGTCGGCTCAGTCATGTCGGACCTTCTCTCTGTGTGTACGGGTCGTGCCTCGGTCGTGCCGTCGTGCTGCTGGGGGGCCGCGTCGTCGTCGCTCACGCCTGCGTCATCCCGCCGTCGACGACCAGCTCGGCGCCGGCGATGAAGCTCGACTCCGCGGTCGCGAGGAAGAGGACCGCCGAGGCGACCTCCTCGGGCCGGCCGATGCGGCCGACCGGGATCTGCGCGGCGACCGCCTGCTCGATCGCGGCCGAGCCTCCGGTGAACCTGTCGAAGCCGGCGGTGGCGATCGGGCCGGGGCTCACCGCGTTGGCGCGGATCCGCCGATCGGCGAGCTCGGCCGTCAGGGTCCGCGCCAGCGAGCGCACGGCCGCCTTGGTCGCGTTGTAGACGGAGTGCCCCGGCCCGCCGTTGTGCCCGGCGATCGAGGAGACGAGGACGATGCGCCCGCCGTCCGCCATCGCCGGGACGATGCTCCGGGCGGTCAGGAAAGTGCCGCGGAAGTTGAGGTCGCTCACGTGGTCGAACATCTCGGGCGTGGTGTCGACGATCGGCGTCGCCTCGACGTCGCGCCCGGCGTTGAGGACCAGGACGTCGACGGCGCGGCCATCCTCGCCGACGGCCCGCGTCAGCTCCGCGAGGTGCTCGAGCGTCGAGCCGTCGCCGACCAAGGTGCGCACGGCGCCGCCGCCCTCCGCGCGCAGGGCCGCCGCGCGCTCCTCGCTCGTGCCGGTCGCGATCACGTCGGCCCCCTCCGCGGCCAGGCGGAGCACGATCGCCCGCCCGATCCCGGCGGTCCCGGCGGTGACGACGGCGAGCGCCCCGTCCAGCCGGGCGCTCACTTGAGCGCTCCGGCGGCCAGGCCGCGCTCGAAGGAGCGCTGCAGCAGGAGGTACGCGACGATCACCGGGACCGCCGTGATCACCGAGGCGGCCAGGACCCCCGTCTGGTCGTTGGTGTACTGGCTGGTGAAGAACGAGGGCAGCAGGGTCACCACCTGCTTGTCCGGGTCGTTCAGCATCAGCAGCGGCAGCAGGAACGCGTTCCAGCTGTTGATCAGCGTGAGCACCACGATCGCGCCGGCGATCGGCCGGGTCAGCGGCAGGACGATGTACCAGAAGACCTTGACGATGCTCGCGCCGTCGACGCGGCCGGCGTCCATCAGCTCGGTCGGGATGCCGGCGAAGAAGCTCCGGGCCAGCAGGACCGTGAACGGCACCTGCAGCGCGGCCAGCGGCAGGATCACCGCGATCAGCTGGTTGTAGACGTCGAGGGTCGAGGCGGTGACGAACAGCGGCGTGAGCAGCACCGCCTCCGGCATGGTGAGCGCCGCGATCAGCAGCCAGAACCACACCTCCTTGCCGCGGATCCGCAGCTTGGCGAAGCCGAACGCCGCCAGCATCGTGCAGACGTAGACGATCGCGACGGTCGAGACCGCGACGATGATCGTGTTCCGGAAGTAGGTGGGCACGACGCCGGTCGCGAAGACCTTGCCGTAGTTGCCCCAGCCGGCGCCGGCCAGCGAGCCCTGCACCATCGCGACGAGCGCGAACAGGTAGGGGATGACGATGACGGTCGCGAGCAGCTGCACGCCGAGGCGCGAGCGGAGCGATCGGAGTTCGAACACGGCGGCCTCAGCTCTCGTCGGCGCGGCGCCGCAGGTTGGTCAGGACGCCGCCGCCGACCGCGAGGACGAGGAGGGCGATCGAGATCGCGGCCGCGTAGCCGAAGTGCTTCTCCGCGACCATGGTCTGGTAGATGTACGTGCCGAGGAACTCGGTCGCGTGGTTCGGTCCGCCCTTGGTCACCAGGTACGGCACGTCGAAGGTCTTCAGCGCCCCGATGATGCCCAGCGTGGCGAGGGCGATCGTCGTGCCCCGGCAGATCGGCCAGACGATCGAGACGAGCGAGCGGAGGTTGCTCGCCCCGTCGATCCGGGCGGCCTCGAGGATCTCCGGCTCGATCTGCGCCATCGCGGCGTAGAAGAGGATGAAGGTGAGCCCGGTCCACTGCCAGACGGTGACGGCCATCACGACCGGCATCGCCGTGGCCGGGTCGGCCAGCCACGGGTGGGCGAGACCACCCAGACCGACACCGCGCAGCACCTGGTTGAACTGGCCGTCGACGTCGAAGATCGAGCGGAAGACGGGCGCCATCGACGCCGGGGCGAGGACGGTCGGCACGAAGATCAGCACCTTGTAGAGCGGCGCGAGCCGGATCCGCGAGTGCATGATCGCCGCGAAGGTGAAGCCGATCGCCGTCTGCACGGCGAAGGTGACGACGAAGAAGATCGCCGTGTGCCCGATCGCGCCCCAGAAGACGCGGTCCTGCACCATCTGCACGTAGTTGTCCGCGCCCACCGACTCCGAGGGGCTCAGGATGAACCCGTTCCAGTCGAGCGTCGAGACGTAGCCCGTGTAGCCGATGGCGAAGTAGATCATCCCCAGCACGAGGACGATCGCCGGGAGGATCCAGATCATCCCGGGGCCGAGCAGCATCCGCTTCCGCGGACGCCCCCCGGAGGGCTCGACGCCTCGAGCGGCGCGGTCGGGTGCTCCCGCTCCGGATCTCGCGATGGCCGTGGTCATGTCGGCTCCCTTGCCTGATGCCCGTCGCGGGCGGTCGGTCGGACCGCCCGCGACAGGGGTCGGTCCTACTTCTGGTCGTCGACGACGGACTGCAGACCCTGGAGGGCCTGGTCGATGTCCGTGTCCCCGGAGGCGACGCCGATCAGCGCGTCGCGGAAGGCGGTGTTGAGGTCGGCGCTGACCGTCGCGAAGCGCGGGTCGGTCGCCTTGCTCGCCGTCGCCGTGTAGTCCTTGAGGGCGTCCAGCTGCGCGTCCGGCGCGACGAGGTCGATGCTGTCCCAGTCGGGCTGCACCCCCGCCAGCGACGGGATGTCGTTGAGCGTGTTCGCGACGGCGGTCTGCCCGGCCTCGGAGGTGGTCAACCAGACGGCGAACGTCGTGGCCGCGGCCTGCGCGTCGGACTTGGTGCTCACCGCGAGCCCGTAGTCCGCGTCGCCGAACATCTCGCCGACGTTCCCGGTGCCCGCGACGTCCGGGAACTGGATCGGCACCATGGTGAAGGGCTCCGGGTTCGAGACTCCGGCCGCCTCCATCGCGGTGACCATCGCGTCGCGGACGGTGTACTGGGTGTACCAGCTGCCCATCATCACCATCGCGTACTTCTCGGACATGAAGGCGTTGTTCGCGTCCGGGTACTGCTGCAGGCCGATCGCGCCCTCCTGCATGATCCCGTCGTCGAAGAGGTCCTTCCAGATCTGCATGCCCTGCTCGAAGGCGGGATCCGTGTAGTCCATCTCGCCGGCGGCGGCCTTCGCGTAGGCGCCGGGCTCGATGTTCTGCATGATCGCCTCGAAGGTGTCCATGTCGAACGCCCACTGGCCGGCGCCCTGCACGAAGCAGCCCTTGCCGGCGGCCTCGAGGGTCCGGCAGACCTGGACCCACTCGTCGTAGGTGGTGGGCGCGGTCACGCCGACCTCGTCGAGCATGTCCTGGTTGACCCAGATGCTGCCGGAGTAGACGGCGCCGGCGGAGAGGCCGACGACCTTGTCGTCGACGGCGAGGCCCTCGACACCCGAGGCGGCCAGCTTGTCCTGCCAGTCCGCGCCCAGCTCCTCCTCGACGGCGGGGCCGAGGTCGATGGCGCCGGCCTGGAAGGTCTCGACGCCGCCGTTGGCCGAGCCCGGCGCGACGTTGAACACGTCCGGGCCGTCGGCCGAGGTGATGGCCGGCCCGAGGACCGAGTCGTAGCTGTCGATCGGCTTCGAGACGAACTCGACCTCGATGTCCGGGTACTCCTCGTTGAACGAGGCGATCAGCTTGTCGGCCAGCGGCTTGTCGGGGGTCCAGCCCCACCAGGTGATCGAGCCCTCGGTGGCGGAGCCGGGATCGCTCGATGCTCCTCCCCCGCCGCCGCTGCAGGCGGTGAGCGAGACCGCCAGGACCCCGGCCGCGACGAGCGCGGCCCTCCTCGGCCAACCGAACGTCTTCTTCGACATCGCGCTACTCCTTCGCCCCGCGTCGTCGCGGAGTGTCTGTGGATCGAGGGTGCGACGCCGCCTCCTCGGGCGACTCGCAAAACTTGCTTGCAACTTACTGCGCAAGTTGCGCACGAGTTGCAGTGTAAAGTGACGGAGTCGGGAAGGTCAAGACCGGAAGAGCTCAGCAGGAAAGGGGTGCCGCATGACGGAATCGGGCGCAACTCTCGCGCAAATCGCCGAAGCGGCCGGAGTCTCCATCCCCACGGTGTCCCGAGTCCTCAACGGCAAGCCCGGCATCTCGGCCCCCAAGCGGCACGAGATCGAGCGCCTGATCGAGGACCACGGCTATGCGCGACGCAAGGCCAAGCGATCCGCGACGCTGATCGACTTCGTCGTCTCGAGCCTCGAGACGCAGTGGGCGACGGAGCTGCTGCGCGGCGCCCAGGCGGAGGCCTCGCGCGCGGGCGTCGACCTGGTGCTGAACGTCACCCACGACGGCGGGACCGGCGTGCCCGATTGGATCGACCGCATCGCCTCCCGCGGCTCGGACGGCATCGTCCTCGTGGTGTCCGACCTCACGGCCGAGGCGCGCGCGCGGCTCGCGACGCTCAAGGTCCCGGTCGTCGCCATCGACCCGCAGGGCAGCGACACGGAGTCGTTCGCGACCGTGTCCGCGACCGACTGGGTCGGCGGGCGGGAGGCGACCGAGCACCTGCTCGCGCTCGGCCACCGGCGGATCGGCTTCGTCACCGGCCCGATGGAGCTCGAGTGCCACCAGGACCGCCTCGACGGCTACACCAGCGCCCTCGGCCGCGCCGGCGTCGAGCCGCTGAAGGAGCTCGTCAGGAACGGCGACTCGCTGATCAGCGGCGGCGTGCGCTTCGGCGGCGAGCTGCTCGACCTGCCCGAGCGCCCCACGGCGATCATCAGCGGCTCCGACGAGCAGGCCTACGGCGTCTACCTCGCGGCCCGCGACCGCGGCCTCCGCGTCCCCGAGGACCTCTCCGTCGTCGGCTTCGACGACGTCGACCTCTGCCGCTGGGTCAGCCCGCAGCTCACCACCGTCCGCCAGCCCCTCGCCAGCATGGCGTCCGAGGCGACCCGCCTCCTGCTCAAGCTCGCGGCCGGCGACCCCGTCGACACCCCCACCGTCCGCCTCGCCTCCACCCTCATCGTCCGCGAGTCCACGTCCGCCCCGGCCGCCTGACGCCCGCCCCGCGCCTACCGCGGAGCGCCCACTGGGCGCGCCCCCTCTTCTGTCGAGGAGCGCCCACCGGGCGCGCCCCTTTTTCATGCTGATCGAGTAGCCCGCTCGCGGGCGTATCGAGATCCACCCCCTGCAGACCCCGGGTCTCGATACGCCGCTCCGCGCCTACTCGACCAGCATGAACGCGCCGCACCCGCACTACTGCCGACCGAGGAGCGCCCACTGGGCGCGCCCCCTTCTCCTGCTGATCGAGCAGCCCGCTCCGCGGGTCCTCCATGCTGATCGAGCAGCCCGCCCGCGGGCGAACCATGCGGATCGAGTAGCCCGCTCCGCGGGCGTATCGAGATCCACCCCCTGCAGACCCCGGGTCTCGATACGCCGCTCCGCGGCTACTCGACCAGCATGCACACCTGCCCCGCCCTGGGCACCGGCTGCTGCGGCTCATCCCGCCCAGGGCACGACCACGTCGATGATCCAGGTGACCCCGAAGCGGTCGGTCAGCTTGCCGTAGAGCGGCGAGAACACGGACGGCCCGAACGGGACGTGGACGACCGCGCCCTCCGACTCCGCGAGGGCGGTGCCGAGGCGCTCGATCTCCGCGCTCTCGGTGCCCCGCAGCGAGACGTAGAAGGCGTTCTCGCCGGCCGCGTACGGGAGCGAGTCCTGCACGTCGTACGCCATGACGTGGAACCCGTTCGGCGCCGTCACCTGCCCCCAGGCGATCTGCTCGGACTGAGCGGCGCTCTGCCCCGCCTCGACGTCCCCGTAGGGAGCGAGGACGAGGTCGCCCCCGAAGACCGAGTGGTAGAACTCGAGCGCCTCCCTCGCGCTGCCGCGGAAGTTGAGGTGCAGGGTGCTGGTGATGCTCACGACGGGTCTCCTCCAGAGATGCGAATCGCCCCGAACCGCTCGGAGCACCTGCAGTCCACCGCCCGTACCGGTCGGGGAGCGTCCGGATCCGCCGACGCGACCCCCGATCCCTCAACAGCGACCCATCGCGCGCCGGCGACGCCCGTTAGGGAAGTTAGAGCGTTTTAGGAGATCTGGATAAAACGCTCTAACACTCGAAACAGCGCGCTTCTCCGGCGGAGCGGCATCGACGCCGGCCGTCAACGCTGCTGTTCGACCGAGCTCTCTCCCGGCGCGGGCTCGAGGTCGTCCGACGACGGTTCCGGAAGGGCGCCGGCCGCCGGCGGCTCCGCGCGCAGGTACTGCGCCGAGATCGTGCGGTACGAGCGGGTGAGCATCGCGGCGCCGGCCGCGACCACCATGATCACCCCGCCGATCAGGAAGACGAGCGCGATCCCGCGGCCGACCCCGTCGCCCAGCAGCCAGCCGTACGCCGCCCGCCCGTCCGCCGACTCCATGTACGGGATCAGCGCGAACTCCGCGATCGGCGCGATCAGGAACGCGGTGATCGGCGCCGCCGCCGACTCCAGCGCCGCCGCGAAGCCGAAGACGCGTCCCTGGGTCTCGAACGGCACCACCTTCTGCACGACCGTCTGCTCCGCCGCCTCCACCGCCGGGATCAGCGTCATGTAGACCCAGATGCCGCCGGCGTAGAGCCACCACCAGTCGCGGAGGGTGAAGACCGCGCCGATCACGCCCATCGCCATCACCAGCAGCAGCATCGTCCGGATCGGATTCCGGCCGAGACCGAGCTTCGCGACCAGCAGCCCGCCGATGATGAAGCCGGTCGCGGTCACGCCGAGCACGACGCCCCACAGCTCCACCGGGAACAACTCGAGACCGTACGGATCCATGAGCGCCAGGTACACGCCGCCGATCAGATTGTTGAAGGTCGAGAAGACGATCAGCGCGAACAGCCCGGTCGCCGCACGCACCGCCGTGATGCTCCCCCGCAGATCGATCAGCGGGGCCCGCGAGCCGGCCGCCGCGGGGATCGCCTCGGCGATCCGCAGGAACAGCAGGTGCACGAGCGCCGCGGCGGAGACCCCGATCGCGATCAGCAACGTCCAGCCCATGCCGAGCAGGCCGATCGAGAGCCCGCTGAACACGCTCGTCACCACGAAGGCGAGCCCCTGCACCGTGCCGACCAGGCCGTTCGCGTTCGCGTGGCGCTCCACCGGCACCATCAGCGTGACCGTCGTCGACAGGGCGATGTTCCGCATGTTCTCGATGACCGCGCCGAACAGGACCGTGCCGGAGAAGACCCAGAACCAGGGCCCGCCGAAGTCCAGCAGTGTCGCCTCCGGCAGCGCGAGGTAGAGGCCGCCGGCGACGCCGAACGACACCAGCGTCACCGCCCCGGCGAACACCATCACCCGGTGCTTCCGGTGGCGGTCCACGATCGTGCCGAAGGCCATCGCGAAGACCGCGACGAGCAGCATGTACGCGCCGCCGATGATCCCGGTGGCGAGCACCGACCGCGTCTCGAGGTAGACCCAGAAGGTCAGCGCGAACCAGAGGAAGCTCGTCGTGACGTTCGCGACGGCGGTGTTCGCGAGGATCCAGCCGAAGGTGCGCAGGCTCGCCGCGCTCGGCTCCGCGGCGGGTGCGCCGGCGGCGTCGGGGACGGTCGAGGACATGGCTTCCCTCCGCTCGGCGACGGCCTGTCCGGAGTCGTCCCGGACCGCCGTCGCAGCCACTGTAGGCCCGCGCCGCCGACCGGTCGAGAGGCGACCGGGAGAGCAACGCGACCTCCCCGCGGACGCCGTCGCGTCACTCCGCTCGCGGCAGCGCCACCCCCATCCGGTAGAACCGGTCCGCCGTCCCCGCGAACACCGCGAGCCGCTCGGGCGGCGAGAGCTGCGCCGTCAGCGCGTCGAACGCCGAGTACAGCTCGGTGAAGGAGCTGTAGAGCCCGTCCACGGGGAAGTTGCTGCCGAACATCGACCGGTCCGGACCGAAGACCTCCAGAGTCTCGAGGACGAACGGCGCGATCGACTCCCGGGTCCAGGAGTGGTCGTTGGTGCCGAGCGCCGAGATCTTGACGACGGTGTTCTCCTGCGCGGCGACCGCGGCCAGGCCCGCGCGCCACTCGGCGACCGACTCCGGATCGCGCCCGATCGGCATGCCCAGGTGATCGAGCACGATCGCCGTCTCCGGGAAGTCCGCGGCGAGCGCCGCCGCCTCCGCGAGCTGCGAGGGGAACACCTGCAGATCGAACGAGAGCCCCAGCCCCTGCAGCCGGCCGAAGTTCGCCCGCCAGACCGGATCGCCGAGGACGTCGCCCCGGTCCCGGTGGCTGTAGACCGGGTCCGGATGCCAGTTCAGGATGTCGCGGACGCCGCGCGTGACCGCGAACGCGGCGTGCTCCTCGAGCAGCCGCGGCGCCTCCTGATCGAGCAGCGACACGTGCGCGACGTGGACGGTCGGCACCGTGCTCTCCCGGGCGAGCGCGTCGATCCACGCGGTCTCGGCGAGCGCGTCGGCGGCCCCGTTCTCGACGTGCACCGAGGCGAGCAGCGTCACGTCGCGGGTGTCCGCGCGGTAGTCGCCGACGCGGTAGGAGCGGCGGAGCGGGCGGTCGTCGCCGTGGTAGCGGAACGGCTCGGCGGGTCCCTCCAGCCACGGGTACGAGCGGCGCAGGTCGGTGAGGTGGTGGTGCGCGTCGATGACGACGAGATCAGGCATGCGGCTCCTCCGGTCGGCGGGCGAGCCCCGCGAGCGTGCGGTGCACGCCGGTGTGGTCGAGGTCGCCGTCGCCCTCGGCGATCATCCTCTCGAACAGCGCGGTCACCGCGGCGGTGGTCGGCAGAGCGACGCCCTCCGCGGCGGCGGACTCGGCGATGAAGCGCAGGTCCTTCAGCTGGTTGCGCGCGCTGCCGCCCTCGGCGAAGTCCTCGTCGAGCCACTTGCGGCTCTTCTGCTCCAGGACCTCGGTGCGCGCCAACCCGCCCTGCAGGAGCTCGACGACAGTGGCCGGGTCGAGACCGGCGCTCCGGGCGAGCAGCAGCGCCTCCGACACCACGGCGACAGTGCCGGCGACGACGATCTGGTTGCAGAGCTTGGCGGTGGCACCCGCTCCGCTCGGCCCGAGGTGGCGGACCGTGCGGCCGAGCCGCTCGAAGACGGGGAGCACGCGGGCCACCGGCTCGTCGGCACCGCCGACCATGATGCTGAGCGTCGCGTCGCGGGCGCCGACCGTTCCCCCGCTGAGCGGGGCGTCGACCACCTGCACACCGTGCTCGGCGGCGAGGCGGCGGGCGAGAGCCGCGACCGCGATCGGCGAGACGGTGCCGTGCACGACGAGCACCGGAGCGGCGATCCCCGCCGCGCGCCAGCCCGCGAGCAGGCCGTCCTCGCCCACGAGCAGCGACTCGACCTGCACCAGATCGGGCAGCACGGTCAGCACGACGTCGCCGGCCGCCGCCGCGGGGGTCGGCGCGACCACGGCGCCGAGCTCCGCGAAGGGCGCGGCCCGCGACGCCGTCCGGTTCCAGACCGTCAGCGGCGCGGCCGCGAGCAGGTTGCGCGCCATCGGCGCGCCCATCGGCCCGAGGCCGAGCAGCGAGAGCCTCATGCGCCGGACCCCGCGCGCGCCACGTCGGCGAGCTCCTGCGGTGCAACGTCGTCGAGGAGCACCCGCGCCTCGAAGCCGAGCAGCTCGCGGGAGCGGGTCAGGTCGAGCCCGACCGCGCGCCCCTCGAGCCGCCCGCGCGGGACGTCCGGGGCGATCGCGTCGAGCGCGTCCGCGGTGCTCCCGCGCAGATAGGTGAGCGGAGCCGCGACGAGGATCCCCGGCGCCGGCGGCGTCTCGTGCAGCAGCGCCGCGAGCACGGCCCGCGCCGAGTCGGTGGCGTCGAGATAGCTCCAGCCCTCCGCCGCCTGCCGTCGCGGGTCGGCCGCCAGCACCGCTCGCAGGTGCGCGCCGAACACGCGGCCGCCGTCCACGGTGATGTCGCGGACCAGCGGGTACCGCAGCCCGGTGAGGCTCAGCCCCCAGGTCGCGTGCGCCATCCGCGCCGCGTCCTCGGTCGCGAGCTTGGACAGCGAGTACTCGTCCGAGATCCGCGGATCCGCATCCTCGGAGTAGGGGAAGACCGGCGGCAGCACCTGCTCGGCGCCGAGCGGGTAGCCGTTGGCGTTGATGCTCGAGGCGTAGACGACCTTCGCGACCCCGGCCGCGGCGGCGGCGGCGAACACCGCGAAGCTGCCCACCGCGTTCACCCGGTAGGTCTCGACCGCGTCCGCCATGCCCAGCCCGGCGTAGCCGCCGAGGTGCACCACCGCGTCCTGCCCGGCGACCGCCTCCGCCAGCACGGCCGGGTCGGTCACGTCGCCGACGATCGAGCGGACGTCCGCGTCCGACGCGACCCGGTCCAGGACGGTGACCACCGCCCCCTCCGCCAGCAGCGCCCCGACCGTGGGCCGGCCGATCAGGCCGCAGCCGCCCGTCACGAGGACGCAGGCACCGTCGAGCGTGGTCAGCCGCGCCGTCGCGCTCCGCCGCGCCGTCACGCGCGCACCGACGGCGTCGACTCGGTGGGCGGCGCCGCGACGTCCTCGCGCTGCTTCTTCTTTCCCCGCGAGAGCATCGGCCAGCCCTTGCTGCCCTGGTCGAGGGTGACCGCGATGAGGACGACGAGTCCGGTCACGATCTGCTCGTAGAAGCTCGGCACGTTCAGCAGCACCAGGCCGTTGGTGAGAGCTCCGAGGATCAGCGCGCCGACCAGGGTGCCCGCGATGCGGCCCTCGCCGCCCATCAGGTTCGCGCCGCCGATCACCGCGGCCGCGATCGCGGTCAGCTGGTACGGGCTGCCCGCGTCCGGCTGCGCCGCGTTGATCCGGGCGACGATCACGAGGCCGGCCAGCGCCGAGAGACCGCCGGAGATGCAGTACACCGCGATCTTCACGCGGTGCACCCGCACGCCGGAGAGCCAGGCGGTCTCCTCGCTGCCGCCCACCGCGATCACGTTCTGCCCGAAGACGGTCTTGCGCAGCAGCAGCCAGGCCGCGATGCCGACGACCGCCACGATCAGCACGACGACGGGCACGCCGCCGACGTAGCTGTTGAGCAGCAGGATGAACTCCTTCGGCACGTCGTAGACCGGCTTGCCGTTGGTGGCGACGTACGCGCCGCCCTGGAAGACGCTCATCGTGCCGAGCGTCGCGATGAACGGCGGCAGGTTGAGCTTGGTGACGAGCAGCCCGTTGATCCCGCCGCAGACCAGGCCGAGGACGATGCCCGCGGCCAGCCCGAGCAGCGGCGGCACCCCGCCGTTGACCAGCAGCGACGCGCTGACGATGCCGACGAAGCTGGCCATCGCGCCGACCGCGAGGTCGATGCCGCCGGTGATGATGACGAAGGTCAGGCCGATGCCGATGATCGCGTTCACGCTCGCCGACACCGCGACGTCGCGGAGGTTGCCGAGGGTGAGGAAGTTCGGGTTCAGGACGCCGAGGACGACGAAGAGGACGACCGCGGCGAGGTAGATGCCGAAGGCCTGGAGGTTGAAGGAGCGGCGGGGCGGCGTGGCGACGCCCCCGGTCTCGGGGGAGGTCATGAGATTCCTTTCGCGACGCCCATGGCGTTGGTGACGATGCTGTGCTCGGTGATGTCGTCGCCGATGTGCTCGGAGACGAAGCGGCCCGCCCTCATGACGAGGACCCGGTCGCTGAGGGAGATGATCTCGGGCAGGTCGCTCGAGACGACGATCACCGCGTGCCCCTCGGAGGCGAGCTGGTCGATGAGCTCGTAGATCTCGACCTTGCCGCCGACGTCGACGCCCTTGGTCGGCTCGTCGAAGAGGAAGACGCTCGCGCCGAGCCAGATCCACTTCGCGATCACGATCTTCTGCTGGTTCCCGCCGGAGAACTGGCGCGCGTTCAGCCGGACGTCGGCCGGGCGCAGCGACATCCGCCGGCCCATCTCCTCCGCCGTCGCGATCTGCCGCTTCGTGCTGATGAACGGACCGAAGCCGTTGAGCTGCCGATCGGAGGTGAGGGCGACGTTCGCGTAGGCCGGGGTCTGCAGCACGAGTCCCTGGTGCTTGCGGTCCTCCGGGATGAAGGCGATCCCCGCGTCGCGGCTGTCGCGCGGCGAGCGCACCTTGAGTGTGCGGCCGGCCAGCCGGACCGTGCCCTCGCTGCCCTCGTCGGCGCGGATCAGCGCGCGGAGGAACTCGGTGCGCCCCGAGCCGACCAGGCCCGCGATGCCGACGACCTCGCCGCGCCGCACCTGGATCGACTCCGGCCCGACGCCGCTCGGGTGCGTGACGCCGGAGGCCTCGAAGTGCACCTCGGCGTCCGCGGCGACCGGGTGCCGCCGCTCGAAGGAGAGCAGCTCGCGCCCGACCATCCGCCGGACGATGTCCTCGGAGGACGTCTCGGCGATCGGCGCGTCGTAGGCGGGTCGCCCGTCGCGGAGGACGACGACCGTGTCCGAGACGCTCATCACCTCCGGCATCTTGTGCGAGACGTAGATCACGCCGACGCCCCGCCCGTGCGCGATCTCACGCACCCGGGTCAGCACGCCCTCGACGTTGTGCTCGAGCATGCTCGTCGTCGGCTCGTCCAGGGCGACGATCTTCGCGCCGAAGGCGAAGGCCCGCGCGATGGTGAGCGCGTGCCGCTGCGCCGGGCTGAGCCGGCCGACCGGCGTCCGCGCATCCATCGGGAAGCCCATCCGGTGGACGTCCTGGAGGGCCTGGTCGATGTCTCCCTGAGCGGACGCGCGCTGCGCGCGCGTCCGCCCGAGCAGCAGGTTCTGGGTCACCGTGAGCTGGGGCACGATGGCCGGCTCCTGGTGCGCGATCCGCACCCCCTCCGCGAGCGCCTGGCGCGAGGTGTACTCCATCCGCCGCACGCCGTCGATGGTGATCGAGCCGCGGTCGGGGCGGAGGGCGCCGCCGAGGATGTTGAGCAGGGTGCTCTTCCCCGCGCCGTTCTCGCCCGCGAGCGTGCGGATCTCCCCGCGTTCGAGGGTGAAGCTCACGCCGTCCAGGGCGCGGACGCCCGGGAACGACTTCGCGATGCCGCGGACCTCGAGCAGATGCTCGGCCATGTTCCGTCTTCTTTCCTGATCGAGAGGGGCCTTGCCGGGAGTGCGCTCCGCCGGGGGGGTCTCCGGCGGAGCGCGGGGGTCAGCCGCGGGTCACGGCATCCCGGTCTCGTAGTCGGCGACGTTCTCGCTGTCGATGATGAAGGCGGGCACGTCGATCCAGGCCGGCACCTCCTCACCGGCGAGGAGCCAGAGCGCGGCGTCCACGCCGGTCGCACCCTCCGTCGTCGGCAGCTCGCTGACGGTGGCGGTGTAGTCGCCGGCCAGGATCTGCTTCTTCGCCTGCGGGATGCCGTCGGTGCCGACGAGGATCACCTTCCCGGTGAGGCCCTTCGCGTCGATGGCGGCCTGCACGCCGAGCGCCATGCCGTCGTTCTGCGAGTAGAAGGCCTTGATGTCGGGGTTCGCCGTGAGCATCGTGGTCGCGATCTCCTGCGCCTTGGTCTGGTCCCACGAGGCGGTCTGCGAGGCGACGAGCTCGAGGTTCTCGTGCTTCGCGAGCGCGGCCGTGAAGCCGTCGCCGCGGTTGATCGCGTTGGAGGAGCCGGGGTCGCCCTCGATCATCGCGACCTGGCCGCCGTCCGGCAGCAGGTCCGCGATGTAGTCGGCGGCCGTGGCGCCGATGGTGGTCGCGTCGGGGCCGACGTAGACGACACCGGGGACGTCGCTCTTCGCGTCGTTCAGCACGACGGCCGGGATGCCGTCGGCGAGGGCGGACTCGAAGACCGAGTCGAGGCCGGTCGCCGAGATGGGCGAGGCGAGGATCGCGGTACAGCCCTGGTTCATCGCGCTCTTGGCCTTGTCGAGCTGCTCGGTGATCGAGGACTCGTCCGTGACGTCGAAGGTCTGGTAGTCGACGCCGAGCTCCTTCGCGCGGTTCTCGAAGCCGTCGCGCTCGTAGCCCCAGAACTCGTTCGAGAGGGTGCGGGTGATGTAGCAGAGCTTGGCGCCGTCGGGCACGGCCGGGTCGCCGAGCGAGGAGGTGACTTCGTCGACCGGGGTCTGCGCGGAGGAGTCGACGAGCGACACGATGTCGGCGCCGGAGCCGCCGGCGGCGGCACCTCCGCCGTCGCCGTCGGGCGAGGCCGAGCAGCCGACGAGGAGCGTCAGGGAGGCGAGCCCGGCGAGGGCGGCGCCGGTGGCGCGGGTGGGGAAGGACATGGGAGGGGGCCTTTCGTCATCGGAAGGTGGGGCGGGGTCGTGCGGGGTCGCGGATCGCGAGGGTGGTGCGGAGGCGGGCCGGGCGGAGGACGCGCCCGGCCCGAGGGGGTCAGGAGGCGAGCAGCGCCTCGGTCTCGCGGCGCAGCTCGAGCGCCTCGGCGAGCGACTCGTCGATGATCACGTCGTCCCAGCCGACGGTCGCGCCCTGCGCGACGTCGTGGCGCAGCTCGACGTGATGGGCCAGGGCGACGGGGAGCGCTCCGATGGCGACCGAGTGCTTCGCGGAGACGAGCTTGCCGTAGACGGTGAAGCCGCCCTCGCCGTCGAGGAACTCGCCGGCCTTCAGGTCCTTCTTCGCGGTCGCGACGACGTCGCCGTAGAAGCCCTCGGGGTGCCCGGTCGAGATGCCGCGCAGCGCCGCGTTGGCGATCGACACGTTCAACTCGAGGCCGACGTAGTGGTACGGCCGGTAGAGCGCCGCGTACTGCTTGGTCGGGTCCGGGTGCCACGGGTACTCGTCGAAACAGGTGGACACGTAGGGGTTGGTCGCCTTGACCACGACGTAGACGCCCTCCTGCGTGTTGTGCGGGATGAGGGAGCCGTCGCGCCGGACGCTCGACATCACGTCGACCGTCCCCTCGTGGTCGAGGGCGCCGCCGATCGAGCTCGGCCGGCTGATCGTCGCGATCTCCTCGACGTCGCCCGGCGTGAAGGTGAGGCCGGAGTCGGAGGGCACCAGGCCCGCCGCGTTCGCGACCGCCGCCATCTCGATCGCGGCCTTCGTGCCGTCGCGGAACGAGGTGTGCATGTACGGGTTGAGCTGTCCGGAGTCGGTCAGCTCCTTGCTGAACTCCCAGTTCTCCCAGACGTTGTCGGGGTTCATCTGGTGGTAGTGCTCGAGGTACTTGGCGCCCTTGCCGGCGCAGACGACGTCGAAGCCGCTGGTGCGGGCCCAGTCGACGAGCTCCATGATCAGGGCGGGCTGGTCGCCGTACGCCATCGAGTAGACGATGCCCGCGGCCTCGGCGCGCTTGGCCAGCGCGGGGCCGGCCAGCGCGTCGGCCTCGACGGTGACCATGATGATGTGCTTGCCGGTCTCGATCGCCCGGAGCGCGTGGTGCACGCCGACGATCGGGTTGCCGGTCGCCTCGACGATGACGTCGATGTCGTGCTCGAAGAGGACGGCGGCGTTGTCGACGATGGTGGTCGTCCGGTTCGCGAGCGCCTCGGGGATGTCCGCGGCCATCGCCTCGGCCGGCCAGTCGACCAGCTCGAAGGCGCCGCGAGCCCGCGCGACGTTGACGTCGGCGATGGCGACCACGTGGACGCCGGGGATGTTGCGCGCCTGCGAGAGGTACATGGTGCCGTAGCGCCCGGCACCGATCAGCCCGATGCGGATGGGGCGGCCCTCTCGTTCGCGATCGCCGAGGAGTTTGTACAGGTTCACGGTGGCCTCTCTGGTCCGGGGGCGCACGGACGCAGAGGGCCGCCTCGGGGGCGGAGGACGTCGTCGTCGTGCGCAGTCTTCGTCGGGGAAGTGCTGCTCGCCGGCTCCCAGTGGAACCGGTACCAGTTTTGTACCAGCAACGATTAGAGTGTGTCAACAGCGGGCGCGGCGGCCCGGTCCCGCGCCGATACGATTGCCCGACAGCTGGGGAGGAACCGTGCAGAAAGCACCGACGATCCGCGACGTCGCGCGCAGTGCGGGCGTCTCGGTGTCCGTGGTGTCGCGCGTGCTCAACGACGGGACCGGCCCGGTCGCCGTCGACACCCGGCGCCGCGTGGTCGAGGCGATCGAGCAGCTCGGCTTCCGGCCGCGCGCCGCGGCCCGCGAGCTGAGCCACGGTCAGACCCTGTCCATCGGCCTGGTCCTGCCCGACCTGACGAACCCGTTCTTCGCCCGCCTGGCCGACAGCGTCGTCTGGGAGGCGCGCGCCCGCGGCGCCCAGGTGCTCCTGATGACGACGCAGGAGGACTCGCACGTCGAGGGCGAGTCGCTCACCAGCCTGCTCGACCGCTCGGTCGGCGGCGTCATCGCGACCCCGTCCGGCGAGAACCTCGAGAAGTGGTCGCGGCTGCGCCGGGCCGGGATCGACGTCGTCTTCGTCGACCGCACCACCCCCGGTCTCGACGACGTCGACGTGGTCAGCATCGGCAACTCCGCCTCCGCCGCCCGCGCGACCGATCACCTGCTCGCGCTCGGCCACCGCCGGATCGCGATCGTCTCGGGGCCGCTGCGCACCTCGACCGGCCAGGCGCGCGTCGCCGGCTACCGCGCCGCCCTCACCGCCGCCGGGCTGCCGATCGACGGCACGCTGATCCGCGAGGTCCCGTTCCGCGGCGACATCGGCGGCGAGGCCGTCGCCGCGCTGCTCGCCCTGCCGGAGCCGCCGACCGCCGTGATCGTCGCCAACACGGCGCAGGTGCGCAGCGCCGTGCACCGCCTGTTCCAGCTCGGCGTCGCGATCCCCGAGGCGCTCTCCGTGGTCGTCTTCGACGACAACCCGTGGAGCGAGCTCGTCACCCCGCCGCTCAGCGTCGTCCGCCAGCCGATCGACATGCTCGCCCGGCACAGCGTCGACCTGGTGCTGGCCCGGATGCAGGGCCGCATCCCCGACACCCCCCAGCACATCGAGGTCCAGGCCGACCTCGTCATCCGCTCCAGCTGCGCCGCCCCGGCGGAGCGCTGACTCCGCCCCACCACCCCTCCACGAAAGGCACTGCCATGTCCGACCCCGTCGTCGTCACCGCGATCTTCACCCCCGCCGAGGGCCAGCGCGACGCCCTCGTCGCCGCCCTCACGCCCGCCATCGCCGAGGTCCACGGCGAGGAGGGCTGCGAGCTCTACGCGATCCACGACTCCCCCGACGGCACCATCGTCATGCTCGAGAAGTGGACCAGCGCCGAGGCCCTCGACGCCCACGGCGCCGGCGACCCCGTCGTCCGCCTGAACGCCGCCATCAAGGGCCTCGTCGCCGCGCCCCCCGTCGTCACCCGCCTCTCCCCGATCCCCGCCGGCACCGCCACCCAGGGCGCCCTCTAGCCCGGACCCGCACCGACTCGCCCGAGAAGGCCCGTTCTCCACCCCGAGACGCACCTTCTCGGGCGACTCACCGCAGCCGCATGCTGGTCGAGTAGCCCCGCAGGGGCGTATCGAGACCCGCCCTCAGCGCGGCGCGGCCACCGACGCGCGCTCGATCAGCCGGGTCTCCAGCTCCAGCCGCGTCGCGCTCGAGGACAGCGGCCGGGCCGCGCGGTGCGCCTGGTGCAGCATCCGGAAGGCGGCGGCGCCCATGTCGGCGATCGGCTGCTGGATCGTGGTCAGCGGCGGCGTCGCCCAGGCCGACTCCTGCACGTCGTCGAAGCCGATCACGCTGAGGTCGTCGGGGATGCGCAGTCCCGCCTGGTCGGCCGCGTCGTAGACCCCGAGCGCCATCGTGTCCGAGAGCGCGAAGAGCGCCGTGGGCCGGATCAGCGCGTCCGACAGCATTGCGGAGGCGACGTCCCGCGCACGGTCCCGGTTCCAGCCGCCGTAGACCACGCGCTCCCGCGGCAGCGGCACCCCCGCGTCGCGCAGCGCCGTGCTGAAGCCGTCGAGCCGGGCACTGCTGTAGAGCTGCCCCCGGGCGCCCGCGATCACGCCGATGCGGGTGTGGCCCCGGCCGAGCAGGTGCTCCGCCGCCATCCGGCCGCCGTCCCAGTTGGTCGCGCCGATGCTCGCCACGTCGGCGGGCGGGCGGGTGATCGGATCCACGATCACCACGGGCAGCTCGGCGGTGGTGAGCAGGTGCAGCTGCGCGGCCGTCACGTCCACGAGGACGACGATCGCCCCGAGCGACGAGCGGCGCAGGAGCCGGTTGACCCACTCCCCGTCGGGGCGCGCGCGGGTGAGCACCAGGTCGACGCCGGCCGCCGCGGCCTCCTCCTCGATCCCGCCGAGGACGGGTCCGATCCAGGTGCCGTCGAGGTGGCCGACGACGACGTCGACGATGTGCGCGACGTGCGGGTCCTCCGCCGGCGGGCGCAGACGGGGCCGGCGCCGGTAGCCGAGCTCGTGCGCGGCCTCCATCACCCGCAGCCGCGTCGCCTCGGAGACGTCGGTGCCGCCGCTGAGCACCTTCGAGACCGTCGGCACGCTCGTCGCCGCGCGCTCCGCGATGCGGGCCATGGTGGGGCGGGGAGCGGCACCGGTGTCGTCCATGCCCCCACTGTAGAGCAGAACGAGTTGCGAAACACTTCCCCGCTAGCACGACACCACGACGCATTCCGCGCCTTGCCCGGGACTCTCCCGGGGTGCAGACTGAGGGGACGCGGGCGGGGGCGGCAACGTGAGTTGCGCAACTACCGTTCGATGACGAACCGCGGAGCGATCCGCCGAGCACCCCGAGGACACCGATGACCGACCTCCCCCCGACCACTCCCGCCAAGAGGGCGCTCGTCGTCCGCGGCGGCTGGGACGGCCACCAGCCCGTCGAGGCGACCGAGCTGTTCCTGCCCTTCCTCGCCGAGAACGGCTTCGAGGTGCGCGTCGAGGAGTCGACCGCCGTCTACGCCGACGAGGACTACCTCCGCACCGTCGACCTGATCGTGCAGTCCAACACCATGACCTCGATCGAGTGGCCCGAGTTCCTCGGCCTGCGCGCGGCCGTCGAGCGCGGCACCGGCCTGGCCGGCTGGCACGGCGGCATCGCCGACTCGTACCGGAACAACTCCGACTACCTGCAGCTGATCGGCGGCCAGTTCGTCTCGCACCCCGGCAAGCACCCGGACGAGCGCACCGGCGAGCAGTCGGACAACTACGTCCCGCACACGATCGAGATGACGGCCCTCGCCGCCGACCATCCGATCACGCAGGGCATCACCGACTTCGAGCTCACCACCGAGCAGTACTGGGTGCTGCACGACGACTACAACGACGTGCTCGCGACCACGACGCAGGCCGTCCGCGAGTGGGACCCGTGGCACCGCCCGATCACCTCCCCCGCCGTGTGGACCCGCCAGTGGGGCGCCGGCCGCATCTTCGTCTCGACCCCGGGCCACCGCGTCGAGATCCTCCAGGACGCCAACGTCCGCACCATCATCGAAAGGGGACTGCTGTGGGCCTCCCGCTGAGAGTCGGCATCATCGGAGTCGGGAAGATCAGCGAGCAGTACCTCGCGAACCTCCCGACCTTCCCCGGCCTCCGCCTCGTCGCGGTCGCGGATCTCAACACGGCCCGCGCGCAGGAGGTCGCCGACGAGCACGGCGTCCGCGCGCTCTCGGTCGACGACCTGATCGCCGACCCCGAGGTCGACGCCGTGCTCAACCTGACCATCCCGGCCGCGCACGTCGAGATCGGCGCCCGCGCACTGAAGGCCGGCAAGCACGTCTTCGCGGAGAAGCCGCTGGGCCTGAACCCGGCCGAGGCCGCGCCGATGCTCGACCTGGCCGAGGAGCTGGGGCTGCGCTTCGGAAGCGCTCCCGACACCGTGCTCGGCACCGGCGTGCAGACCGCGCGGCAGACGCTCGACTCGGGAGTGATCGGCACGCCGATCGCCGCGCAGGTGCACTGGGCGGCGCCCGGCCACGAGCGCTGGCACCCGGCGCCCGAGTTCTACTACCAGCCCGGCGGCGGACCGCTGCTGGACATGGGCCCGTACTACCTGACCGCGCTGGTGCACTTCTTCGGTCCCGTCGTCCGGGTCACCGGCCTCGCGACCCGCTCGGACCGCCCGCGCACCATCGAGTCCGGCCCGCGCGCCGGCACGCCCATCTCCGTCTCGATCGACACGCACATCAGCGCGCTGCTCGAGCACGAGAACGGCGTCACCTCGACCGTGACCGTCAGCTTCGAGGTCTGGCGCAGCCGCGCGCCGAAGTTCGAGATCTTCGGCACGGAGGGCACGATCTCGGTCCCCGACCCGAACATGTTCTCCGACCCGGTCGAGGTCGCCGTGCGCGACGAGGACTGGCGGGTCGTCCCCGACTCCGCCGGCGTCGTCGACACCGGGCGCGGCGTCGGCCTCGCCGACATCGCCGAGGCGATCGAGGAGGACCGGCCGCACCGCGCCTCCGGCCGCCTCGCCCTGCACGTCCTCGAGATCATGGACGCGATCCTGCGCTCGAGCGCCGAGAAGGCGGTCGTCGCGATCGAGACCACGGCGGAGCGGCCCGAGCTGCTCCCGCTGCGGACGGCCGCCGGCGAGCCGGTCGGCGAGCCCGTCCGCGCCTGACCCCGCCGCCCGACCCGACCGACCCCGCGCCGGTCGCGACCTCTCCCGGTCGCGGCCGGCGCGCCCCTTCCGAGGAGACCCCGATGACAGCACCTCTCCGCGTGGCGATGATCGGCCACGCCTTCATGGGCCGCGCCCACGCCCAGGCCTGGCGGACCGCGCCGCGCTTCTTCGACCTGCCGCTGCAGCCCGAGCTCGCCGTCGTCGTCGGCCGCGACGAGGGCCGCGCGCGGGCCGCCGCCGCCAACTTCGGCGCGACCGAGTCGTCGATCGACTGGCGCGCCGTGATCGCCCGCGACGACATCGATCTGATCGACATCTGCACCCCGGGCGACCGGCACGCCGAGATCGCGATCGCCGCGCTCGAGGCCGGCAAGCACGTGCTCTGCGAGAAGCCGCTGGCGCGCTCCGTGCCCGAGGCGCGGACGATGACGGAGGCGGCCGCCGCCGCGACCGGCTTCGCGATGTGCGGCTTCAGCTACCGCCGCACCCCGGCGCTCGCCCTCGCCAAGCGCTTCATCGAGGAGGGCCGGCTCGGCGAGATCCGGCACGTCCGCGCGCAGTACCTGCAGGACTGGCTGAGCGACTCCGAGGGGCCGCTGACCTGGCGGCTCGACAAGGAGAAGGCCGGCTCCGGCGCCCTCGGCGACATCGGCGCGCACAGCATCGACACCGCGCAGTGGCTCACCGGGCAGACGATCGACGGCGTCTCGGCGATGCTGCGCACCTTCGTCACCGAGCGCCCCGTCCTCTCCGCGCAGGCGGGACTCGGCGGTCGCGCCGAGGAGGGCGCCGAGCGCGGCCCGGTCACCGTCGACGACGCCGCCCTCTTCACGGCGACGCTCAGCGGAGGCGCCCTCGGCGTCTTCGAGTCGACCCGGCTCGCGCTCGGCCGCCGCAACGCGAACCGGATCGAGATCAACGGCGAGACCGGCTCGATCGCGTTCGACTTCGAGCGGCTGAACGAGCTGGAGTACTACGACGGCCGCGACCCCGAGGACGCGCAGGGCTTCCGCACCATCCAGGTGACGGAGCCCGTGCACCCCTACGCCGCCGCCTGGTGGCCGACCGGGCACGGGCTCGGCTACGAGCACGTCTTCAGCCACCAGGTCGTCGACCTCGTCACGGCGATCGCGGAGGGCGTCCAGCCCACGCCGTCGTTCGCCGACGCGCTGCAGGTGCAGCAGGTGCTCGACGCCGTCGAGCGCAGTGCCGCGGACGGCTCCCGCCTCACCGCGACCCGCTGACCGGACCTCCTCGGACGGCCGCCCTGCTCGCGGGGCGGCCGTCCGTCGCGCGAGGGGCGGCCGTGACGCCGCGGAGCCGTCCGCCCCGATGCGTCGGCACTCCCCCGATCCCCGACACGGCCACGGGCCCCTTTCGGGGGGAGCACTGCCGGAAAACCCCGTAAACTGGGGTCCAGGGGGACGTCGACGCTCGTCCCGGGGCGCGAAGGGGACTGCAGTGGGGATCGGTTTCCGGACCGCGGGAGAACTGCGAGTGCTCGCCGGTGCGCGCCTCCACCCCGTCGTCGGACCGGCCCTCAGCCGCTCCCGCGACCGCTCCCGCCTCTCGGCCGGCCTGTCGATGCCGAGCGGCCCCGGTCTCGTGCGGCCCTCGCCGCTGGCGCAGCCGTGGGAGGCACCGCTGATCCGGCTGATCCGCGCCGGTGCCCCCGCCGCCGAGCTGCACGAGGCGACCGCCGCCTCCCCGGAGGGCTCGAAGCTCGCGGCCGTGATCGAGCTCGTCCGCGACGCGCTCTCGCGCCGCGAGGACGACCGCGCCCTCCGTCTGGCGGGCTGGCTGGTGCGGATGCGCTACGACCCGTCCGCCGATCCGTTCCTCCGCCGCTACGGGATCGTCCTGACCGCCCACCTGCCGCTCAGCGCCGGCCTCGACATCGACGTGCCGCTCGACGCGACCGCGCTCCGCCTGCTCTTCGCCGAGCTCGCCGCCGCGGACGACCCCGCCGGTGCCACCGCGGCCGTCGAGACCTTGCCGCCCTCGACGCTGGCCGCCTCCTCGCTCGCCGCGCTCTACTCCGCCCGGCGGCGCTGGAGCGACATGGCGCAGTTCTCCGCGCCGGTGGTCAACGTCGACGCCCCGTCCGCCGCGGTCCTCATCCGCCGCGGTGTCGCCCTGCGCGAACTCGGCCTGATCGAGAGCGCCCTCGAGGCGTTCGACCGCGTGGTGCGGCCGAACGTCACCACCGCCCGGCCCGTCGAGCTCCGGATCGAGGCCCTCTACGAGCGGGCCAGCACCCACCTCGCCGACGGCCGGCGCGCGCCCGCCCGCCGCGACCTGGAGCGCGTGCTCGCCCAGTACCCCGAGAGCGCCGAGGCCCACGAGCTGATGTCGGCCGTCAGCCGCTGACCCGCCCGTCGTCGCCCCGCCCATGCTGATCGAGTAGCCCTCGCAGAGGGCGTATCGAGATCCACCATCCCCGAACAGCGGGTCTCGATACGCCGCTCTCCGACTACTCGACCACCATGCCCTCGCCCGCTCCTCAGAAGTCGCGGTAGTCGCCCGCGAGTACCGCAACTTCTGCTGAACGGACTGCCCTCGCCGGACCATGCCGACGAGGAGCCCGCGCAGCGGGCACCCCCTGCTGATCGAGGAGCCCGCGCAGCGGACGTACCGAGGTCCCCCACCGCAGGCAGCGGAAAGGGGCGCCCCCGTCACCGGGAACGCCCCTCCACGTCCGATCGACCGGCTCAGCCCTCGGCCTTCGACGGCTTGCCCTCGGCGGGCAGCACCTCGACCGGGGTGTCGCGCGGATCCTCGCCCTCGGCCTGCGAGGGCTTGTCGGCCTGGTCGTCCGGGTCCTCGACGGGGCTCGGGGTCTGGTCGCTCATCGCAGTCCCTCCGGCTCGTCCGAGGTCGCGGACGGCTCGGGGTGCGCCTCGAACTCCATCCACGCCCGCTCGAGTCCGGCCTGGGCCGAGGCGGGCTCGCTCGCGAAGTAGCCGTCGTAGATGGCCCGTCCGCCGTGCTCCGGCAGGTCGCCGCGGCCGGCGTAGGTCTGGGCGAGCTCGCCGACCTCGTCGTCCCTCTTCTCCTGGTCCCGCAACCACGCGGGGAAGGTCTGCGTCATGGTGACACCTCTCTTTCCTGTCTCCAGACAATCCCTCCGACCCGCGGGCTGCAAGCCCTTGCCCCGGGCGTTCGCCGATCGCGATCACCGGCCGCGACCACTGCGAGGATTCCGGTATGGACAGCAGCGAGCGCCCCCGCCGCCCCGACGTCACGAGCGTCGACATCGTCGGCGGCGCCGAGCCGCTCGCAGTCGGACTGCACGCGTACGACGAGGGCTGGCCGGAGTCGTTCCGCGAGCACGAGCGGCGGATCGCGCAGGCGCTCACCGAGGTGGACGTCGCGATCGAGCACATCGGCTCGACGTCCGTGCCCGGTCTGGCCGCGAAGCCGATCATCGACATCGTCGTCGCCGTCCCCGACATCACCGCCGAGGAGGACTACCTCGACCCGCTGCTCGCGGCCGGCTACGCGCTCCGGGTCCGCGAGCCCGGGCACCGCCTCGTCCGCACCCCGGACCGCGACGTGCACGTGCACCTCTATGCCCGGGACGACGGCGCGATCGAGGAGTACCTCCTGCTCCGCGACCACCTCCGTCGCGACGCCGACGACCGCGCCCTCTACGAGTCGACGAAGCGCTCCCTGATGGGGCGGCGCTGGGCCGACATGAACGCCTACTCGGACGCCAAGACCGCGGTGATCGAGGCGATCAAGGCGCGGGCGCGAGCTGCGGGAGTCGACGCGGCACCCGCGGACGCAGCGCCGGCCTGAGAGCCGCGGCGCCTCGAGGCGTCGCCTCGCGCCGGTTCGCCGAACGGCGTCGTCCACCGCGCCCCGTCGCATGAGGCTGGACGGATGCACGCCGACGAGTACCTGTCCCCCGAGGATCTCCCCGAGCCGCCGACGCTGGACGTCGTGACGCAGTTCTTCGTCGGTCCGCTCTTCACCCTCACACCCCAGCCGTCCCTGGAGGAGTGGCTGTCCTCGGCCTCGGCGCGCGACCGGGACGGGAGGATCCTCTTCGACGAGGCCTCGATCGGCTACACGTTCTGGCGCAACCCGGCCGACCACGACGACCCCGCGAATCTCGAGGAGCTCGACGGCGAGCCGAGGCCCTCACTCGACGCACCGTCGACGCGCCCCGTGCCCGAGTGGATGGCGGAGATCGCCGCCCGCCTGCCGTACCCCCGGCTGTGGGACGCGGTGCGGACGAGCGTCGCGGAGGAGCACTCGCCGTGGCAGAACATCGAGTTCGCGCTCATCGACCATGTGAACCGCATCCTGAGGAGCCGCGCCCGCGCCGAGCGCGCCCGGGGGATCGACCCCGTCGAGCTCCTCGGCCCCGCGATGGACCTCGGCGTCGAGCACGACGTCCCGCTCCTCCTCGACGGCCGTCCGGTCCCCGGCATCCGGATCGACACCGACGCGCACGTCCTCGGCGTCGGCGCCCAGCTCGGCGACCGCTTCCTGACGGCCGTCGTCGACCGCGACCGCCTCCCCCTCCTCGACTTCACCTTCGTCACCCGCCGCGCCCCCACCTGAGCCCCTTTGCTGGTCGAGCAGCCCGCGCAGCGGGCGTATCGAGACCCCCATCGCCAGGAGCCGAGTCCGCAGACCGCACGAGCCGACGGGGTCGGGTCTCGATACGCCCCTGCGGGGCTACTCGACCGACATGCTTCCGCCGGGCACCGAGCGAAGAGACCCGCCGACCTCCGCTGGTCGAGCAGCCCGCTTAGCGGGTCCCTTTTGCTGGTCGAGCAGCCCGCGCAGCGGGCGTGTCGAGACCCGCCCTGCGCCCAGCCCCGGGCCGCCGTTGCGCCCGCCCTGGCGACGCGCCAGGCTCAGGAGATGTTCTTCGACGAGAGCGCCCGCCTCGAGGACGTCCCGGTCCCGCCGACCCTCGACGAGGTGGCGCGCGCCTTCCCGGGCCCGCTGTACGGCTTCACGCCTCAGCCGTCGCTCGAGCCGTGGACGTCCGGCACGACGTCGAGCCCCTCCGGCGGACGCGTCGAGACCGAGTCCGTGGCGATCGGCTACACGGTCTGGCTCAACCCGGACGACCACGACGACTGCGCGAACCTCGCGGAGCTGGACGACGAGCTGCGCGCCTCGCTCGACGCCCCGCCGGTGCGCCCCCTGCCCGACTGGATGACCGCGATCACCGCCCGGATGCGCTACCCCTGGCTGTGGGAGGCGGTGCGGACGACCGTCGTGCACGAGCCGGCGCCGCCGTGGCACTCCGTCGAGAGCGTCCTCGTCGAGCACGTGAACCACGTCCTGATGAACCGGTTCCGCGACGAGCGCGTCCGCGGCGGCTTCCCGGGTGAGCTGCTCGGCCGAGCCACCGAGAAGTGCGTCGAGCGCGACGTCCCGCTGCTCCTCGACGGCCGGTCGATCCCCGGCCTCCGGATCGACACCGACGCGCACGTCCTCGGCGTCGGCGCCGACCTCGGCGACCGCGTCCTGACGGCCGTCGTCGACCGCGACCGCCTCCCCCTCATCGATCTCGCCTTCGCCACCCTTCCTTCGCCGGACGAGTAGCCCGCGCAGCGGGAGCCCTTGCTGGTCGAGCAGCCCGCGCAGCGGGCGTATCGAGACCCACTCTCGTCAGGAGCAGGGTCTGCAGAGCGGGCCTTCTGCAGTGGTCGGGTCTCGATACTCCCCTGCGGGGCTACTCGACCAGCAAGATCCGGCTGAGCACTCCCTCGGGAGACCCTGCCCCACCCCCTGTGCTGGCGGGTAGCCCGCGCAGCGGGTCCTTCTGCTGGTCGAGCAGCGCGCGCAGCGGGCGTATCGAGACCCCGACCAGCACGGTTCGGCCGGGGGCTCCCTGCGGCTCAGGACGCTATGAGGTGGAGCCGTTCGTCGCACCAGCTCGCGATGCCGGGGTCGTGGGTCGCGACGACCACGCTCGCGCCGTGACCGGCGAGCTCGGTCAGCACGTCGAGCACGGTCTCGCTGTTCTCGGCGTCGAGGGCGCCGGTCGGCTCGTCGGCCAGCACGAGGGTCGGGCTCTTCACCAGCAGCCGGGCGAGCGCGACCCGCTGCTGCTCGCCGCCGCTCAGCCGGGCGACGCGCTCGCGGCCACGCCCGGCGAGGCCGACGCGGTCGAGCGCGCGCTCGAACCGGTCGCTGCGGCCGCGCCGCTCGCCGAGCGCGATCGCGAGGTTCTGCTCGACGGTCGCAGTGTCGACGAGCGCGTAGCTCTGGAAGAGGTAGCCGAGCCGGTCCCGTCGGAAGCGGCGTCGGCCGTGCGCCCGCAAGCGGGTCAGCTCCTCCCCGTCGACCTCGATCGAGCCCGAGTCGGGGGCGTCGAGGAGCCCGAGGCAGTTGAGGAGCGTCGACTTGCCGCTGCCGCTCGCGCCGGTGAGGGCGAGGGTGCTGCCGGAGGCGACGGTGACGTCGAGTCCGCTCCACAGCGTGCGCGAGCCGTAGCCCTTGGCGAGATGGGTGGCGAGGATCACAGGAGGCCTTTCCGTTCGGTCGGGAGGGAGGAGTGGAGCAGGGAGCGCATCAGGCGTCGACGACGGGCGAGCGGCTCGCCCTCCGGTGGGCGAGGGCGAGGCACGCGACGAGGAGCGCAGCGCTGGACGCGACCACGCCGATGTCCAGCGCCGTCTGCTCGAGCAGGAAGTTCTCGGTGTCGACCGTGCCGAGATCGATCACCGTGCGGACGTCCTTCGGATCGCGGAACCACTGCGGGACGACGGCGAGCGCCAGCGTCGCCGTCAGCAGAACGCCCTCCAGCAGGAGCCCGCTCCGGTGCGCCGTGAGCGGTCCGAGCCCGGACAGCCGGTGCACGAACGCCCGCTTGCGGTCCTTCTCCACCAGCACCACCGCCGCGACGAGACCGGTGAGCAGCACGACGATCCCGCCGCTCACGAACCCGGTCACGTTGATCGCGTGCGCGCCGAGCGCCCGCCGGTACTGCTCGTTCGCCTGGTACGCCACGGGAGTGATCGAGCCCACGACACCGGAGAGCCCGCGCTCCTCGATCGCGCCCGAGAGCGCCGGAGGGTCGGTGAAGATCACTCCGCCCTGAGTGATCACCGCGATCAGCTCGGAGTGGGCGAGCACGTCGACCGACGGCAGGACGACGACGATCGGATCGACGAGCTCGGGCTCGGGTTGGAAGACCATGTCTCCGGAGCCGAAGGTGACGAGGGTCTGCCCCGACGGCACGACGTGCTCCACGACCGGAAGGTCGACGGTCCCCGGTGCCGGGTCGGAGACGCTCGACTGGATATCCTGCCAGGAGTGCAGCTCCGCGAGCGCGGACTGCCGCCGCTGCGCGGAGGAGTCCTCCGGCTCGAGGACGGTGAGAACGCCGTCGGGGACGTCAGTGATCCGGCGCCCGCCCTCTCCGAGGACCTCGACCCTTCGGAGGTAGCCCTCACCGACGATCAGCAGGTTCCGTTCGAGACCGAGTCGCGGCGTGACGAAGATCACCTCACCGGCGGCTTCCCGCGAGACGACCAGATCGGCCAGTGGCCCGTTCGCGGCGCGGTACTCGGACTCGCCGAGGTACCCGCTGATGCTGATCGTGACCGCGTCCTCGGCGGCACTCCAGAGCTCACGGCTGCGACCCTCGATCTCCGCGACCTTCGCGCTCTGCCCGAGTGCGGCGACGATCGCGAGGAGCACCAGCACCGCGGGGACCCGCACCGCGTAGACGCCGAGCAGCACCCACCAGCCGTCGATCTCGCCCTTGACCTGATCGACGAGCCGTCGGCCGTCGGTGAGGGCGATCGCGAGGATCTGCGCGACGACCGCCGCGAGCAGGAGGAGCGCGAGAAGCCGACCGGAGAGCGCGAGGACCGTCGGCAGCTGGGCGAGGCCGTTCAGAGCGGCGGTCGCGAGAGCGACCGCGGCCACTCCCCCGAGCGAGAGCACGACCACCGGGAGCGCGAGGAAGCGCCACTCCGACAGCAGGATCCGGAGGAGCCCCGCGCCGTGCAGCCGCTGCACACCGTGTGCGCGGCTCCGCAGCAGAGTCCCCGCCCCGACGAGGACGACGACGGCGAGCAGCGCGACCGCGAGCGAGCGCATCAGATCGCCGTACTCCCGATAGGTGTCGATGTCGACGGTGGAGACATAGGGGGCGACTCTGCCGGACCAGCCGCCGTCCTCGAGGACCGCGAGCACCGCCTCCGCATCCGCTCGATCCCCGCCGATCAGCCAGGCGCCGCGCGGATCGAGCAGATCCAGGTCCTGCAGCGGCGCGACTGTCGTGGTGATCGACGTGTCGACCGCGCCGTAGCCGTCGCGGAGCAGCTCCGCCGCTGCCCCGTCACCCGCGACGTAGAGGTGGCGCACGGTGGCCGGCTCGACCGCGTCCTCGACGTAGCGGACGACGTCGATCCCGCGATCCTCGGCCAGCACCGTGAGCTCCCGGTAGACGTCGCTCGCCGCGACCAGTGGTGTCGCGTCCTTCGAGATCCTGAGCTGCCAGCCCCCGTCCCAGACCAGACCGCGCGCGTCGAACGCCCGCACGAAGACGACGGCGAGCACGGCCGCCAGGACGACGGCCAGCGCATAGCCGAGAATCACGCTCTTGCTTCTCACAGCTCTCCCCGCTGCAGGGGCGGGCGGAGCCGAGGCTCCGCCCGCCGATCGGTCAGGAGCAGATGTCGTAGTACGCGGAGTCGACCTCGTAGGGTCGAGCGGGTGCACTCACCGCGGCGGGGACACCCGGGTTCTGGCATCCCGCGTAGTGGTACTCGCCGTTGTAGACGGTCGCCTTGTGCCTGCGAGAGTCGTGCTCGTAGGAGGACAGCACGGTCCCGCGGCTCGTCCCGTGGATCCACGTCCCTCCCTCCTCCGGGTGGGACACGGTGTACGCCGCCGCGACGGGCGCGATCAGCATCGCCCCCGTCAGGGCGAGTCCGGTGATGAAGGACCGGCGGGAGCCGGGTGCTCGGAAGGACATGGTGGGACCTCTCTGTTTCGGACCGCCGTCGCCGAGACCGGTGAGGCGGGCTGCGCTGCGGCAGCGAGGGAACCGTATGCCCGATACCATACTCATCTGACCACCTCTGCGAGGTATCTCGACGACTCGGCGCGTTTCAGTACCTGTGGAGGAGTCTCGACACCCCGCCGCACCCTCCCGACCGCCCGGGCACACGCCTACCCATCCCCTCCGCGCGGCCACCGGCCAGAGCCGGCGCTGCGCGGGAGTACCGTGACGCCATGACAGCGCAGGACGACATCGGTGCGGAGCAGGCGCCCCCCAAGGACTTCTCGCACGAGCAGGAGGGCTACCAGCACGGTCTGAAGCCCCGCCAGCTCCAGATGATCGCGATCGGCGGTGCGATCGGAACCGGGCTCTTCCTCGGCGCCGGCGGCCGCCTCAACTCCGCCGGCCCGGCCCTCGCGATCGCCTACCTCGTCGCCGGGATCTTCGCGTTCTTCATCCTCCGCGCCCTCGGCGAGCTGGTCCTGCACCGCCCGTCGTCGGGGTCGTTCATCTCCTACGCCCGCGAGTTCTACGGCGAGAAGTTCGCCTACGCGGCCGGCTGGATGTACTTCCTCAACTGGGCGATGACCTCGATCGTCGACACCACCGCCGTCGCCGTCTACCTCAAGTACTGGTCGGCCTTCACCGCGGCGCCGCAGTGGCTCCTCGCCCTGATCGCGCTGCTCGTCGTCCTCGCTGCGAACATGGTCGCGGTCAAGGTCTTCGGCGAGCTCGAGTTCTGGTTCGCCCTGATCAAGGTGACGGCGCTCGTCGCCTTCCTCGTCGTCGCGCTGATCTGGCTCGTCTTCGCCTTCCCGGTGCAGGCCGGCGGCGAGACCGTGCGGACCGGCGTCTCGATCCTCGCGGACAACGGCGGCATCCTGCCCAACGGCCTGCTCCCCGCGGTCCTGGTCATGCAGGGCGTGGTCTTCGCCTACGCCGCGATCGAGCTGGTCGGCACCGCCTCCGGCGAGACGCAGGACACCGAGAAGGTGATCCCGCGTGCGATCAACTCGGTGATCTTCCGGATCGCGATCTTCTACGTCGGCTCGATCGTCCTGCTCTCGCTGCTGCTGCCGTTCACCGCCTACAAGGAGGGCGAGAGCCCCTTCGTCACCTTCTTCTCCTCGATCGGCGGCCCCGAGGTCGGCACGATCGCCGGCTCGATCATGAACTTCGTGGTCCTCACAGCAGCCCTCTCCTCGCTCAACGCCGGCCTCTACTCCACCGGTCGCGCGCTGCACTCGATGGGCATGAACGGCTCCGCCCCGAAGTGGACCACGCGGATGTCGCGCGGCGGCGTGCCCTACGCGGGCATCCTGCTCACCGCGACCTTCACGGTGGCGGGCGTGGTGCTGAACTACTTCGTGCCGAGCCAGGCGTTCGAGATCGCGCTCAACATCGCGAGCCTCGGCATCATCACGGCGTGGGGCACGATCATCCTCTGCCAGATGCGGCTGCGGCAGTGGGCGAAGAAGGGCCTCGCGAAGGAGCCCTCCTTCAAGCTCCCCGGCGCCCCGGTCACGTCCTGGCTGACCCTCGTCTTCCTGGCCGTGGTGCTCGTGCTGATGGCGATCGACTTCCCGGTCGGCACCCTCACCATCGCCTCGCTGGTGATCATCGTCCCGCTGCTGGTGGCCGGCTGGTTCCTCCAGCGCGGGCGCATCCTCCGGATCGCGGAGCTGCGCGACGGAGTGACGGGGCAGTTCCCGGTGACCGGTCGCGACCCTGCGGCCCAGGTGCGCCGCGATCGCGACGACCAGGACTGACGCCGGCCGGCACCGACGCAGGCCGCACCCGCCCACCGTTACTCTCGATCGCGCGGGCGCCCACGCGCCGGCGGAACGGGAGCGGCATGGCCACGGTGGACTCCGCGGAGCGGCGCGCGCGCCTGATCGAGCTGCTCGAGCGCGACGGCGCGATCCGCCTCGACGACGCGGCGGCCGAGCTCGACGTCTCGACGATGACCGTCCGGCGCGACCTCGCCGATCTCGAGGTGGAGGGCCGTCTCAGCCGGGTCCGCGGCGGCGCGGTCGCCGCGCTCCGCCCCCGCCCCTTCGCCGAGCGCCTGGCCGCGGGCGCCGCCGCCAAGCGCGAGATCGCCCGGAAGGCCGTCGCCCTGCTGCCCGACTCCGGCGCGATCGCGGTGGACGCCTCCTCGACCGCGGGCACCCTCCTCGCCGCCGCCCCGGAGTCGCCGCGGCTGCTCATCGCGACCAACTCGCTGGAGAACCACGCCTCGGCGCGCGCCACCCGCGCCCGCGTCGTCCTGATCGGCGGCGAGCTCCAGGCCGAGACCGACAGCTTCGTCGGCCCCCTCGCCTGCTCCGGCGCGGCCGAGCTGCACTACGACCGCTTCTTCACCTCCGCCTCGGCCGTCACCCGCGCGGGCACCAGCGAGGTGACGCTCGAGGAGGCGCAGGTCAAGCGCGTCCTCGTCGCCGCCTCGGCCGAGACGGTGCTGCTGGTCGACTCCTCCAAGCTCGAGCGCACGGCCCTCGCCCGCGCGCTCGACTGGGACGCGATCGCTGTGCTCGTCACCGAGCTCGACCCCGCCGACGACCGGCTCGACCCCTTCCGCGGTCTCGCCGACGTGCGCTGACGAGCATTGACCGGAACGAGTCGGCCTGTTAGCTTCTGTGATAGTTAACACACTCGTTCAACCAGACGGAGAAGTCATGGCAGCCTCGACCGCCGCGGAGCTCATCGCCCGCTCGAACCGCCTCGGGGCCGACCCGCGCAACACGAACTACGCCGGCGGCAACACCTCCGCGAAGGGCGTCGAGACCGACCCCGTCACCGGTGAGCCCGTCGAGCTGCTCTGGGTCAAGGGCTCCGGCGGCGACCTCGGCACGCTGAAGGAGTCGGGCCTCGCGGTCCTCCGCATGGACCGCCTCCGCGCGCTCGTGAACGTCTACCCCGGCGTCGACCGCGAGGACGAGATGGTCGCCGCCTTCGACTACACGCTGCACGGCAAGGGCGGCGCCGCCCCCTCGATCGACACCGCGATGCACGGCCTCGTCGACGCCGCGCACGTCGATCACCTGCACCCCGACTCCGGCATCGCCTTCGCGACCGCCGCCGACGGCGAGCGCCTCACCGCCGAGGCCTTCGGCGGCACCGTCGCCTGGGTCCCGTGGCGCCGCCCCGGCTTCCAGCTCGGCCTCGACATCGCCGCGATCAAGGAGGCGAACCCCGAGGTCATCGGCGCGATCCTCGGCGGCCACGGCATCACCGCCTGGGGCGACACCAGCGAGGAGGCTGAGGCGAACTCGCTCCGCATCATCGAGACCGCGAGCGCGTACATCGCCGAGCACGGCCGCCCCGATCCCTTCGGCCCCGCCCTCGACGGCTACTCCGCTCTGCCCGAGGAGGAGCGCCGCGCCAAGGCCGCCGCCCTCGCCGCGCACCTGCGCTCAATCGCCTCGCACGACCGCCCCCAGGTCGGCCACTTCACCGACTCCGCCGAGGTCCTCGACTTCCTCGCGAGCACCGAGCACCCGCGCCTGGCCGCGCTCGGCACCTCCTGCCCGGACCACTTCCTCCGCACCAAGGTGAAGCCGTTGCTCGTCGACCTGCCGGCCACAGCCACGGTCGAGGAGATCGTCGAGCGCCTCCCCGCGCTGCACGAGGCGTACCGCGCCGACTACCAGGCCTACTACGACGCGCACGCGACGCCCGAGAGCCCCGCGATCCGCGGCGCCGACCCGCTGATCGTGCTCGTGCCGGGCGTGGGCATGTTCTCCTACGGCGCGAACAAGCAGACCGCCCGCGTCGCCGGCGAGTTCTACGTCAACGCGATCAACGTGATGCGCGGCGCCGAGGCGATCTCGACCTACGCCCCGATCGACGAGGCCGAGAAGTTCCGCATCGAGTACTGGGCGCTCGAGGAGGCGAAGCTGCAGCGGATGCCGAAGCCCAAGCCCCTCGCCTCCCGCATCGCACTCGTCACCGGCGCCGCCTCCGGCATCGGCAAGGCCATCGCCACCCGCCTCGCCGCCGAGGGCGCCTGCGTCGTCGTCGCCGACCTCGATCTCGCCAAGGCGCAGGCCGCGGCCGCGGAGCTCGGCTCGACCGACGTCGCGGTGGGAGTGGCGGCGAACGTCTCCGACGCCGCCGCCGTCAAGGCCGCGATCGACGCCACCGTGCTCGCCTTCGGCGGTCTCGACCTGGTGGTCAACAACGCCGGCCTCTCGCTCTCGAAGTCGCTCTTCGACACCACCGAGGCCGACTGGGACCTCCAGCACGACGTGATGGCGAAGGGCTCGTTCCTCGTCTCGCAGGCCGCGGCCCGCGTGCTCGTCGACCAGAAGCTCGGCGGCGACATCGTCTACATCTCCTCGAAGAACTCGGTCTTCGCCGGCCCGAACAACATCGCCTACTCCGCGACCAAGGCCGACCAGGCCCACCAGGTCCGCCTGCTGGCCGCCGAGCTCGGCGAGCACGGCATCAAGGTCAACGGCATCAACCCCGACGGTGTCGTCCGCGGCTCCGGCATCTTCGCCTCCGGCTGGGGCGCGAACCGCGCCAAGACCTACGGCATCGACGAGGAGGACCTGGGCGCGTTCTACGCCAAGCGCACCATCCTCAAGCGCGAGGTCGTCCCCGAGAACGTCGCCAACGCCGTCTTCGCCCTCTGCACTTCCGACTTCTCGCACACGACCGGACTCCACGTCCCTGTCGACGCGGGCGTGGCTGCGGCCTTCCTGCGATGACATCGTCATCGCGGGAACGCCGCAGCATCGCCCGAAAGGCGGCAGCCCTCGGCCCGGAAGACCGTGGGACGCGACGGCGGCCCTCAATGGGTCGCATCCCGCCGAAGGCGTCCGACAGAGGAGCCCTCCGATGAAGGCGGTCGCGGCGGTCGACCTCGGCGCGACCAGCGGGCGCGTCATCCTCGGCTACGTCGGCCACGACGAGCTGCGGATGCGGCACGTCGCGCGCTTCCCGAACCAGCCGGTCCGCGTCCAGGAGGGCGCCGAGTCCGCGCTGCACTGGAACATCCTCGAGCTGCACCGCTCGCTGACGACCGGGCTGACCAACGCCCTCCGCGACGAGCCCGAGGTCGTCTCGATCGGCATCGACTCCTGGGCCGTCGACTACGCCCTGCTGCGGCAGGGGCGCATGCTCGGCGCGCCGTACCACTACCGCGACGAGCGGACCGCGCGCGGCGTCGCCGATGTGCACGCGCGGATCGGCGCGGAGGAGCTCTACGCGCGCAACGGACTGCAGCACCTCCCCTTCAACACGCTGTTCCAGCTCGCCGCCGAGCGCGACGTGCTCGCCCTCGCCGACCAGGCGCTGCTCGTCCCGGACCTGATCGGCTACTGGCTGACCGGCGTCGCCGCGACCGAGATCACCAACGCCTCCACCACGGGTCTGCTCGACCCGCACACCCGCGCGTGGGACCACGAGCTCCTCGCGCGCCTCGATCTGCCGCTCGGGATCCTCGCCCCTCTGATCGAGCCGGGCTCCCGGCTCGGCTCGCTCCTGCCCGCCGTCGCCGCCGAGCTCGGCGCCCCGGCCGGGCTCGGCGTCGTCGCCGTCGGCTCGCACGACACGGCCTCGGCCGTCGTCGCCGTGCCGGCCGCGGACGAGGACTTCGCGTACATCTCCAGCGGCACCTGGTCGCTCGTCGGCGTCGAACTCGAGGAGCCGGTGGTCTCGCTGGAGGGTCGGGCCGCCAACTTCACCAACGAGGGCGGCGTCGACGGGCGTGTCCGATTCCTGAAGAACGTGTCCGGGCTGTGGCTGCTCTCCGAGTCGATCCGCACCTGGGAGCGCAGCACCGGCGAGCAGATCGACCTCCCCGAGCTGCTGCGGGAGGCCGCGGCGATCCGCGGCCCGATCACGACCTTCGACCCCGCCGACGAGCGCTTCCTCGCCCCCGGCAACATGCCCGGCCGGATCGTCGAGTGGTGCGTCGAGCGCGGCCTCGCGCAGCCGCGCACCCGGCCCGAGTTCGTCCGCTCGATCCTGGAGTCGCTCGCCGAGGCCTACGCGAGCACCCTCGCCGACGCCGTCCGACTCAGCGGCAAGCGGGTCCGCACGATCCACATCGTCGGCGGCGGCTCGCAGAACGAGCTGCTCTGCCAGCTCACCGCCGACCGCACCGGGCTCCCGGTCGAGGCCGGCCCCAGCGAGGCCACGGCGATCGGCAACATCATCGTCCAGGCCCGCGCCCAGGGCCTCGTCTCCGGCTCGCTCGAATCGCTGCGCGCGCTCGTGCGCCGGGCGTTCCCGCCGGTGCGCTACGAACCCCGTCCCTCCTCCCCCGAGAAAGGCTGACCAGCATGGTCCAGCGCCAGTTCCCGAAGCCCGTCGAGCTGCTCGAGTACCTCAGCTTCAAGAAGCCCGAGCTCGACGGCCGCAAGCGCCGCCTCGACGCCGCGCTCACCATCGAGGACCTCCGCACCATCGCGAAGCGCCGCACCCCGAAGGCCGCGTTCGACTACACCGACGGCTCCGCCGAGGGCGAGATCTCCATCGCCCGCGCCCGCCAGGCCTTCGAGGACGTGGAGTTCCACCCCCAGGTGCTCCGCGACGTCGCCGCCGTCGACACCACCGCCACCGTCCTCGGCGCACCCTCCGCCATGCCGTTCGGGATCGCGCCCACCGGATTCACCCGCCTGATGCAGACCGAGGGCGAGACCGCCGGGGCCGGAGCGGCCGCCGCCGCGGGCATCCCGTTCACCCTCTCCACGCTCGGCACCACCTCGATCGAGAACGTGAAGAAGGCCAACCCCCACGGCCGCAACTGGTTCCAGCTCTACGTCATGCGCGACCGCGAGATCTCCTACGGCCTCGTCGAGCGCGCCGCGCAGGCCGGCTACGAGACGCTCTTCTTCACCGTCGACACCCCCGTCGCCGGCGCCCGCCTGCGCGACAAGCGCAACGGCTTCTCCATCCCGCCGCAGCTCACCGTCGGCACCGTCCTGGACGCCCTGCCCCGCCCGTGGTGGTGGTTCGACTTCCTCACCACCCAGAAGCTCGAGTTCGCCTCGCTCAGCGCGACCGGCGGCACCGTCGGCGACCTCCTCGACCTCGCCATGGACCCCACCATCAGCTTCGAGGACCTGAAGGTCATCCGCGAGATGTGGCCCGGCAAGCTCGTCATCAAGGGCGTGCAGAGCGTCGAGGACGCCCACAAGTTCGCCGACTTCGGCGTCGACGGCATCGTCCTCTCCAACCACGGCGGACGCCAGCTCGACCGCGCGCCCATCCCGTTCCACCTCCTCCCCGAGGTCGTCCGCGAGGTCGGCACCGACACCGAGGTGATGGTCGACACCGGCATCATGAACGGCGCCGACATCGTCTCCTCCATCGCCCTGGGAGCGAAGTTCACCCTCATCGGCCGCGCCTACCTCTACGGCCTGATGGCCGGCGGCCGCCAGGGCGTCGACCGCACCATCGCGATCCTCTCCGACCAGATCGTCCGCACCATGAAGCTGCTCGGCGCCCACTCCCTCGAGGAGCTGACCCCGGCCCACGTCACCCAGCTCGAGCGCCTGCAGCCCCGCCCCCGCGCCTGACTCGGCTCCACCTCCGGCACGCAGAACCGCCGCAGGCCGACCATGCTGGTCGAGTAGCCGCGGAACGCGGCGTATCGAGACCCACGTCCTCAGCACGGTGGATCTCGATACGGCCGCCATGCGGCCTACTCGATCAGCATGCAAGGGCCAGCCGCTCCACCGTCCTCCCGTCCGCGCAGGTGCCTCATGCTGGTCGAGCGGCCGCCGCGGGCGCCCTCATGCTGGTCGAGTAGCCGCCGCAGGCGGCGTATCGAGACCCGCGTCCTCAGCACGGTGGATCTCGATACGGCCGCCATGCGGCCTACTCGATCAGCATGCAAGGGGCAGCCGCTCCCCCGTCCACGCAGCCGCCCTCATGCTGGTCGAGCAGCAGCCGGAGGCGGCGTATCGAGATCCGCCGACCCGCACACAGCCTCTTGCCAGGAACGCCGTCGACCCGCTACGGTCGACGAACGCCACCACGAAAGGAGCCGACCATGACGCACGCACCGCACTTCACCACCGCCGGCTTCTTCGGCGCCCTCTCCGACTGACCGGTCGAGCCTCCCGCTCGTCATCGCTCAGACGGTGACGGCGCAGAAGAAGCTCCCGGTCCGCGGCACCGCCGCACGGACCGTCGTCCCGTTCCCGACCCGATCCCCGGGTCCCGCGCGCCGCCCCTCCGGCGGCCGCTCCGCGCGCTCCGAGCGCGCTCCTCGCCGCGCCCACCAGGCGCTCTCCGGCGCGCCCGCGCGCCAGCCGCCCGGCACCGACCGGGCCCCGCACGAAGGACACCATCGTGAACACCGCAGCGACACTCGTCGCCCGCCTCCCCCGACCCCGCACCGCCCGCCTGCTCGACCGCCTCGCCCTCCGCGCGGGCATCGCCCTCGTGGCGTGGAGCACCCGGGAGCGCCGCCTCCCGCCCACCCACGCGGAGGTCACCGTCCTCCGCCACGAGCGCGCCGCCCTCGAGGACCGCGAGCGCCGCACCGCACTCCAGCGCATCCCGCGCTGACCCCACCCACAACGCAGAAGTCGCGGTAGTCGAACGCGACTACCGCGACTTCTGCGTCCTGAGCCGAGCGGCCTACAGCTGCTGGTCGAACACCTTCGCCCTCCGAAGCGCGTCGTCGAACCCGAAGCCCAGCACGCCCTCGTACTCCCAGACCTCCAGTCGATCGCCGGGATCCACACCGTCGATGAGGAAGGTCGTCTCCGCGTCCTCGGTCGACTTCGAGACGCCAGCGACGCCGCGGGCATCGTTCTCCCGCATCTCGGCGACGGGCTTCCCGCCGACCACGACCACGAAGCGCCGATCCGACTCGACGATGGCATCAGGCAGGGTCACCAGAGCACGACCGCCCGAGATCGACGCCTTCACGAACGTCGGCTCCGCCGGGGCGGGCGCGGGAGGCGCAGGCGGCGTTGCCGTCAGAACCTGGTCGAGCAGCTTCTCCTTGCGGAGGGCCGGATCGCGCGAGTCGTACCACGTGCCCTCGTACTCCCAGACCTCCAGGTGCTCACCGGGGGTCACCGTGCTGAACTCGAACAGCTTCGCGTCGCCCTCGCGCCACTCGTTCACCGGCCCGTACGCCGCGTCCCCCTGGATCTCTCCGAGGTCCCTTCCGCCGGTGGAGACCACCAGCCGCTTGTTCGTCCGGAGGACCTCATCGGGCACGGACAGCACGGCGTTCCCGTTCACCAGGGACACCGCCATGCCCGGCTTCTCGCCGACCTGCTGGTCGAACAGCTTCGCGATCCGCTTGACGTCCTCCACGCCGAAGTCGAACCCTGCTCCCTCGTACTCGGAGACCTCCACCCGACTGCCGGGCTTCACACCGAGGAGCTGGATCCGTGTCCGGTCGCCGTCGATCCGCTTGCTGCCGAGGAACGTGGTCCTCCCGTCCTGGCCGCCGCCGATGAAGGTCTTCCCGCCGTAGCTCTGACCGACCTCCACCCCGTCGGCCCGGAACACGAGCCTCCTCTGCGCCGCGAAGACGCCGGTGGGCACGCTCACCACCGCGAAGCCGTCCTCGAACGACGCCGTCAGTCCCGACTCGACCGGAGCGTCCGACGCCCGGACGTCGGCCAGCTTCTTGATCCAGGGGGCCTCATCCACGTCATCGCCCAGCGATCCCTCGAGTTGGAAGACCCCCAGCCGCTCACCAGGCTGGGCGTCTCCGAACTCGACCTTCATCCGGCCGTCCAGCGCGTAGTACGGCCTGCCGCCGACGACGACGCCGTTCTGGATCTGACCGAGGACCCTCTCCCCGGCGCGGACCATGAGCCACGTGTCCGACGAGGAGATCTCACCGGGGAGGCTCACGATCACGTGGCCGTTCACGAGGGACGCCGTCACAGCCGAGCTCGGCGCAGGAGCGGGCACGGCCGGCGCAGCCGCGGACCGGGAGGCCCCGGCCCCGCCTCGGTCGGCCGGTGCGGCCGTCGCCGGCGTCGCCGACAGCAGGCCGACCAGGGCGGTCGCGGCGACGCAGGCCGCCAGGGTGCGCGTGCTTCTCATGGAATTCCTCTCTCACTGCGACCGGCGACGACGAAGCGGCACCTTCTGGGGCGGCCTCGGCCGGTCACGAGGAGCCATTGTGTTCGAGGCGCACCGCACCCCTTCTCCTCCTGTCGCGCAGTGCGGCATGCCCGCCTGACCCGCTCGAGACGCCGGAAGTCGCGGTGGTCACTCCCGAGTACCGCGGCTTCTGCGGAGTCGATGCCACGACGCAGAAGTTGCGGTAGTCGCATTCGACTACCGCAACTCCTGGCACTGAACCGCTTCTCATCGACGACCGCCGAACGAGCGGTCGACGGGGCCGGCGCAGAGGTGGGCGCCGCGCTCGGGCCCGGTGCAGACCCGCTGTCTACAGCTTCTTCTCGAACAGGTCCCGCCGTGTCCCCTCCTGATCAGCGCCGGAACCATCGACATCCACAGCAGTGACCTTCACCAGATCGCCCGGCTCCGCTTCGAGCTTGAGCAGCATCTGCTCACCCTCGTGATACGCCGTCCGAACACCACGGTCGACACCAGCGCGCAGACCGTTCAGGCCGTTCGCGAACTCGGCACCCTTCACACCGTTCACCCAGATCGTCACCCGCTTCTCGGGAACGGCGAGCGCCTTCGAGATCCGCACGACCGCTCGCTGATCCTCATACGACACCGACGCCACCGGACCGTCCTGAGGGTGCATCAACCCCTCGAACAGCACCGGATCCGCACCGCCCCGATCAGCAGCAGTCCCGGCGACATCGGCCAGAGTGACCTTCACCTGATCACCCAGCTCCGCCTCGACCTTGATCACCAGCCGATCGCCCTTGTCAGAGGCCGCCCAGACACCGGCTCCCAGACCGTTCATGCCGTTCACGACGTCCGCGGTCTTCACGCCGTTCACCCAGACATCCACCCGCTTCTCGGGAGACAGGATCGCCTTCGGCAGAGAGATGACCGCCCGATCCTCCTCGTACGACGCCGTCACCAGCGGAGCACCCGCAGGCGCGTCCTTCGACGGGGTCGGAGCGGGGGTCTCGGTCGTCGGAGGAGGCGGCGCCGTCGTCGGAGTGGGCGGCGCGGTCGTCGGAGCGGGCGGCGCCGTCGTCGGCTCGGGCGCACCGAGCGTCCCGGCGAACAGCCTCTGCCGTCGGAGGGAGTCGTCGAATTCGGTGTCCAGTGATCCCAGGTACTCGGTGACCGCCACACGCTCACCGGGCTTCACACCGGGGATGTGGAAGGTCGTCCGACCGCCGACGGCATCGGCCGTCGTGCTCGCGACGCCCCGCGTCTCGTCGTCATGGATCTGAGCGACGAATCTGCCCTCGACGATGACCACGATCCGCTTGTCCGTCCGGTAGACGTCGTCGGACAGCGTCACCAGGGCCTGATCGCCCGAGAGCGACACGTCCACGAACGACGACTGCGCGGGCGGTGCCGTCTCCGCAGCGGGCTCGACCGGCGCTACCGGCAGAGGCCGCCCGGGCAGGCGTGCATCCGGGCCACCCGGCTGCTGCGTGTCGGACATATCCGCCTCGCCGCGGTCGGCCTGCCCGGCCGGCACGTCCGTCACGGACGGGCCGAGGAGTCCCGGGCTCGACCGGTCCGACTCCTCATGCTGGACGATGCCGCCGGCACCCCCGTCGAGCGGCTCGGCCATCGCCGGCGTCGCCGACAGCATCCCGAGCAGAGTGGTCGCGGCGAGACAGGCCGCCGCGGTGCGTGTGTTCTTCATGGAGATTCCCTTCGATGAAGGCGACCAGCGAGACGGCAGCCCGTCCGGGAACGGCCACGGCTGGTCGCATCGAGACATTCTCATCTGGACCCACCGACGATCGCTTCGCTGTGGCGCGAGACGCACCCCCGCCATGGAGACGCCCGCGCGCAGAGGGTGCGGGCGTCTCCGCGACGACCGCACCCTCCGCGTCCCGCCCGACCGAGCCGGAGCCTCAGTCGAGTCGGCTAGAGCTGCTGGTCGACCAGCACGCCCTCCCGGAGGTCGGGGCTGAGGGGGTCGTTCAGCTCGCCGCCGTACTGCAGCACCTCCAGCCGGTCTCCGGGCTTCGCCTGGGTGTACTCGAACGACCTGTCACCGTCCTTGTTCGAGCTGCCGTCCTGCCCGTCGGCTCTCTCGCCCTGGATCTCCCCGCGGTACTGCCCATCGATGCGGACGACGATCCGCTTGTTCGCATCGGTGAACTCAGAGGGGACGCGTACGACAGCGCGTCCGTTCTCGAACGACGCGGTCACCGGCGGCTTCTCACCCACCTTCTGGTCGAGGAGCTTCACCTTCCGGAACTCCGAACCGATCCCGTCGCCCAGATCTCCGCCGTACTCCCAGGCCTCCAGCCGCTCCCCGCGCGCGACCCCGCGCAGCGAGAACATCTTGTTCGTGCCCTCGTCCCACCGGATCACGCCGTCGTACGCCGTGTTCCCCATGATCTGAGTGATGGGTCGCCCGTCGGCGAAGAACACGATCCGCCTCCTCGCGGAGAGGTACTCCGCGGGCACGCCCACCACCGCTCGGCCGTCCACGAACGACGCCTGCACGCCCGGCAGGTCGATCCGCTTGCGGAGGAAGTGAGCGTCGTCGGCCGGGTCGGCCAGCGTTCCCAGGTACTCGGAGACCTGCACACGAGCCCCGGGCTTCGCGATCTCGAAGCGGTACTTCGCCTCGTCGTCCTGGATCACCGTGCTCACCGCCCCTCGGGCCTGACCGGCGAAGATCTGCCCGACCACCTCCCCGTCGGCGAGCACCACGTAACGGGTCCACGCAGTGACCAGGGTGTCGGGCACCGTGACCGCGACCTCGCCGTCCTCGAAGTACGCGGTCACACCGGAGCTCTCCATCGGCCCGTAGGGCACTGCCTCGTCCGAAGGCGCACTCTGCGACGCGCCGACGTCGCCGGACAGCGGCGCCGCCAGGGCCGGCGTCGCCGTCAGCAGGCCAAACAGGGTCGTCGCGGCCACGCAGGCCGCCACAGTACGGGTGTTTCTCATCGGGTTCCCTTTCCTCGATGCGACCAGCAGCGAAGGAGCGGCGCGTCTCGGAACGGCCGCAGCTGGTCGCGACGAGACATCCTCACCTGGTTGTCTCGACGATCAGCCGGTCGTGGCGCGCCGTGCACGCTCCGCCGCTGGAAGGAGTCGGTCGTCCGGCCGACGGCCGCCGCGCCAGACAGTCGCTCACAGTCGCCGCACATATCGCTGAGTATCGTTCGGAGCGACACGGTCGTTCGGAACGGCACACTCGGAAGACATACGGAGGTCACCATGAAGAACCAGTCCTCGACCGGCGCGTTCGGCGCCGGCAACCCCATCGACGGCATCTGGCAGGCGATGGAGCAGGCCCGCGCCGGCTTCGAGAAGCGCACCGGCAGCCGCGTCGGCCGCGGCGACGTCCGCGCCGCCGTCCTCGCACTCCTCGCCGAGCAGCCGATGCACGGCTACCAGATCATCCACGAGATCGAGGAGCGCAGCGGCGGCAGCTGGAAGCCGAGCCCCGGCTCCGTCTACCCGACCCTGCAGCTGCTCGCCGACGAGGGCCTGATCGCCGCCGACGAGTCCAACGGCCGCAAGACCTACAGCCTCACCGACTCCGGTCGCGCGCAGGTCGCCGCCTCGGGCACCGACGCCCCCTGGTCCGAGTCCGACCAGGTCGACTTCGGCGCACTGCCGAAGGCGGGCGTCGCACTCGCCCAGGCCGCCGCGCAGGTCGGCCGCTCGGGCACCCCGGCTCAGATCCGGCAGGCCGTCTCCGAACTCGAGGACGTGCGCCGACGCCTGTACGCGATCCTCGCGCAGGACTGACCCGGGTGGCGCCGGTCCGCCCGGGTCTGACCGACCCGGGCCGCCGAGCCCGCAGCGACCAGCGTCGCTACCGCCGCATTCTGCGGTTCGCCTCCTGGCACCTCGCGGTGACCTGGTTCTTCGATCTGCTGCTGCCCCGCATCGGGCTGACGGCGGTCGCGCTGCGCACCCGCCCGCAGCGGATGCGGCGCTTCGCGCGCAGCTTCCACGTCCTGGCCGTCGACCTCGGCGGTCTGATGATCAAGGTGGGCCAGTTCATGTCGTCGCGCCTGGACGTCCTGCCGCCCGAGATCACCCGCGAGCTGGAGGGCCTCCAGGACGAGGTGCCTCCGGTGCCGTTCCCCCGGATCCGGGCCCTCGCCGAGTCCGAGCTGGGGACGACGCTCGCACGCGCCTACGCGGACGTCGACGAGACGCCCGTCGCCGCCGCCTCGCTCGGCCAGGCGCACCGCGCCCGGCTCTCCCCGGTGGACGCCGCCGACTCCGGGCACGAGAACGCCATCGTCAAGGTCCAGCGGCCCGGCATCGACGAGATCGTCGAGGTCGACCTCGCGGCGCTCCGGCGCATCGGCGGCTGGCTGACCCACGTGCGCCTCGTCTCCGACCGCGTCGACGCGCCCGCGCTGGTCGAGGAGTTCGCGGTCACGAGCCTCGAGGAGATCGACTACCTGCGCGAGGCGGCCAACTCGGTGCGCTTCGCCGCCGACTTCGCCGGCGATCCCCGCGTCGCCGTCCCGGACGTGATCTGGGAGCGCTCGACCCGCAAGGTGCTCACCCTGCAGGACGTCACCGCGATCAAGATCACCGACGCCGAGGGTCTCGCCGCCGCCGGGATCGATCCGCGCGACGTCGCCCCGGTGTTCGCCGCGGTCATGTTCGACCAGCTCTTCACCAACGGCTGGTTCCACGCCGACCCGCACCCGGGCAACGTCTTCGTGACGCCGACCCCCGGCGGCGAGCTGCCCTGGCGGCTGACCTTCATCGACTTCGGGATGATGGGCGAGGTGCCGCCGTCGACGAGGGCGGGACTGCGCGCGATGCTGATCGCCGCCGCCTCGCGCGACGGCAAGGGCCTCGTCGACGCGGCGCGCAACGTAGGGGTGCTGCTCCCCTCGGCCGACTCCCGCGAGCTCGAGCGCGCGATGACGCAGCTCTTCGCGCGCTTCGGCGGCATGGGCTTCGCCGAGCTGCGCGAGGTCGACCCGCGCGAGTTCCGCGACTTCGCGATCCAGTTCGGCGACGTGGTGCGCTCGCTGCCGTTCCAGCTGCCCGAGAACTTCCTGCTCATCATCCGGGCGATGTCGCTGACGTCGGGGGTGTGCAGCGCGCTCGATCCGGCGTTCAACCTCTGGGACTCGGTCGAGCCCTACGCGCAGCAGCTGATCCGGGAGGAGCGCGGCAACGTCGCGCAGGACGTGGGCCGGCAGGCGCTCGACACGCTCGGGCTCCTCGTGCGCCTGCCG